>NZ_JBPVIR010000020.1:0-9655 GCF_057373025.1 Sporosarcina sp. AD_1
CAGCGTCTGCTGGTTTTTTTTATTTCGCCGCTGCCTTTTGCACGTCTTCCCCGTCCTTGCGGAAGAAACCAAAAATCCCGACAGTCTGGACAACGTTGGTGAACGCTTGTGGGTCGACTTCTTTAATAATTTTTTCTAAATCATACAATTCATATCGCGTGATCACGAGATACATCATATTTTTGTCTTCTTTTGAGTACGCTCCTTTTGCAGGAAGAATTGTAATCCCACGCACCATTTTTTCATGAATGGCTTTCTGCAATTCATCAGCTTTGCGCGTAATGATCATCGCGGTCACTTTCTCATGGCGAGTATGGAGCATATCAATCACTGCTGTAGTCACATACAGGGCGATCATCGTATACAGTGCATTCTCGGGTTCGTATAAAAATCCCGCCAGGACGATAATGATTCCGTTTAGTAGGAGGAAGTACGTACCAATCGGCTTATCCTGCAGCCGAGAGAGAACCATCGCCACAATATCCATGCCGCCAGTAGAAGCACCCAGCTTCAACGATAAACCGACGCCAACCCCAGCAATGACACCACCGAAAACTGCATTTAATATGATATCATCCGAAAGCGACAAAACCGGTAGCAATTCGAGAAACAGCGTTGCGAATAGTACAGATACGATACTGTAAATCGTAAATCCCCTGCCCACTTTGAACCACCCGAGAATGAAAACAGGGATGTTGAAGAGGAGCAACAGAATTCCTGTGCTCACTGAAATCTCAAAATGGTCCTTTAATATACTGGATACAAGTTGAGCTGCCCCAGAAAAACCACTTGCATAGACATTAGCGTTAATCAAAAAGAAATTTAATGAAATCGCCAATAACAAAGAGCCGAATATTACGACTATGATCCGTTTCGCTTCAATAAAAAACATAAATACCTCCTGCACTTGTCAATCTTGCACTCATTAGGCAATAGAACAAATTGTAGCTGATCTACACACAATTTGAAATGATCAATGAGACCCATTTCTAGTATAACCATAAAAAAACATCAGCAAGCGCTGATGTTTTTTCTCTATATCCTATTACGAATGGCTTTCTTGTAATGTTCTCCGATATTTCACGTAAAATAAAGTGGAAACACCAGCAAGTATGACAATGGATAACAAGCCGGCCATGGCACCTTCGATATCCCAACCATTTACTGCATATCCCGTCGATACCCCAAAGACAATTCCAGTCATTATCGCAACCCATATGAGACGGATCATTCCTGCCACCCTTTCCAGTTCATGTCTTGAGAATTATTCTCACTACATCATAACCTAATTGAAAGCATTTATCAATTAGAAACTTGAAAGTATTTATCCTGCTCCCACAAAAAAGACACCTCCACTAAGATCTTATGAGAAAGCAAGTGATATTCATGAATCATTTCTCATTTGAAGAATACGATCATTTACGAAGGCTTGAATGAAAAACTTTTCATTGTCATTGGGTTCTCGTCCATTTGCTTTAGTAAAGTTGTCAATCGATTTTTGCATCGAGTTTGTCAACACGGCCTCGCTTGCCATTGTTAGTTCTCTCCAATACGTATCCATTTCTTCTACATCGCAGATCGATTCATGTCCGAGCAAGAACCATTCTGCGTCGTATTTCTGAATATCTTTAATCATAGGCAGCAACAATGATTGTTTGAAATGATATAAAGAATTTGTGGTCGTTCCGTAAGCACTGTCACCTAAAAAAATCACCTTTTCATCCGGAATATACACGATGGTAGAGTCGTTTGTATGCGTACTTACTATTTGTTCGAGATGGCATACTTTATTCCCCAGGTCAATCGTGAGAGTATTCTCAAATATAATATCGGGAGACGGCACAGTAAAACGATCTCGATCAGGTATGTCTTCCTGAATGATTTTTCGGCAAAAATCATTCATTTCATTACTATTAACATAATGTTGGAGGGATTGATCATCAAAGGAAAACGTCTGCCATTGCTTTAAGCGCCTATTTGTCTGCCTGTTAACGATGATCGTAGCATCCATTTCACTCATACCTAGAAAATGATCCCAATGTGCATGAGTGATCACCAAGTATTTGACTGGCGGTACATCTAACTTCTCAATTTCATTTACGAAAATTTTCGCATGCTTAGTTGAATTGCCAGCATCTATTAGCAAACTGTATTGTTCACCGCAAATTAGTCCTAATGTCGGCCGTTCTTTATCATCTTGATTCGGCAAATAATATATGGTGTCACTTAATTTTTTTAACATGTTCTGTCTCCTCAATTCTTATTTTTTTGAACGAGAAAATCTACATGTATATTCTAAGTGCGATAGACTAGGGATTTTCTCGGATTATTGGTGTTTTACCATTGGACTTGTACCTCCTAAAGTATTTTAGTCTTATCAATACTCAAATTATTTTTCAGTGAATTTTGATTAAATCAGCCTGTACTCTTCAGCGTTCGTAATCATATTTAATAAACTCACAAACAACTCTCTTTGTTCAACTCGCAGCCAATCTTCCTGTACTTCAGCTAACAACCACATGACTTCATCTAAAAATACATGTATTAAACCTGCTTGCCACATTTCTTTTTCGTTCCATGTCAAGGTTTGATGTACATTATAACCTTCGAGAAAGAGCTGCCATTCTATTGGCGTAAATACCCTATTTGGCGCTGAAGAGAGTTCATTATGAAATAATAATAAAGCTAGAGCCAAGTCAAATATACGTGGAATCCACTTCGCATTATCGGGATCTATTACTATAGGTTTTTTAGTGAATACTAAATTATTTGCTTTAAAGTCGTGAGGCGTTTCTATCCATATTAACGAAGCATTCTTTAGTTTTTCTTGATTTTCTACCGCTGTAAATAACCGATTTCGTAAACATTGCATATCAAAATCAATGTTCCAAGTAGCAGCATTTTTAGCGATTTCTTTTAAGTGTTCATCAACTTCCTCATGAGTAAAATCAAACACATCATATTTGTTTAAATTAAACGCATTATCTTTTGAAGACAATGAATGAATCTCACCAAGAAGCTCACCAGCTTGCTTTATCTCTGTTTGTTCACCTCGATAAGTTTCGCCATCAATATAGGGATAACATATGTATACTTCTTCCTCTATTTGTTGCGGGTTGCTGGTCTGAAGGTTTACCGGTGTCACAATAGGTATGCCTGCATCCTTTAAGTAGGTGGTGTATTTGATAAGATTTATTGCGCTTTCCATCGGATATTGTGTTCGTTTTACTATTTTATTGTCAACTTTATATACAGGTGAAAATGCATATATGCTATCTTGCTCTTCTGACAGTTCAAAACCAAAACATTTCAAAAGATGTGAACTATTCATTTCTAATTCTCCTATTATCAGCAAATTGTCATACTTCCAACATTATACACAAAAAACTCCACATTCCACTAAAAAATTTTCTGATATTAAATTTCAGTGTTCAACAATAAATCATTTCAATCCAAGAAACTCTTGTTTTCCGGAAAATCAGCGTTATAATTCTATTGAGTTAATTGACTAAATTACCAATATGGAGATGCAGCATGCGGACGTATAATGAGAAAATAAGTATTTACCATGGAATGGCTTCGACTATTGCGTTAAACTTTTCCAACAATTTCTTCCCTATTTTTGCAATTACAATTTTAGGGGCGACCAATTACCAGGTTGGGCTGATCAGTTCCCTCCCTCCGCTCATGGCGTTGCTTATGACGATTCCAGCCGCCATCTTGCTGAATCGGGCCATTGCACAGAAAAGACTTGTTGCGATGTCGGTTTTGTTTGCACGGCTGTTGTTCATTTTGATTATCATGACGGTTTATTTTCCAACCCCTTCACAGGCTTGGATTTTCCTTGTCATCATTGCACTCATGAGTTTGCCGAATACTGTCGCGAACATAGGTTGGCAGACGTTCATCAGCGGGTTGGTCGAGGAATCAAATCGCGGCTCTTTTTTCAGTGACCGAAATCGGCTTCTAACGATCGTGGGACTGGTATCTACCCTACTGATCGGATTGATCATGAAAGATGCGTCTTCCAATGCGACCGCCTACCAAGTGCTCTTCGGAATCGCATTTTGTTTCGGTATGCTGGAAGTCTTCCTGCTTCTGAAGCATGAGGAACCTGTTGTGAAAAAAGAAGGACCGATGAAGAAAAATAAAACAATGGACTGGTCTATTTTCCGGCACTCGAATTATGTTTGGTTTTTGATCGCTGCTTTATTTTTCAACTTTGCTTGGCAAATGGCATGGGGAATTTTTAATATTTATCATGTCCGGGTTGTCGGAGCGACAATTTTTTGGATCAGTATGTTCTCGGTCGGCAGTATGCTTGCCCAGTTTCTTTCCTTTCCTCTTTGGAAGAAATGGGCAGATCGGCAATCTAATACGCTTGTCTTTGTGTACGCCGCCATTGGGATGGCAACCACGCCATTTTTGACTGTTTTGTCCACGAATTTGTATTATATTACTGTAATCCAAACATCATCCGGCTTCTTCCTCGCTGGGGTAGTATTGTTATTGTTCAATCTTCTGTTAGAACAATCGCCGGAACAGGTGAGAACCTATTGCATTACAACATACAATGTATTGCTGTCACTTGTTGCATTTATTGCGCCGCAAATTGGCATATGGCTTTTGGAACATCTTGGTGTCGATATGGCCATGTATATCAATTCTGCACTTCGTTTCCTCAGTGCTGCCTTGTTTTTTATCGTATCCATGCGCTACGCCAAACAGAAAACGCCCGCACTGCCAAAAATCCATTAACCAAAAAGAGAACCCGCCAATTTTACGGGTTCTCTTTTTCATCTTCTTTTTTCATTTTCTCTCGTTCTTCATGGGAACGGCGCATTTCGTCCAAATCAAATTCCTCACCGAACTCCGCACGCAAATTCCGGTCATAATCAAAGTACGGATGATTATCCGCCCATGGCTCCGAGTTCGTCTCTTGATCAAATACGCTCGTGGCCATATAACGGTGGAAAGCAAGCTCGCCTAACGCTAGTACTGCACTGCTAATGATGGATATGAGCAAAAGTCTGTCTGTCACTGGAAACAGAAAGAAACCCATTACCCATATAATCACTGCACTTAAAACAAAGTCCCCTGCTGCTGCCAGCGGATTTCCGAGGAAAGGCATGATAAAGATATCCGCTGCATAACCTATGCCGGTTACAACGATACTGATCAATAGAGTACTCACAATAGGGACGTTATAAATGCCAGTCAAGATGATCCAAAGAATAGCGAGTGTCATCAGCCATTTGACAAAAAAACCTTTTACATAACTGCCTTCTCCAGAATACATAATTCAATCTCCTCCCTATTTGTTAGGCTGTCCAATCCTCCACATTTTATCCATTGTTACCACCGTTTCAAAACAGGTTCAATAAATATCGATTTGTATGAAAAAATCAAATTTACTTATCTTATAAGTCTATATACTTATATTAAACTAGGTAAATTTTATCAAATTCTTGTTGATTTTACTGAATATGATGCAGTACACTGTACCTAATGATAGCGTTACTATCATTTATGAAAAAACTAGAATAGTAAAGAATTGGGGGAATTGTTATGCCTGCAAAAAGACCGGCAACATGGGATCGCGAAGTCGATGTCGTCGTACTCGGTACTGGAGGTGCCGCATTTGTCTCTGCTGTTTTGGCAGCAGATCAAGGTGCAGAAGTGTTAATGCTGGAAAAAACTCATCAAGTTGGCGGGACGACTGCGTTTTCAGGCGGTGTACCTTGGATTCCTATGAACCGTTACATGCAAGAAGCGGGAATTGAGGATGACCGTGAATCCGCAATTACATTTATTAAAAGGCTCACGCAGGGAAAAGAGCCAGATCCAAAGTTTATTGACCTCTTCGTCGACAATGGCCACGTCATGATCGACTATTTACATGAAAATACACCCGTCCGTTTTGCGACGCCAAAGGGCTATTCCGAATACTACGGACACCTTCCGGAAGCGTTGAAAAACGGTACGCGATCATTAGATCCGGAACCATTCTACTTGAACCAAGTTGGTGAATGGGGACCGCTCGTACGCCAAAACCCTGTATTTCCTCCACTTACACTTGCAGAAGGCGGCGCAGTAGGCGGAATCGATTTCATGAAAATTGCGGAGCGGATGGAAAACAATATTGTCACTATGGGCCGCTCACTGATTGGTGCGTTATTAAAAGGTGCCCTTGATCGCGGTATTGATATCCAACTGAACACACCAGGTAAAGAGCTTGTCCTTGATGATGAAGGCAAGGTCATTGGAGTCGTCGCTGAGAAGGATGGAGAAAAAATCTTCATCGGCGCACGGAAAGGCGTCGTACTCGCTTCCGGCGGTTTTGAATGGAATCAGGAATTGATAAAGACATTCTTGAAGGGTCATGTCACCCACCCAATGTCCCCTCCTGGCAACGAAGGCGACGGACTGATTATGGCAATGGAGGCGGGTGCCGCACTCGGCAACATGTCAGAGGCTTGGTATTATCCAACGATGCAAGATCCAACGTTTGAATACGAAGACCATATCATGAATCAGACAGGCGGCGGCCGTTTTGGTCCAAACAGTATTATCGTTAACAAGCACGGAAAACGTTTTGCACACGAAGGAACTACATACAACGACCTGCCCCGTTCGTTCTTTGAGTACGATCCTGTCGCACTTGAATATCCGAACGAAGCACCAAACTGGATGATCTTTGATCAGCAATTGAAGGATTCCCAAATGATTATCACGATGATGCCTGGCGAAGAGGCTCCTGAGTGGGTCGATCGCGCAGACTCCTTACGTGAGCTGGCGGAGAAAATCGGTGTTAACCCAGACGGTTTAGAAGCTTCAGTTGCCCGATGGAATGAACATGTGGAGAACGGGGTAGATCCAGACTTCAATCGTGGGACAACCCACTTTGAGAACATTCTTGGAGGCGGTGGAAACGCCGAAGCGAACCTCGGAAAAATTGAAAAAGGTCCTTTCTATGCAATACCTGTCCACCTCGGTGCCCTAGGAACAAATGGCGGACCACGCATCAACGAAAAAGGTGAAGTCATCAGCCTCCGCGGGAATGTCATCGATGGTCTGTACGCAGCGGGCAACGCCGCAATGGGTATTTTAGGGCCAGTCTATACAAGTGCAGGCGGCACGATCGGACCAGCCATGACAATGGGCTATATCGTCGGCAAGGAAGTCGGCGCCAAGGAAGCACGTGAAATCAAAGAAGCGGAAGCATTAGCTTTATAATTACAAAAGGAAGAGTGAATGAACATGCCAAACGGAACACATACAGTAGAATTGCAAGTACCTATCGAAAACATCTGGAACTTTGTAAGCGACATGAACAACTGGGCGCCTCTTGTTCCTGGATATATTGAGCACGAAATTTTAAGCGAGAAGCAATCTACATGGAAATTCAAAGGAGATTTGGGCTTCATGAAGAAAACCGTCAAGCTCCAAATTGACATTCAAGAATGGATCGAACCATCGAAAGTCACATTTGACTTGAAAGGTCTTTCCGATAATTTCACCGGAGGCGGCTATTTCGAAGCGGAAAAAATCTCAGATACAGCGACACGTATGACTGGCCATTTGGATATTACGGCAGGCGGCATGATGGGCGCGATGATTAATACGATTCTAAAGAACTTTGTGCCAGAAACCGCTCAACAGTTGACTGAAGCGATTGCTGCCAAAATTAACGAAATTGAAGGCGTTACCGTCTAACATTTCGAGTAGGTTAACAAGTCTTAACAGAACAATTATTTTCAAGTCAAAAAGAGGGAAACCGATGCACACCGGTTTCCCTCTTTCTAATCGTTATTATCCAACGAAAATTGCAATAAACGGCTGACCTCGTTATGTTCTTCCATTCCATTTCGGCTTACTTCCTGGAAACGTAACTTCTCCAGCATCCGGCGGGCTCGTTGATTGGATTCATGTGTTTCTGCATGAAACAAACGAATGCCATGTTCTTTCATTGCATATTCCATCAACAATTGCATTGCCAAGACGCCGATCCCCTTTCCCCAGACCATTCGATTACCGATAGCAATGCCCAATTCAGCGCTTTCCTCTTTGCCTATAACTAAATCCGCATAACCGACTAATTGGCCTTCGTATTCCACTCCCAGTCGAATAAAATCCTCAGAGATTCCTTCTACACATCGTGTCCACCAGCTGAGCATCTCCTCCGGTTGCCGATTGATTTCCCAACCATTCGCTAAACAGAACAGCTCATCCCGGCTCCACTCTGTTACAGTTTCAAAATCTTCCATGACCAATCTCCGTAAAGAGACTGCAGAACGTGTAAGTTTCTTCAATTTCCCATGCCCCCATCCTATCAATTCACTGGTTTCAAATAGTCGAGGAAGATATCCCGAATCCTCAAGGCCTGTTCAATCGGCAAAATGACCATATCCTCCATCTGGACACTTTCAAAGAAGGATAGCTTTCGTGTAAACAAGCCAAATATATTCGAGATGGCCCCCAGTGTGTCCGCATTTGCCACTTCGGGACGTATGGAGCCGTCATGCTTACCTTCCTCAATAATCTTCGCAATAACATTGGTAATATTCGCATATGCCTGGTGGTAGTCTGCAATATCCTCAAGCGGTTCCTGTGCAAATGCAGCATACGTTTCGAACGCTTCCAGCAGCTTCATATCATTCCAAAGCACGGAGTCACTCACTTTAATGAAATGATTCAACAGCATTTCAAATTTTTCGTAGCAGGTTCCTTCATTTTCATATATTCGCTCAAAGGAAGCCAGCCTCTCCTGCAATAGCTTGACTATCACCGCGATAATTAGTTTGTTCTTCTTTGGAAAATAACGGAACACAGTGGCGACACCGAGCCCCGCTTCCTCTGCCACGTCCTGCATGGTGGCCCACTCAAATCCTTTTTCTACAAACACTTTATAAGCCGCTTGTAAAATTTGCACTGTTCGTTTCTCTTTGAATGTCATCTTACTCATTCCTTTTGGCCTATATACTTTTCTTCCTCCTATCATAACGCAACCACGCCGTATTGAACATCTACATCCTCTCTTTCTTTTAGTTATGTGAAAGACGTCTACCAAGCTAGCAGTTTATAAACCTATCAATTGGGTAAAGACGGAAGAAACAGCAAACGAAGGGATGGATTAGTTTGATATTTTTAACAGAAACAGAACTGGAAGGCAAGCAGGCATATTACGGGGAAATATGCGATCATTTCGGAGACCAGGGATTAATCTTGGGAAACTGGGATTATGACAATGGATTATTTGATAAAATATTGTACAAGCGGGGTGGTGTGACCATTTATTTGCGCTGTCCTTTCGATGTCATTCAAGGTGAACTGGATCAGCAAGACGCCCTTTTGCTTTTTAAGAAACCGTTTATCATTAAACACATTCTTAACATCGGGCTCGACGAAGAAGAAAGCGCTGTTCTAACTGTGACGGGTTTGGAGCAATTCCAGAAACCTGTCGACAAGGATGCCCCAATCGAGAAGAAATCCAGCTGGGCAGAGGATGCCGAGCAAGTAATTAACAAAACACTTTCCGGCTTGACTTTTGTGCCTATTTAAGAAGCAGGCTGCTATCCCTTCTCTCATATAATATTAAAAAAGCATTCCGTCTTTCCTTGGACGGAATGCTTCAGACTGTAGACAAAGTCACTTT
>NZ_JBPVIR010000021.1:0-7403 GCF_057373025.1 Sporosarcina sp. AD_1
AAGCATTCCGTCTTTCCTTGGACGGAATGCTTTTTCATTCGAAAATAAATTCTTTATGACTCTCTTACCGAAAGATTCTCTTTAAGAAAAACAAAACGAAGAAATGAAGCAGTCCCCCAACGACGCCATAAACAGCTGCTAACAGATACGTGAATTCCTCACTTGCTCCGAATACCCAGATCCCTGCAATTAAACCTATAACTCCTCCGCTACAAGCATAGCATATACCTTTCATCCAAACTGACATCGATTTTCCTCTGTTAGAAAAGTCGAGAAACAGGGAAATAGGAAAGGCACCAACCAAAAATATTGGAAAGGTAAAAATAGCAGCCAAGATGAATATTGATAAGAAGGTCCAGGAATTGTCCAAAGTTAGTTGTGAATAAAAAGCGAAGCACACGGCGAATAATACGGGCGATAAAAAGGAAGCAAACAGATATATGGCAAAACGGTCGAATGATTCCTTATAAGCATTTTCCATAAACTCTACCTCCTTTTGTATGTTTACTATTTTTTCTTATGGGAATTTAATACAAAAAAATGGCGAGGTGACTCATTTTGAAGGTAATCAGTAGGCTGGTAATCATAGGTATTCTAGCCGGCGTTCTACTTGCCGGTCTCTTGAAACTAGTATATGTCGCCACGGGCAATAAAGCGTACACCCTCTTATATAATGTCGATTATATCCCAATTCTAAGTAAATGGGAATCATATCCAATTATTGGGATTGCCTTTCATTTTGTCTTCTGTATCGCCAGTGTTGTCGGTCTTTATTTCATACTGCGTTTTGTTCATCTGCAAAAGCGCATACTCCCCTACTTTCTCACCTATACGGCGGGCAGCGGCATCTTATATTTCTTGACAGCCTTGTCCGATAAACCACCCGCAGCCAATGATGTGGAAGCCTGGCTTTATTGGACGCTCAGTCATGCAGCGTATAGCGTACTAGTGGCTGAACTTATCATTCATTGGCTCCATCGTCATAAATCGCTTTCAGGTAAGACGCTCCATACGGAAACTTGAATTTATTAAAACACTTCTGCTGCTTCGGTGGCAGTTTTTTTGTTTCGGTTTCCTCACTAATCTTCTGCAAAAAATGGTAGACTAGTACAAGGATTAGGGAATACATCTTCTGGATGTAGATCCTGACAATACTCTTCTCTGCATCTGAGAAGAATTTCACCGCAATGAAAAAGGAGGAAGAATAGATGGCGGAACTCTGCCCGATTTGCAAGGGCCCGAATCACTGCTGCAATAATCAGGATAAATCCATCGGGTCGTGCTGGTGTACTGACAAAACCTTTCCGGAAGGCATTTTTTTGCTAGTGCCGGAAGAAGAAATCCGAAAGACCTGCATCTGCAAAACTTGTCTAGATAACTATAAACGCGACGAAGAGTTGGAGTCGCCTCGTTAACTAAGAAAGGAATCATTCATGCTCAAACAATTTTTCTCTTATTACAAACCACATCGGCGTTTGTTCATCATCGACTTTTCGAGTGCTGTTTTCGTTGCATTGCTTGAACTGGCTTTTCCATTGGCAGTCCAGTGGTTCATCGATTCCCTGCTACCGTCCGGCAATTGGGGACGTATAACAACAGTCAGCAT
Organism: Sporosarcina sp. AD_1; assembly: GCF_057373025.1. NCBI lineage: Bacteria > Bacillati > Bacillota > Bacilli > Caryophanales > Caryophanaceae > Sporosarcina > Sporosarcina sp. AD_1. Next base: position 1,607 of record NZ_JBPVIR010000021.1, read on the forward strand.
CCTGTTGCTGCTCGTATATTGCCTCAGCACTGTTCTACAGTATATCGTAAGCTATCTCGGCCATAAACTCGGCATCAATATCGAGACGGATATGCGGAGGGAATTGTTTGAACACGTCCAAAAACAATCGTTTCGATTTTTTGATAATACAAAAACGGGCCATATTATGACTCGCATTACGACAGACCTGTTTGATATTGGGGAATTTGCCCATCACGGTCCGGAAGATGCATTCATCGTTGTAATGACTATCGCCGGGGCATTCGGTATTATGTATACTATAAATCCAGAACTTGCCTTAATCACGCTTGTCATGGTGCCATTGCTTATTGTTATCGTCACCTACTGCAATAAGAAAATGAACGCAGCCTGGCATAATATGTATGGCAAAATAGCGGAAGTCAACGGACGTGTCGAAGACTCTGTTTCGGGCTCGCGTGTTGTAAAATCTTTCACAAATGAAGATTTCGAGATGCAGCGTTTTAACCGGGACAATGGCAATTTCCGTTTAGCAAAACTTGTCGCTTATAAAGTGATGTCATGGACCACATCGTCCATTTACATGTCCACCCGGCTTATGACACTCATCGTTCTTGTTGTCGGGGCCTGGTTCTTTATTAATGAAAAACTTACATACGGCGAACTTGTCAGCTTTATACTTTTTGTTAATATCTTGACGAAACCGATTGATAAGATCAGTGCTCTGCTTGAATTGTACCCGAAAGGGATGGCAGGATTTTCTCGCTTTCAGGAGTTAATCAGCCAGGAGCCAGAAATTAAAGATGCTCCAGATGCGATCGATGTCCCCCATTTGAATGGTGATGTCCAACTGACTAATGTCACCTTCGGGTATGACAATAACAAACCAGTCTTGAATAATATTAGCCTTTCAATCAAAGCTGGACAAACAGTAGCGTTTGTCGGTCCGTCAGGTGCTGGCAAGACGACGATCTGTTCCCTTATCCCACGATTTTATGACGTAAATGAGGGCCGAATCGAAATTGATGGGCTCGACATCCGCCGCATGACGCAGCGGTCGCTTCGCAGCCAAATTGGTATTGTTCAGCAAGATGTGTTCCTGTTCACAGGAACGGTGAAGGAAAACATCGCCTATGGCAATCTCGCAGCTTCCGATGAAGAAATTTACGAAGCAGCTAAACGGGCTCATTTAGAGGAGTTCATTGCCAATCTGCCAGATGGCTATGAAACGCAAATTGGCGAACGTGGGCTAAAATTATCTGGCGGTCAGAAACAGCGTCTTGCGATAGCCCGTATGTTCTTGAAAAATCCGCCGATCCTCATTTTGGATGAAGCGACGTCCGCACTTGATACAGAAACCGAACGGATCATTCAACAATCACTAGAAGAACTGTCCGAGAACCGTACGACACTTGTCATCGCCCATCGCTTGACGACGATTCGGAATGCTGACCGGGTGATCGTAGTCACACCGAACGGGATTGAAGAAGAAGGGACCTATTCGGAGCTTGTGGAACAAGGCGGGACATTTGCCCGTTTGCATGCAAATCAAATCTAAAACGACAAAAGTACCTATGGGAGTTGTTCTTCAAAGGACAGCTCATAGGTACTTTCTTTTTGTACAATGTTTTGTGAAACCGAGTTGCCAATAGATCGTATATTACCCAAAGGGAATCGTCTACGTCTGCTTGAGAGTTAAGACAGATTATATTTGTATTATTGGGAGGTGGAACGATGAATAAGCCAGTAGGGATGTTTCTAGTTATCTTAAGTTTGCTCCTATCTCTTGGAGCACTTCTAGACATTTCATCGGATTTAAATGCGGCCATCGTCGGGGTCCTTCTAATCGGATTACCTCTTTACATACTTGGACAACTGATTCGAATAGGAAGGGCTCGATTCAGGAGGAACGGGATCCGCTACATCTGGGGGTTCATTTACTGTCTTGTCATCGTACCAGCTCTCTTTTTATCATTGGACGGTTATGAAGAATTAAAAAGAAGGACGTTTGCCAATCAGCATTTTATCCTGTATGAATCTTCCTCGGAAGCATCAGGTACTGGTCTTTCCGTCGGTTTTCTAATGCTTTTATTGTTGTTATTTACCTTTCCTTTCATGGGTATATCAAGAAAAGGAAAATGGATAGCCGGTGCTCTATCTGTCGTGACAGTTTTCGGTTTTATTTCTTACCAATATATTATGTGGAATGATTATCGCGGAATCCACGAGGAACAAGGTCTCCTTTCTCACAGTTGGAAAGGCGAAACAGAAACCATATCATATGACAACATTAAAGAGATTACCGTACTTCCTACTGTGAAATATGCGTCTATAAGTGACCCGACCGATGACACTTACTTTCTCTGGAAGATGACCTTCTCAATGATGGATAATCGGGAAACGACATACACATTCTATTTGAGTGAAGTAGACATTAACATAGCTGCTCGAATTCGACAAGTTGCGAGTGAGCATCACATTCCTTTCGTTGTTTATCAAATGAATGAAAAAACAAAGGAAGAGTTCAAGTTTCAGTTAGATTTAAAAGAGCTCAATAAGGAACCGTTTTATTCTTTTTTCGGTGTAGAATGACAAAACCGCTTCTTTTTAAAGAGGCGGTTTTCATTATGATTATTTTTATTCAATGGCTGTTTCCGACTCCATCCACTCTTTCCCCTCTACCTGCCTGGAAACTATCATACTTGCGACTGTATCTCCCGTCGCATTCACCATCGTTGCCGGTGGATCAACCACGACACCAAACGCTGATATAATCGGCAAAGCTTCAAGCGGCAGACCATACATCGTCACGATCACCATCTCACCGATGAACCCGCCACCTGGAATCCCACTCATTACCACGCCGGACAACAAGGAAATACCAATCGCAGTTAAAAATGTACCGATGCCTGTAAAGTCCATATTAAATACGCCAAATACAAAAGCGATCTTTAACATAGCGGACAAACAGGATCCATCCATATGAATCGTTGCTCCCAATGGAAGAACGGTTTCTCGAATATCCTTTGGAACCCCAATATCTTTGGCTGCCTGCAGATTGACAGGCAGTGTGGCAAAACTGCTCCCTGTCCCTAACGCCGTAGCTGCTGGAGTTAAGATGTTTTTCCAAAAGCGGGTGATTCCTTTTCGTCCGCCTGCCAGAAAAGCATAAAGCGTAAATCCAATTGCAAAGTACGCAAAAGAAACAGGATAATAAAGAAGAAATGCTTGCGCATAATCACCGATTAATTCCGCTCCGAAAGAACCAATTAACGCGGCAAAATAGGCAGCTAAACCGATTGGCGCATAATACATGATCAGCTTGATAACACGCATGAAAACTTCTGAACCGCTTGAAAGGAACTTAGCGAACGGCCGACCGGCTTCTCCCGCCAAACTTGTTGCCACCCCAACCAACACTGCGAAGACGATGAGAGCCAGCATGTTTCTCCGGCTGAATAATTCGACAAAATCAGGCACGGTGAACGTACTGACTAATTGTTGCGACAGTGTCAATTTTTCTACCTGATCCGGTTCCACTAACGGTATTGAAGTCCCTGTGCCGACCGGAACTACCAGCACTGCAATCAGCATGACAATCGAGGCAATAATTCCTGTAATAACAAACACAGTGATCATGGAGCCCATAATTTTCCCAAGCCGTTTCATACTGTCCATATTGGCAACTGCCGAAGTAATGGAGAAAAACACGAGCGGAACAACAACCATGAATAATAAATTCAAAAACACCTCACCAAACGGTTTCAGTACGTTTGCCTTCTCCCCTATGATCAAACCAATTATCGAACCAATGACAATTGAAGCCAACAACAGCAACGGAAACCGATACGCCTTCCATTTCATCCCGCATCCCCCCTTGTTCTTTTAGTACAAAGCTATTCATTACTGCCTTTTCCAATAGAACACTCCACTGGCTGAAAATTCAGCGGGACCCGTCATCCAAACATGTCCGTCTGAAGCCCAGCAGATGCTCAAGTCCCCACCACTCAGATGAACCGTGATGTCTTGATCGCGGTCTGCAAAGCCGTTTAAAACAGCTGCTACTACTGATGCGCACGCCCCTGTCCCACAAGCTTCCGTTATTCCTGACCCCCTCTCCCACACCCTGAAGTTCATTTCATTTGAATGAATAATCTCCACAAACTCCACATTTACCCTTTCGGGAAATCGGGGATCGTCTGTCACAACCGAACCGACTTCCTGTAATGGTGCATTCTCTATGTCATCGACAAAAAATACGGCATGGGGATTGCCCATAAAGAGAGCTGTCACTTCTAATGTATGAGAGCCGAGCGGGAACGATTCCGATATCACTGGCGCATCACTCTCGCCTACCATCGGGATACTCCGCCTGTTCAATACAGGCGGCCCCATATTGATCTTTACAATACTTTCGTGCCCATTCTTCGAAAATACCTCAGCCTCTGTTCGCCCTGCCTTCGTTTGAATAGCGCACCTTGATGTCGTGACCATCCCATGTTCCACTACGTACGCTGCGACACAGCGCAATCCGTTCCCGCAGCTTTGGCCTTCTGATCCATCCTTATTGAAAATCCGCATGCCAACGTCGGCTTCATCAGAGGGCAGAATCAAAATCAATCCGTCAGAGCCGATGCCTGTATTGGGATTTGATACAGCTCTTGCTAACGGCGCAAGCCAAGCCTCCTGCAAAGGGTGCTTGAAGGCATCGACATAAATATAACTGTTGCCGAGTCCATGCATTTTCGTAAATGGAATTTCAATGATCTCCAATTAAATCCCCCCTTATTTATCTAAACCTTTTAAATAGTATAATATATTATCTTACAATCTACTACATGATCCGTAGTGGCTGAGTTTGCCAAACCATTTTTCTGGGTATGATGTGTATTAGGAGGTAGTGCATATGCAGAAAGAGTGCGAACAGTATATACTCACAAGGGAACTACAGCATCTCGCCGACGAATATCATGCTGCCCCCGCCACTTTGAAGCCGGTCATCCTCGACGACATGGATTTGCTGTATGACGCGCTTGCATTGCTGGAGGATGGATGGCAGTCTTCCGGATAAGTCGATTGGTTTTGTAATAGCAAAAAAGCCCACCTGATATACAGGTGAACTACTGATAATCTTCCTTGTTTAAACTCTCCAGCTGTCCAATTTTCTTCAGTAATATGGATCTTTTTCATTCGCGATGATGAACTAGATCATCGAAGCATTACGCAGCATAAAACGATAACCATGTGAAGAGTCACTTGCATATTCCTGATCTTCTTGAGTACCTGCCAGCTTCAGCTCTCCCAGAATCTTGTCCGTCTCTTCTTCCGTCACTTGTGTATCAACTGTCCGAATCAACGTCATGATAACTTGAGTTGCAGCTTCATCCATCTCATCCGCACCATGCATGAGAGCCCGAACATTCTTTTCCCCTTCATTGCCTAACAATTGGATTCGATATTCTTCGTCAAGTTCAATATCTACAATTTGAAAACCTCTTCTTGGCTCGGACCATTCAGAATGAGCAACCCGGTACTGGATTCCTTCTTTTTCAGCGGCCTTGTTAAAATCGCCCTGGAACTGCTGTGCATTCATGCCGAGTTGATCTTCTTTTAAATCTGAGGCAGTTGTCTTGCTTTGCTCTTCTCTGTCCGCTTTGTCACTGTTGTCTTGAACAGATGTAGCATTGTCTTTCCCTTTCACTGCATCCTCTTGTTTTTCATTCCCACAAGCGGCCAATAAATACGTCCTGCTAATACCAAAAAGCACATCCTTAACCAATGGATGTGCTCAGACTGTAGACAAAGTCACTTTGAGATC
>NZ_JBPVIR010000022.1:0-6110 GCF_057373025.1 Sporosarcina sp. AD_1
TAACGCACAACACTGTGCGTTTTTTAATGCTATTTATACTGATAATTATGGTGCGAATCATATTCTGATTAGGATGGTAATTGAAGTGTGTTTTAACGTTTTCTCCCCATCAACCGAACCCGTTACTGAAAGATATTAATTTTTTTTTACCTTGAAGGACGTCATTCTACAATTAAGAGTGATTGCTGAAACGGTGAGCCTACTTTCCAATCAAGTGTTAATAAAACATAAAGGCAGTAGTCGAACAATTAGCATGCATCTTTTATTGATAACCCAACAAATGTAGGCGGAAACTAACTTCATGTGATGTGATTTTTTGGAGGAAGGAAGGTAATTCTTTCACAGCTAGTAGAGGAGCAGTAAGCTTTATAGGCAAGTTGACAAAAAGATAACAAGCCATCAGTACCTTAAATATTGACACTACGGCATAAACATATTACGATTTTTTCGATTGATAGTTTTTTTATGTTAAAGGAGTTTTGTAATGTCTATTCAGTTTGAGCATTTTCATAATTCACATCAGAAGATTGTTGAGGTCGCGCGTGATCTGTTCATGGAATTAGGCTATAGAGCTGTTTCAACCCGAAGAATTGCTGAAGACTGCGGGATTACACAACCAACCCTTTATCATCATTTTAAAAATAAAAAAGCTATTTATGTAGAAGTGTTAAAATCAGAGTTGTTAACGATGAAGGCAGCATTAAAGCAAATTATTGAACGATTTGGAGATGATCTAGAAGAGTGTTTGTTTCAAGTTACCTATCATATATTGATTAATAAGCCTTCATCCATGGGGCAGATGTTTCAAGACATTGCGAAAGAGTTAGACGAAGAGCATCAAAAGAAAATAAAAGAATGGTGGGTGGAAGCCTATCAAGAACCAATCGCTTCTATTTTTGAAAAAGGGATTACAGAAGGGCATGTAAGAAACCCTGCAGCATTTGGTTCATATCCTATTCCTTCTGCCTATTTACTTTTGAACTTAATTTCATCAAATCATACGGAAGAGCAGGAAGATGCGGCAAAGCAGCAGGCAAGATTTTATACGAATGTATTATTGTATGGATTAGCTTCATCTAATCAAAGGGAAAAACAATAATACATGCGCCGTTCCATGTCCCATTTCTTTGGGAGTATACTTCTTTTTTTTGTATACTTATCAATCGATTGATAGGGAATTTGTAAGAATCAACCAATAATGATATTGAAACGCGGGAGGTAAGAAGATGGATTTTTTAACGAGATTTAGTTTAAAGAATGCTATGGCAGTCTTCATTATTTCGTTTTTACTTGTACTTGGCGGTGTTTATTCTTTTTCAAAATTAAAGGTGGATCAATTTCCGGATATTGAATTCCCTCAAATTTCGATAGAGGCTGTGTACCCAGGTGCTTCGCCTGAAGATGTGGATGAGCAGGTCGTATCAAAGCTTGAGAATCAGATGAATTCGATAGAAGGCGTTACGAAAATCACAAGCTCTGCTTACGATAGCATTGGAATTATTACGTTGGAGTTTCCGTTTGATACAGATCTGGACAAAATTGAGCAGCTCGTTAGTTCAGCAGTTGATGAGGCGGGCTTGCCTGATGAAGCAAGTATTAAGCTGAATCGGTTATCGTTTGGTTCCTTCCCAATCTATAACATTTCGTTTTTCAGTAAAGATGGAGAGAATATCGAAAAGTTAATGAAGGATGAAGTGATCCCTGAACTGAAAAAAATCAAAGGGATTAATAACGTATCCGTTGCCGGTTTAACGAACAATCTTGTGCAAATTACAGTGGACAAAGATAAGGCAGAACGTGCAGGTCTTTCGCTGAGTGGGATAAAAGAACAAATCAATGAGAAGTATCTATCCTTCCCAGCTGGTGAATTATCAGAGAATAACGAGCAAATTCCTATACGCGTAGAAGAAAATATAGATTCGCTTTCGAAACTGGAAAATTTAGAGCTGAAGCCTGTTTTCGGATCCGCTCCATCTACTGAACAATGGGGTGCTCAAGGAGCCTCACCTCAACAAGCCGAAGTCATTCGGTTAAAAGACATTGCTACTATTAAACAAATCACGGATCAAAACGAAATCGCGCGTTACAATGAAAAAGAATCTTTGGCCATGGCGATTACAAAGAAACAAGATGCCAATACAGTAGAAGTCGCAGATAAAGTAATGAAGGTTTTACAGAAGTATGATGACAAGATTGCTTATGAGATCAGCATCGACTCCGCAAAAGATATCGAGAAGTCCGTAAGCACATTAGTGAAGGAAGGCTTATTAGGTGCTCTGTTTGCCTCTATTGCCGTCTTAGTTTTCTTGCGCAACACAAGAGCAACTATTATTGCAATTGTTTCGATTCCATTGTCTTTGCTCATTGCCGCCATTTTCCTAAATCAATTCGATATATCGTTGAATATCATGACTCTCGGAGGAATGGCCGTAGCTGTGGGGCGTGTAGTGGATGATAGTATAGTCGTCATCGAAAATATTTTTAGGCGTGTTTGGAAATCTAATGAGGGCATGTCGGACAAAATTATTTTGGAATCAACTAAAGAAATATTAAAGGCTATTACGTCGTCGACACTTACAACGGTTGTTGTATTCCTTCCAATTGGATTTGTAGGCGGAATAACAGGGAAGTTCTTCTTACCTTTTGCCTTAACAATTATTTTTTCATTGTTAGCGTCCTTGCTAGTAGCCATTACGATTGTTCCTATTTTAGCTAAGTTCTCCTTCAAAAAAGTGCCGGCTGAGGAAAAGGAAGGCGCCTTGCAAAGGATATACGGGAACATTATAGAGAAGTCACTAAATCACAAGATGATTATCTTAATTGTATCGGTTTTATTACTCGGTGGATCGTTTGCAGTTGTGCCTTCATTAGGATTTACTTTTATTCCGAATGAAGAATCCAAAATATTAACGGCTTCTATCGAGCTTCCGTCATCCACTTCGTTAGAAAAGACAAACGAAGTTTCATTGCTTGTCGAAGACATGTTTAGCAAGCAAGATGAGATTGACGATGTCACAGCTTCTGTTGGGGCTAGAGATTTCGCAACAGGGTTAAGACTTAAAAACAAAGCAAGCTACTTTTTGAACTTGAATAACAATGTGGATGTAGAGAAAACGATCAAATCGTTAGAAGAAAAAATTGAAATGATTTCGAAGGAAGAAAAGGCCGATTTGAAAATAACCGTTCAAGAGTTAGAAACAGGCGGACCTCCTTCCAATAATAATGTCGATGTAGATTTGTTTTCAAATGATTTAGATGCGCTGCAAGAAGCATCCAAGCTAGTAGAAGAGTATTTGCAGCAAAATAATAACCTGAAATATGTCACAAACAATTTCAGTGAAAAGCAAAAGCAATATTTAGTTACAATTGATCCAGAAAAAGCAAGTTATTACGGGTTATCCGGCTTCCAAATTCTTGGAACGATTAGCGAACAGACGAAACCAGTCAATGTTGGAACATTAACATTAGATCGTCAAGAACAAGAGGTTCAGATTTCCTTAAATGAGACGCTGCAATCTAAGGAAAATTTAGATGATGTGACATTGTTCTCACAAAAAGGACCAGTTAAGCTTTCGGAAATCGCCCGTGTAAATCAAATTGATGCCTTTACATCTATTCAAAAATTAGATAGTAAAGTATACGCTCGGGTTTCTGCTCAGGTGAAAGGAAACGATGTGCAGGCTGTATCATCTGAAGTAAAGAAGGGAGTAGAAAAATTAACCCTTCCGGATGGCGTCTCCTTGACGAGTGGAGGCGGAAACGATGATACAGTAGAAATATTCCAATCGCTTGGAATCGCAATTATTGTGGCCATTGGGCTTGTCTATTTAACAATGCTCATTACGTTTGGGAAAGCCCGTATTCCATTCATTATCTTGTCTTCGCTCATTTTTGTGCCGATTGGCTCACTCGTTTCACTTTATCTTGTTAAAGAGCCTTTATCTGTCAGCGTTATGATTGGCTTTTTGATGCTCATCGGAATTGTGACAACCAATGCCATCGTGCTTGTGGATCGAATTGGCCAAAACAGAAGACGGGATTTAACTATAAGAAAGTCTTTAATTGAAGCTGGAAAAACAAGATTGCGTCCAATCCTGATGACCGCTTTTGCAACAATTGCGGCGTTAATCCCTCTTGCTTTGACAACGTCGTCAGGCACACTAATTTCAAAAGGATTAGCGGTTACAGTCATTGGAGGGTTAACTTCTTCCACTTTGTTAACTTTAGTCATTGTACCAGTCGTATACGAATTGTTCTTCTTTAAGACTTCAAAGAAAGAGAGAAGAGTAGCAACTAAATAACTTCGGATTCATAGTAATCTCCCTTTGGGCTTTACAATCCAAAGGGGGATTTTTGTACTTGCCGGGACAGGCAATTCCAAGGCTGTGAATGTCCAATACAAGTTTGGCCGTAAAGTAGTTGCCAATGACCACCCATCATCAATTGTTTAATGGCCTACCTCAATGGGAAAAATACACTGCAAGGACTTGCCGATTAAATAAGCTGCTTTCTTAGCAAATTCGCTCCATACTACATAGAATTTGAACGGGGCATCGCTTAAGATCAGCATTAAATACAACGCAAAACATGAGGAGACCTGCCTACCATGGAAAATAATCCATCCTATTTTTATCAGTTTCTAGAACCGATATCCGATGACCTGTCCCAAATGGCGAACGGGCTTGAAAAGAGTATTTATTCCAGTCCACAGACCATGTTGATGCATGCACGTACATTTGTTGAAGCGATTCTGCAGCGGGTCATGATTGCTGAACAGCTGTCAGGGGAGGATAACCTGACACTGAAAGAAAGGATTGATCTGCTGGAGAAGAAGGGCATACTCGAAAAGGAAGTCCTTGATGCGCTTCATCAAGTTAGGATGAACGGAAACTCAGCGGCACACGAAACGAGGAATTTCCGATATTCGGAGGCACTCCTTTCTTGGGAGGCAATCTATATGATCGTTCGGTGGTATGTGATGAAATACTCTCCTCAAGATGTGAAAGTGCCGGCTTATCAGGATCCTGAGCCAAGGAAAGGTGATGAAACGGAAGTGTCCGAACTGGAGGAGAGGCTGCAAAAGATGGAAGCCTTAATCCGTTCCAACATTCAACAACAGAAAGGTCTCACGGAAGAAATGGAGACAGCTGCGAGTTCAGGTTCCCCTGAAGATGCACTGCCGGGCCTTGCATCGGTTCGCACAATCGTGTATAAAGACCGCAGCTTGGAAGTTCCACATTTTCTTCGGGACGCCTTCCTGCTGCCGCAAAGGTTTGAGAAGTCGGGACGATTTCTCTCCATGCTGGGAGCCGAAGAGGAAGTGAGGGTGATGAGTGAACTGCCGAATAATCTGGAGGGACTGTATGAAGATGTGGAAGGATTCAGTGAAGAACATGATGAGATGCTATTCACAGAACTGAAGCACTTCATTAAAGAAGAGACAGCCAGGCGTGAAGTGGAGCTTGGGCATCCGGGGAAACTTATCTTGTTCTACAAGTCGGATTATGTCATCATTACCGACCAATTGGCGAACATTTCCCTCACCGAAGAGGAATTCGCTGGAAGCCCAAGCCTCTTACGGCAGCTAGAAGAAGACCAAATTGAACGGGTGGGACAGCTTCCTAAAGACTTAGTGAATTTAACTAAATATGACGATGTGGGATTAGCTGAAGTGGAAGAGCTATTTGGGCAATTGAAAGGGAAGTAATCTTTCTTTAAAGTATGGCGTCTCAAAAGGAATCCAATACAGGATAAGGCATGCATTCATTGATTGAAAAGGTATTTTAGAATAAATAATGCGTTCGACAAAAGCCGGTTCTTTGCCAAAAGAATCGGCTCAGACTGTAGACAAAGTCACTTTGAGATGAATAGAATTGCATATACCAATCGGCAGTGAGCGCAACTTCGCTTTCCATGGGCTTGGCTTCAGCCAATGGAACAGCGAAGGGTTCGATTTGTATAATTCCTGCGCCTCGCGCAGAAATTATACATCCGTTGCTCGCTACGCATTCGCTTTAGCTCGCAAAAGCCGTACTACGCGACGGCTTTGCCTGCGGGGTCTTCAGCTCAAGCTATTCCCATAGGAGTCTTCGTTGCGCTCCCTGCCTTTA
>NZ_JBPVIR010000023.1:0-5580 GCF_057373025.1 Sporosarcina sp. AD_1
AGGTGAGACCCCACAGGAAAAGCCGTAACAAGGAACGGCTTTTGCGACAAAAAGCAGAGCGTTTGGAGCAAGCTTGAATCGCGAAACAACAGGTAGAGGATGCCTTAATTTCTGCAAAGAACGCAGAAATACGGCAAATCGAACTCTTCATTGTTCGATTTGCTCACCGCCCGCCCCCCGGAAAGCGACCGCCAGAAGCGGAAATCAACTTTACTAGGAATCTTATGTGAGTAACAGATGTTTATTATTTTTATACGCGACAACAAATTAATATGCTTTTGTCTACGCTCTGAATCCATTTTATAAATGGATTATTTTCATTAGTAACGAAACTTCCTCCTATCCACAAAAAAATATTTTATTAACTTACTAGACAGTAGTAAAAAAACTGCTATACTTAAACCGACAGGCAGTCGGTCTGTAAGGAGGTAAAAATGAGAAAAGATGCAGAGGAGCGCAAGAATCAAATTTTAGATGCCGCAGATAAGCTTTTTGCTGTAAAGGGCTTTGATGGAACAAGCACAACCGATATTTTGGAAGATGTCGGCATTGCAAGGGGAACGTTATATCATCATTTCAAATCGAAGGAAGATATTATGGATGCCTTGATTGATAGATATAGTGATCGTCTTCTAAGTGATGCGTTGGAGGTTGCCAAGAACAAAGAAATACCTATATTGGATCGTATTGTGCAGGTTGTCATGTCGATGAACCTAAGCGGTGGAAGCAGTGAGGAAATTATGGATCATATTCACAGACCGCAAAATGCATTGATGCATCAGAAAATAGAGAGGGTCATCATTCAGGGTGTGACGCCCATTCTGGCTGAAATTATTCTTGAAGGTGTCGAGTTGGGAATGTTCAACACACCGTTTCCATATGAGTCTATGGAAATGGTTGTAACTTATGCAAATACGATTTTTGATGATGACATGATTGAAATGACAAATGAAGAGCGTGGTAGGCGAATGCATGCATTCATATTTAATGTGGAAAGGTTGCTTGGCGCGAAACCTGGAAGCCTAATGGGGACGCTGAGGATGTTTGGAATGGAAGAAGAGAGCAAAGAAGAATAATGGAAAAAATTGATTGAAAAGATGTATATTTTTTCTGCTCAATTACTGGACTACATGCTGACTGAGTGGAAAAGTTCATTAGCACTGAAGAATATGGTAGTTCTCATAATGGATACAGGCATCTTGATAACCGCGAACATAATCATTTTGTTTATCATACGTTCAATTTGAATCTCGAATAAAGAGGTGACTTATGTATTACAGAATAATCCGCAATGACTTGTTAAAAAGCAAATTGATCAACTTAGCAACTACAATATTTATAGCAGCTGCAGCAATGCTTGTTTCTCTTGCGGCGATACTTGTAATAAACCTATCGGGAGCCATAGATACACTAATGACTCGTGCGAAGACACCTCATTTTATGCAGATGCATGCAGGTGACATAGATAGACTTCAACTTGAGGAATTTGCGGTACAGAACAATCAAGTTGATGAATATCAAGTGCTTGAATTTCTCAATATCGATGGCACACAAATACGTTTCGGCAATCATTCACTTGCCGACAGTGTCCAGGATAACGGATTCAGCATTCAAAGCAAAAAGTTTGATTACCTTCTCGATATAAATGGAAATGTCATTCATGTATCTGATGGAGAGCTCTATGTCCCTATTATTTATTGGAAAGATAATATAGCGAAAGTGGGAGATATGGCAGTCGTTAGCGGTAAACAATTCACCATTGCCGGGTTTCTTCGCGATTCACAGATGAATTCTTCGCTTGCTTCTTCTAAAAGATTTCTGATTAGTCCAAATGACTTCGAGGACTTGAGAGAGCATGGAAGTGTAGAGTACTTGATTGAATTCAGGTTACATGATCTAGCTAATCTCAGTGAATTTGAAACAGCATATGCCTCAGCGGGACTTGAGGCAAACGGTCCTACACTTACCTACGGACTATTTAAGACAATTAACGCCATTTCAGATGGCATGATGATCGGGATTATTTTACTTATCAGCTTACTTGTCGTCGCAATCGCTTTTATGTGCATCCGATTTACACTCCTGACAAAAATCGAAGAAGATTATCGGGAAATAGGCGTCATGAAAGCCATGGGATTGCGAGTTACAGATATTAAAAAGATATATTTAGGGAAATACGCTTTCATTGCCGCAATTGGCAGCCTTCTAGGTTTTACTCTATCTTTACTATTCCAAGGCATGCTTCTTGAAAATATCCGTCTTTATATGGGGGAAAGTGGAAACCATTTGATTGGGTGGTTGTTGGGGATTATTGCAAGTTTGATTATTTTTCTACTAATTCTTGCTTATGTATATAGAGTACTGAATCAGTTTCATAAAATTTCTGCTGCAGAAGCCATTCGTTTTGGCATAACTCAAGTTAAAACAACGGGGAAGTATTGCCTTCGTCTAAGCAACAACAATTTACTAAATACAAATATTTATCTAGGAATGCAAGATGTCTTAAAGAGGAAAAGGTTGTACGCCACCATGCTTGCAGTGTTAGTTATATCAACATTTATCATGATTGTTCCCCAAAATCTTTATAATACAATTTCCTCCGAAGATTTCATTAAGTATATGGGTATTGGTAACAGCGACTTACGCATAGACATTCAACAGACGGAAGATATTTCTGAAAAGACCTCACAAATTAGCAACAAAATGCAGAAGGATAGTGCTATTTCGCAACATGTTATCCTCACAACGAAATCATTCAAAGCGAAAATGAAGGATGGTTCGTCGGAAAGAATAAAAATTGAACTCGGTGACCATTCCAAATTCCCTATTGAATATACGATAGGCAGTGCACCTGTTGCTGAAAATGAAATTGCACTTTCGGTTCTAAATGCAGATGAATGGAACCTTAACATTGGTGATACGATGTCAATAGAAGTGGAGGGGCTCGAAAAAGAATTGATTGTCACTGGAATTTATTCGGATATAACGAATGGTGGCAAGACGACGAAGGCAGTTTTTACTGACAATTCGGCTGCTATTATGTGGACGGTACTTGTTGCGGAGCTTTCTGATACTACCCTGATTGAAAGTAAAGTCCGAGAATACGCGGGTCAATTTCCTTTTGCTAAAGTTTCGGATATCGATCAATATATTCGGCAAACATTTGGTTCTACGATGCAATCTGTAGGAAAAGCTTCCTATTCAGCCATTGGAGCTGCGCTCTTACTATCAATGTTGATTACAGTTTTATTTATGAAAATGCTGGCAGCTAAAGATCGACAATCGATTTCAGTCTTAAAAGCGATCGGTTTTACCAACGCGGATATTCAGGTACAGTACGTAACTCGTACAGTATTCATCTTAATTGTTGGAATTGTGATGGGTACCATACTAGCTAATACCCTTGGAGAGATTCTTGCTGGGGCGCTCATTTCTACTTTTGGGGCATCGACATTCCATTTTACAATTAATCCTCTCACGGCATATGTACTGAGTCCAGTGCTATTGATAAGCACTGTGTTATTTGCAACAGTTATCGGAACGTTGAGAGTGGGCCAACTAAAAATTTTGGAGAACATAAAGGGGTAGCGTATGAAGAAACTTATTATCGGTGAGAAAATTGTTAAATCTTTCAGTGAGGGAGAAGAACAGCGAAATGTCCTCGACAACGTTTCTGTTGATATGAATGAGGGGGAATTCGTTGCTGTAATGGGTCCATCCGGATCTGGAAAGTCAACGCTGCTATTTGCACTATGCGGGATGGATGACTTGACTGACGGAAAGGTGCTTTTTAACAATACGGATTTATCAGAGCTTCAGGAGAAAGAGCTTACGGATATTCGGAGAACAAAAATGGGTATCGTTTTTCAACAGCCGACTATGCTGCATAACCTGAATATCCTCGATAATATCATTTTACCTTCTGTCAGAGATAATCGGAAAAATATATCCAATATAGTTGAACAAGCGAAAATGCTGATGAACAGGGTTGGGATTTCCGGACTAGAAAATCGTGACATTACACAGGTATCTGGAGGTCAGCTTCAACGTGCGGGAATTTGCAGAGCTTTGATAAACAAACCGGAGATAATTTTTGCAGATGAACCTACCGGGGCACTTAATTCCAAATCTGCACAGGAAATCATGAACATCTTCACCGAGATCAATCGGGATGGCGTAGCCATTTTTCTTGTTACACACGATGCCCAGGTAGCAGCGAGGGCTGAGCGAATCCTGTTTATGCTTGATGGCAAAATTGTTCGTGAACTAAAACTGACAAAATACATAGAAGGAACTGGGGAGGTAGCAAGTAGAATTGAAAAGATTACGGAGCAATTAAGAGAGGTTGGGATATAATACTTTTGTTGAAAGAGGGAGACAGTCTCAAGTGATTTATCACTTAGGACTGTCTTTAATTATGACTGTGCTCAATATTGGTCTAATTCCCGATCAAGATATCCCCAGCCCTTCCAGGCTATATGGTTGGTATCCATAATAAAATAAGGGTCGTAAATCATTTGTATATATACTTAGTATACGAGGCGGTTGGATTCTACTTTCTTGTGGTTAACCCTTAATTAATTTATTTATTGGATGATTTGTACTCCTTGGAGGTAGATCATATAAAGAAGTTTGATAGTTGAGTAGTTGAGAATATTATCATCGATAGTTTTAGTGAATGAACGATTTTTGATATTCAATTTAAGAGGAAATAAACTCATGATTACATTGCTCTTGGGTAGCATTGTATTTCAGAGCATTCCATTGGTTTATTATACTGGGCCCAAAACAATCCTAATGGAACAAAAGAATAAACCACACCAAGCACACAAACGGTTTGCCTGGCTAAAGCCGTTTCTAAACAAGTCCTTTCTGAGAACCCTTATTACTACATTTCTTTTGAGCATGCTTTTGGACGGCATGTTAACAGCCACATTAAGCCAATAGAGAAGAAATTTACGAATCCCCTTTATTTGCTCGGGTTTATGGTAGGTGTAGCAAGCCTTTCCAGGTGGAATGCAGGCGTTGCGATGGGGAATATCCCGTTTATTAAACCCGAGCAATGGAAACATTTTTGATCGTGTTAAACAAAATATATGGTATTGGTGTTTTGGTTTGCAATCTCATCCATTCCTTTATTCGTAATCCTATTGCCAGTAAAGCTAGTTCTTTGGCTAACTTTCCTTGCAATACATCATCTAGCGGCATAAGTCATTACGACTGTTCTAAACGTAGTTGCAACCGAATATTCCTCAAAATTGACAAGCCTTCTCTTATTAAAAGACTACGTATACCATCTTCCTAGATTTAAGAGCAGCACTTGGAAATAGGACTTGGGCTGGAACAACAAGTCGGACTATCCGTTCGGTACTGGCTTGCATCGCAATATGCTTGATATTAGTGGTAAATGGGCTGTATCACTGAAAGGAGAGTTGAAACAAAATTCTCTTTAAGATATTGAATAAACAGACCTTAATGGTCTCAGACTGTAGACAAAGTCACTTTGAGATGAATAGAATTGCATATACCAATCGGCAGGGAGCGCAACTTCGCTTTCCATGGGCTTGGCTTCAGCCAATG
>NZ_JBPVIR010000024.1:0-1509 GCF_057373025.1 Sporosarcina sp. AD_1
GATTAAGTCCATATAATTGTGTAAATAGGAAAAAGCCACTTCCATCCCTGTGATAAAATGTTTTCAGCGACGATAAACATTTGGAGGAATGGAAAGTGACTCAATTTAATTTTACCTTAGATATGGATATTTTAAAAGACTCTGTGATGAATTCGAACATCGATGCTGTTGTCAAATCAACCATCGTACTGGTCCTTAATGAATATATGGAAAAGGAACGGGACGAGTACTTACAGGCGTCCTCTTATGAACGATCTGATGACCGGATCGATTACCGGAACGGCTATTATGAGCGCGAATACACGATGAGCTTGGGGAAAATTAAACTAAAGGTTCCACGTACTAGACAAGGTGATTTTGCGCCCTCTGTCTTTGAAAAGTACGCCCGTTGCGATCAAGCCCTCGTTCTTTCTATGTTAGAAATGGTCGTAAATGGCGTGTCGACAAGAAAAGTATCCAATGTAGTGGAACAGTTATGCGGGAAGAGTGTATCAAAATCCTTCGTCTCCTCTTTGACATCCAAGCTGGATCCGATTGTCAACGAGTGGGCGAACCGGCCATTGAACACGAAATATTACCCTTATTTATTCGTGGATGCCATGTACATCAAAGTACGGGAGCACCATCGGGTAGTCTCCAAAGCTGTCTATATTGCCCTCGCCATTGACGAAGACGGTCGCCGGGAAATTCTTGGCTTGAAAGTCGATCACAATGAAAGCTTCAAGAGCTGGTCGACCTTTTTCCAATCACTCATTTCGAGAGGCCTCCAGTCACCCAAATTGATCGTTTCCGATGCCCACGAAGGGCTGAAGAAGGCGATTCAACAAGACTTCGTTGGCACGTCTTGGCAACGATGCAATGTCCACTTCAAGCGTAATATTGTCGAAGCCTTGCCGAAGAAAGGCAGCGAGGATGCCATCAGTCTGCTGAAAAGTATGTTTGCGGCCGAAAAGATGGATGCCTTGCGAAGTCTAAAAGATATATTCTTTAAAACGTACGAAGAGAATCCTAAGTACCAAAAGGCGTTAGCTATACTGGACGAAGGGTTTGAAGATTCCATTCAGTATATGAACTTTCCGATTGCCCATCGAAAATCCATTCGGAGTACGAATAGCGTAGAACGACTAAATGAAGAAATACGTAGGCGAGAACGAGTAATTCGGATTTTCCCGAATACCCAATCTGCATTCCGGCTCATCGGTGCCGTATTGATCAGTTATGCAGACTCCAATAAATACTGGAATAGAAAATTGTTTTCAGTTGAAAAGTCGTAAGACTTGATGGGGCGTCAAGCAACTTGACATGGAGCCTCTACGGGCATGAGTCCGAAGCCAGGAAATCCAGCACATACGGCTGGCTTTTCCCGCCAAGGCTATCATGCCCGCCTCTCCAAGTAAAGTTGCGAGTAGAAGAATCGTAGGCGATTCCAGTATTGCCGGGTATAGTGTACTGAAATTAATTAGCTGGAAACATTGAAAGGGAATTTACACAAGATTAAGGACTTGACTC
>NZ_JBPVIR010000025.1:0-1293 GCF_057373025.1 Sporosarcina sp. AD_1
GGAGTCCCTGATTTCACACTGCCAAGAAAAGCCTCTAGCGAGGCGGGAGGTGCCCGTACCGCAAACCGACACAGGTAGGCGAGGAGAGAATCCTAAGGTGATCGAGAGAACTCTCGTTAAGGAACTCGGCAAAATGACCCCGTAACTTCGGGAGAAGGGGTGCTCTGGTAGGGTGAATAGCCCGAGAGAGCCGCAGTGAATAGGCCCAGGCGACTGTTTAGCAAAAACACAGGTCTCTGCAAAACCGTAAGGTGACGTATAGGGGCTGACGCCTGCCCGGTGCTGGAAGGTTAAGAGGAGAGGTCAGCGCAAGCGAAGCTTTGAATTGAAGCCCCAGTAAACGGCGGCCGTAACTATAACGGTCCTAAGGTAGCGAAATTCCTTGTCGGGTAAGTTCCGACCCGCACGAAAGGCGTAACGATCTGGGCACTGTCTCAACGAGAGACTCGGTGAAATTATAATATGCGTGAAGATGCGCATTACCCGCGACAGGACGGAAAGACCCCGTGGAGCTTTACTGTAGCCTGATATTGAATTCCGGTGCAGCCTGTACAGGATAGGTAGGAGCCTTAGATCCCGGAGCGCCAGCTTCGGAGGAGGCGTCGGTGGGATACTACCCTGGCTGTATTGGACTTCTAACCCATGCCCGTGATCCGGGCAGGAGACAGTGTCAGGTGGACAGTTTGACTGGGGCGGTCGCCTCCTAAAGTGTAACGGAGGCGCCCAAAGGTTCCCTCAGAATGGTTGGACATCATTCGTAGAGTGCAAAGGCATAAGGGAGCTTGACTGCGAGACCTACAAGTCGAGCAGGGTCGAAAGACGGGCTTAGTGATCCGGTGGTTCCGCATGGAAGGGCCATCGCTCAACGGATAAAAGCTACCCCGGGGATAACAGGCTTATCTCCCCCAAGAGTCCACATCGACGGGGAGGTTTGGCACCTCGATGTCGGCTCATCGCATCCTGGGGCTGTAGTCGGTCCCAAGGGTTGGGCTGTTCGCCCATTAAAGCGGTACGCGAGCTGGGTTCAGAACGTCGTGAGACAGTTCGGTCCCTATCCGTCGCGGGCGCAGGAAATTTGAGAGGAGCTGTCCTTAGTACGAGAGGACCGGGATGGACATACCGCTGGTGTACCAGTTGTCTTGCCAAAGGCATCGCTGGGTAGCTATGTATGGACGGGATAAATGCTGAAAGCATCTAAGCATGAAGCCCCCCTCGAGATGAGATTTCCCATTACTTCGGTAAGTAAGATCCCTCAAAGATGATGAGGTGGATAGGTTCGGGGTGGAAGCGTGG
>NZ_JBPVIR010000027.1:0-935 GCF_057373025.1 Sporosarcina sp. AD_1
GCATAGCCACGGAGGCGGGATGACTTATGACCTCGAGCGACTGGGAGTCGAAGCTGGACATTTTAAAAAGTGCATGGTTGACTTGAGTCTGCACAATGTCTGTTTTATTCAGTTTTGAACGAACAAAACGTTCAGAAAAGTATTTTTTTAAAAAAGTACTTGAAATTCTCGGCAGATTTGTTATAATAAATCTTGTCTTGTGAAAACAGTCCAGTGATGATGGCGAAGAGGTCACACCCGTTCCCATCCCGAACACGGAAGTTAAGTTCTTCAGCGCCGATGGTAGTAGGGGGCTTCCCCCTGTGAGAGTAGGACGTCGCTGGGCTGTCAGTTCACTGACACATAATAGGCCATAGTAATATTATTCCGCAGTAGCTCAGTGGTAGAGCAATCGGCTGTTAACCGATCGGTCGTAGGTTCGAGTCCTACCTGCGGAGCCAAATGGAGAGCTGTCCGAGTGGCCGAAGGAGCACGATTGGAAATCGTGTATACGCTAACCGCGTATCAAGGGTTCAAATCCCTTGCTCTCCGCCAGATTTTATTCCTAATATCATATGGCCCCTTGGTCAAGCGGTTAAGACACCGCCCTTTCACGGCGGTAACACGGGTTCGAATCCCGTAGGGGTCACCATCTTATTATAACTCACATACAGTAATGTGTTACATACAGTAATGTGAAGCATATCGCAGCTCCCGTTAAAATTGGGAGAAGCGAGCAGAACAAGGAAGCGATTGAGTGAAAGAAGGAGCGTACTACAGTACGTGACTGATTGAACGAATGAAGCTGACGCAGTAATGCGAAGCTTATCGCAATTTTAACCTGGAGGATTAGCTCAGCTGGGAGAGCACCTGCCTTACAAGCAGGGGGTCGGCGGTTCGAACCCGTCATCCTCCACCATATATACAACCGAAGTTGTTCTTTGATTCATTACTAG
>NZ_JBPVIR010000029.1:0-640 GCF_057373025.1 Sporosarcina sp. AD_1
TTATATAAGCAAAATCTGTTAAGTAACTTATGCCATTTCGTAATCGTTGATTTGGAAATGGCGGAGGAAGAGGGATTCGAACCCCCGCGGGCTTTAACACCCCTGTCGGTTTTCAAGACCGATCCCTTCAGCCAGACTTGGGTATTCCTCCGTGTTATACAGACAAATGCTGGTGGACCTTGCAGGACTCGAACCTGCGACCGGACGGTTATGAGCCGTCTGCTCTAACCAACTGAGCTAAAGGTCCTTTAAGATGGCGGCAGAGGGGATCGAACCCCCGACCTTACGGGTATGAACCGTACGCTCTAGCCAGCTGAGCTACGCCGCCGGATTATATAAATAGTAGTACTTGAATGTACTGGTGGAGCCTAGCGGGATCGAACCGCTGACCTCCTGCGTGCAAGGCAGGCGCTCTCCCAGCTGAGCTAAGGCCCCATTTTTCAAGAAGTGGTCGGGAAGACAGGATTCGAACCTGCGACCCCTTGGTCCCAAACCAAGTGCTCTACCAAGCTGAGCTACTTCCCGTATATAAGATGGCGCGCCCGGCAGAAGTCGAATCCACAACCTTCTGATCCGTAGTCAGACGCTCTATCCAATTGAGCTACGGGCGCGTATGAAGAACTGTTTCCTGATGCCGAGG
>NZ_JBPVIR010000003.1:0-480342 GCF_057373025.1 Sporosarcina sp. AD_1
AAAAACCCGTTTGCACGGGTTTTTGTTTTATTTTTCAAGCAGTTTCACAGATTCACGGACAAACGCAGGAATGTCATCAGGCGTCCGGCTCGTCACTAGCTGGTTTTGGCAGACGACTACTTCTTTGTCCGCGAATTTGGCGCCGGCGTATTCCATATCGACTTGGATGGATTTATAGCCCGTCGCATCTCGTCCTTCCAGCGTTTTCGCTGTGATGAGCAGTTGTGGGCCATGGCAGATGGCGAATACCGGTTTCTTGTCGTCCATGAAACGCTTTGCGAATTGGACGAAGCGATCATCAGCGCGAAGCTGATCCGGCGAAAAGCCGCCGGGGATGAATAACGCATCAAAGTCATCCGGATTGACGTCATCAATTCCTTTATCGATTTTCACCGTCGATTGGCCTTGCTTGCCTTTCACTTCCTTGCCCGCTTCTTTTTCAATTGTCACGACGTCATGTCCCGCTTCTTTGTAAGCGGACGCCGGTTCCGTATATTCCGAGTCCTCGAATAGATTCGTCAGTACTGCAGCAATCTTTGCCATTTGATTCCACTCTCCTTCAGAATATGCTACTGTCTCACTGTCGTCTATTCCCTTCAGGATAGAAGAGTAAACTCAGGGGCGGTACTTCGAGACGTACGGATTATCTTTTTCATAGAAACGCCAAGGATAATGGACCGCTTCTCCCGAGTTTCCGATGCCGACGCGAGGACCGCTTTCAACTTGCTGCGCTCCCGGACCTTCAGAAATGAAAAGTGGTTCATCCCCCCAGTGATGACCGTAATACTTCATTGTCACACCGAGCGCCTTCGCCAGCTTCCCCGGTCCATTTGTCCAATCAATCATCCGCAAGTGCTCCCCTCGGTTCTCCTTCATCCACTCCAGCCCTTCCACCGGCTCACCCGCGCGGATCAATACGGCATGCGGTGTTCCGACAGGACCGCTGACTATATTCATTAGTGTATGGGTATGCATCTGATACGTATAGACCATGCCGGGCTCACCAAACATAACTTCCGTTCGCTTTGTCCGACGGTTGCCAAAACTATGTGCCGCGCGGTCCTCAGGGCCATGGTATGCTTCGGTTTCCACGATGCGCGCAACAAGCAAGCCCTCCGGACGTTCGTGAACGATGTACTGTCCGACCAGTTCACGTGCAAGCTGTAAAACAGGCAGCTCAAAAAAATCTTTATCAATTGGCTTGTACAACTTCTCCACTCCAATCATCCAGTGTCATAATGCGACGAAAATATTCAACTTCATTATGGGAAATATTTCACGTATACTCAAAGAAAACACATAGGGGTGTTGAGTATGAAACAACTGCAAAAAGAAATCCGTCAATTCACAGATGAGCGGGGCTGGACAGGCAATCACGATGCGCGAAACCTTGCCATCTCGGTATCGCTTGAAGCGAGTGAACTGCTGGAGCATTTCCAATGGGAGGCTCCCGAAGACGCCATCGCGTTGCGAAAAGATGAAATCGCCGATGAAGCGGCCGATGTGTTTATTTACCTTTTGCAATTCGCGGAGGCAATTGGAATTGACTTGGAGGAAGCAGCCTGGTCCAAAATGAAAAAGAATGCGGCCCGTTTCCCTGTCAATTCAAACTAAACAGCCCTTATCTCACGATACCCTAAATGGAAAAGTGCGAACCAGAAGATATTTATTGCTAGTCAAGAGTTTGTGCAATCCTTGCTAAAGTACAGGTAAAGGCTTGAAGGGGGAAAAAATTTGAATGAAGCATCATTTATTGAGTTAGAAAAGAAACTTAAAAGCATTAAAATTGAAGCTTTTGTTATTTATAAAGGGGAAGACCGGATCTTCGAATACTTGAAGAATAAAAAAGTTGCTGAAAAGCCGGCTAAAATATATTCCATTACAAAGAGCATAGTAACTATCTTAATCGGTATCATGGTAGACAAAGGCATGATTAAAAATATTCACGAACCAATTCAAAACTATTTTCCAGAACTAGATGCGCTTAAGGATCCACAAAAGAGAGAAATTACGATCTTCCATTTGCTCACCATGACTTCGGGATTACAAGCCGGACAGTTTCAAGGATCAAAAAATTGGATCAAATTTATAGTTGAACAACCCATAACGCATGAACCAGGTTCCACCTTTCAGTATAATTCAGGAGACTCTCATCTACTAAGCGCAATCATACAGAACATTTCCGGAACTACCACCGCTGCATTTGCTGAGAAACACTTATTTTATCCATTAGGAATACATAAATATATTTGGGTGAAGGACCCGCAAGGAATTAATGGTGGTGGTTTTAGTCTCTCTTTAAACGTGGAGGATATGGTGAAGATTGGTTCATTATTCTTAAACGAAGGACGGTTTAATTCAAAACAGATCATTTCTTCCAACTGGCTCAATCAGGCGAAAACTCCATATAAACAGTTTGAAACCGAAAGAGAAGGAACAGCCGGCTATGGGTATCAGCTATGGACTTATGAAAGCTCTCTCCACCCAATTGACTACTATTATGCTAATGGCCTATATGGGCAATATATTTTTATAGTGCCGAAGCTAAATATGATGGCCGTCGCCAAAAGCCATCTACAAGATGATCAACAGCAATCTGCACCGAGACTCTTTTTTGATGAGCTATTAGGCAGTTGGCTGAATAATGACTAGAAGCAGTGGTGCATCAATAAAAAATGTACACGCCTAAAATTAGGGTGTACATTTTTCATATACATCAACTTTTCTTTCAGATTACAGAATCACGCTTTTTTCTTCTTTACACAAACAACCCTTGCCCTTCAGCAAACTCCCGATATAGGGCATGCTTCGCTGCCAATTCCTCGTGCGTTCCAATACCGGTGATCCGGCCAGCTTCCAAAAAAATGAGCTGATCCGCATGAATGACTGTCGCCAACCGGTGCGCGATGATCAATGTCGTCCGCCCTTCCATCAAACGCTGGAGTGCTTCCTGCACATGCGTTTCAGAGCCGCTGTCCAAATTGGAAGTCGCTTCATCAAGAAGCAGAATCTCCGGATTATGAAGCAATGCACGCGCAATCGCAATCCGCTGGCGCTGGCCGCCCGACAGTTTCATGCCCCGCTCACCTACAAGAGTATCGAACCCATCCGGCATTTCCTCAATGAAGGCAAGCGCATTGGCCGCCTCTGCCGCCTTCCGGACTTCTTCCAGAGTTGGCCGCTGATCCAATCCATAGGCGATGTTATCAATGATTGTTCCGCTTAACAGCGGACTTTCCTGAGAGACATATCCTATTTTCTTTCTCCATTCAGAGAGCGACATATCATGAATCGGAACGGCCCCAAGCCGAATCTCTCCTTCTGTCGGAGAATAGAACCGTTCAATTAACGAAAAGATTGTCGTCTTCCCGCCACCGCTTGGTCCGACAAATGCCGTGACTGTCCCGGGTGCCGCGTTGAACGTGAGGCCTTTCAGCACATCCTTTCCGGATTCATACGAGAAGCTCACGTCATCAAATTGTATGGCTCCGTCCACCGCCGATTGCGTTCCATCAGCCGGCTCGCTCTCCATCCGCAAGATTTGCTGGATCCGGTCCGTAGCACCGACGGCCTTTTGGAAGATGGTAAAGACTTGCGCCATCTGTGCAAACGGCATGATGATCTGGAACATAAGGAAGATGATCGCTACCAGTGTTCCAGCCGATAACTCTCCCCGAGACACTTGTGCGCCGCCATAGCCAAGAATAACGACGAGAATGCCCATCATTACGAGCGTCATGACAGGCGAAATGATTGCCTGGATTTTCGCTTCTTTTAAACCGAAAGAAAAGAGCGAACGAATCGCCTTCCGGCCATTCTCCTCCTCCGCAGGTTCCGCACGATACGCTTTTACTAAACGAATTTCGCCGAGCACACGACCCAAGTGGCCGGAAAACTTCGCCATTTCCCCTTGCGTCGCCTTCGCAATTTTATGCATGATCCGCCCAAGCGGCATAATGATCGCAAAACTGACAGGCACGCTAATTAACATAATGAGCGTCATTTTCCAATCAAGGAATAGCAAAATGGCGACCGCCCCGATAATCGAGATGATGCCTGTAATAAAACTGACCATATGATCAGACACAAGCGTCTTCAACATCGT
Source organism: Sporosarcina sp. AD_1 (assembly GCF_057373025.1). Classification (NCBI taxonomy): domain Bacteria; kingdom Bacillati; phylum Bacillota; class Bacilli; order Caryophanales; family Caryophanaceae; genus Sporosarcina; species Sporosarcina sp. AD_1. Next base: position 4,106 of record NZ_JBPVIR010000003.1, read on the forward strand.
CGTATCCTGCGTAATCCGGCTCATCGTTTCCCCGGTTTCATTGTCATCGTAATAAGAGACTGGAAGCCTTAGGATCTTCGCCCAAAGCCTGCTCCTAAGGTCAGCGACAATGGTCTCCCCAATATAGGCCAGCAAATAGAACGAGACACCGCCGAGCACGGCCTGTAAGATGAAAACGACAAACAGGAAAGCCCCGGTCTGCCAGGTGAAGGAAGCTTGTGTCAGCGAATCGACAAGCTCCCTTGTGACGAGCGGGACGGCGAGGCTCGCAATTGTTGAAAACAGTGCGAGGGTGAGGGCCAGCGCTGTTTTTCTCTTCGGCCAATCCAACTGTTTCAGCAAACTGAAGAATTCTTTCATCGAACCTTTGGCATGTACTTCTTTTTCCAATGCATTCACCCGATCCCTTTCAGATTTTCGAGCCACTTTTTCTGCTCAGCGGGATTCTTCAAAATGAGGATATCCGCATTGCAACGACCCAGCATCTCGAGGACGCCGGGACGTTTTTTCTTTGGATATGTCCAGATGAACTTAATGAATGCCCAATCTACTTTCTCAGGACATCCTTCTCCCATATCAGGTCGCGTCGTTCCCCTGTACATCCAGCGACGTTTCAGCACCCGAGCAGTACAAAGCCAATTCGGAAAATCCAGGAAGATCACCAAATCCGCATACGCTGCCCGCATTTCGATTGTAGAATTGAAATTGCCATCAATAATCCATCGCGGGTTTTCCAGTTCCTCTTGCAGAGCTGCACGGAATTCCGCCTTCGGGGTAGGCGTCCAGCCTTCCTTCCAGAATAACGCATCTAAATGCAGGACGGGCAAACCTGTTCTCTCCGCCAGCTCCCTGGACAGCGTTGACTTCCCCGCCCCGCTGCTTCCGATGATGAGCACTCTCTCATATTGCTGCATGAATTAGCGTCCTTCCAAAAGGCGGCCGATTTCCAGCCAATCCGCCTCCAGCGCAGGACGATGTGAAGGCCGGTAAAAGATGGACGCCGGATGAAATGTCGGGACAATCGAATACGTTTCCTCTGTCCATCCGAATGTACTGTCATCTAAAGATTCTAAATGGCGGACCGGCCCTGTGATCAGCTGTCCGTGCAATTCGGTCACTTTCGCCTCATTCCCGAGCAGGCGCTGCAATCCGACATTCCCAAGCGTCACAATCAGTTTCGGCTTCACATGCGTCAACTCATAATCCAACACCGGGGCATGGGCGATAATTTCCTTCTGCGTGGGTGGCCGGTTGTACTTCCGTTTCACGACCCTGCCATCCCGCTCCTTTTTCGTTCCCCACTTATAGGGCCTGCTGCGGACGGCACTCGTTATGTAGACGTCTTCTCGAGTCAAGCCGATTGTCGCAAGTGATTTCATGAGTTCTTTGCCTGCTCGTCCGATAAACGGGATGCCATCCACGATTTCAAACTCCCCCGGCGCTTCACCAATGAGCATGATTTCGGGGTTTTGCGGTCCTTCTCCGTACACGAACCCTTCCACAGGGAAGCCTTCGATTCGCTTCCGTCCAAGCTCCGCAACCGATTCAGGTATCCGGAACATCAGATCACTCCCTTTTAGGATTGTAATAAAGAAATCGTCTCCTCGATAAATTGCCTTCCCTTGCCCTGTTTAATCTGTTCAATCCCTTCTTCCACTCGATCATATCGGAAAGGCCGGATCACTGCGACTAAATCAGGGATGACCTGTAATTCAAGCTCCGTATAGGGCCGCTCTCTCTTGTAGGCCGCCAAGAAAGCTTCATATCGCTCTTCTTCAGATTCTTCCCCTCTGAATCCATCATAATGCCAGGCGAGGTAGATAGCACTTGCTACACTAAAATTCACAAAGCGTTCATCACCAGCGATATTATAATCATACACAGCAGATATCCGATTGCCATTAAAAAGCATATTATACGGCGCCAAATCACCTTGCGTCGCTCCAATTGGCAAGTCGCCCCAAACTTGTTCGAGTGCCGCCCGCCTTGATTCATATAGACTGCGAATTAACTCCAGTTCCTCCCGGAAGGAGCCATCCTCCTCCAGTGCCCGCGTCAAGTCCAGAAAGCATAATTCATTCTCGTCGTAATCACCGAGCGCATCAGTCGCATTGCCGCCGAACATCCCCCAGGAAGTCCCTCTGCCAAGCCGCAGCTCTCGGGAGAGGGAAAGGGCATGTTCCTTGCCCATCAAACAGGCGATTTCTTCTATCTGCCGTAGATTGATTCCTTCCACTTCTGTCCCTCGGCCTTTCCGCTCGAGAATGAACAGCAGGCCCTCATACTCCACATAATCTGCCCCGTCCAGCGTTTTTTCAGGCCCGATATACGGCAAGCCGGCCATGCTCGCCTCACGGATAAAGGCAATTAGCCTCCCAAGGAATGGTTTCTCGATTTTTTCACCTTTTAAATAAAATGTGGCTCCATTCACCACGACTTCCGCAACAAGCCTTTCCTTATCCCTCAATATTTCATGGCTTGTGAGCGGCTCCTCTGCGAACTTGCCCATCACTTCAGAAATCAAAGCGATCTTCTCCTCCAATCCGGTAAGGTGCAAGCGCTCGGGCGACGCTATTCGCGAAATTACTTCCAGCGCCCCAGTCAAACCGGAAGAACACACCTTCCGAGCTGCCAGCCGCCACCACATGGACAGTCGTCACACCATCAAAATTATCAATGGTCGACGTGACAGAAGCCCGATTATTGGACCGCATATAATATTTCTCCATAATCAGCACATGCATTTCGCACTCGCCGACCTGGCGAGAATAACTATCAACCAGCGTACCGCTAATGTTACGCTGCAATATTTCATTTTCAATCAAATCTCTCGCCTCTCTAGGCGAAATGCTCACTTGAAAAGTATCTTTTGCCATTGGAATAACCCCCTTGGTTTTATTACGAAAGAAGACAGGGAGAAGTTTCAAAATGGAAAAAGACCCCTTGAACAGGGGTCTGGCTTAGTCCTTCGAAAACTGCGTATCCTCTCGATTGGCTACAATGAACTCATACCAATTCGACTGCTCATATCGAAGAATGTAATGGAAGTCTTCCCAATATGATTCCCGATTCGTCCGCTCAAATGCTTCCGACGTCTCTTCTTTAAGGGGATATACTTCATTCAGTATACGTTGTTTCTCCTCATCGTTTAATTCCGGCTGGACCGACTCAATGACTGTCTCCATGAGGACAATCGCATCCTCTCGCGGTGCCTCAATACCCTCAAGCTCCAGCTTAATTGCTTTGATTTCCTTTTTTTCAGGCATCTCAATGACGCTCAGCAGAACATCTTTATCCAATTGGATGGATGCCGTCCGCGTACCATCGCTCTCCAGCCATTCATAATCCTTAATTGTAAAGGGGAGTTTGCGCCTTTCTGCATTGGCATTAAACGCCTCCTCGAATTCGTCCATTGTCATACCAATCGTCAAGTCATTCTTCACACCTATGCCCTTGCCGTCTTCCTGTTGTTCCGCACCGGACTGTTCGCCATTCGATGTGTTGCTGTCCTTAGAGGAGTCCGACTCATCGGTTTTATTGCTGCACGCGGCCAGACTCAAGACCAATGCGAAGACAAGCAGGAGAAATGAAACCCGCTTGTTCAATCTGCTCCCTCCTATTCTTCCTTCAGAGAAATCTATCCATCTTTACCCGTTCCCTCTGAGATGAATCATAGAGTCCTATTCCGTGCCTAGCGTTTTTTAAGGCGTTTGGCATTTCGGCTATTCTTTTGGTTATGCTTCTTCGATTTGTCGTTTAATTTTGGATGCTGCTTTGACTGTTGTTTCTGATACTTCGGCTTCAGCAGCCGCTCGCCTTTGTAGTAGGAACCCGTCCGCTTTTTGCGCCGCATCATAATGAACGCCAAACCGACCAGCCATGTCAACACGATCGTCACGTAATAAATGATCATCCGAGAATTAAGAGCGAGTTGAAATACACTTATGGCATCGATCTTCGATACAAACACATTGTATGGGTTGTCCCTCATATAACGGATTGGCAGTGTGCCGTCCTGCTTGTCATATACCGATCCCGTCACCTCTTTGCTAACATGTATCCGTTCGCCATCCTTCGTTTCAAATGTTAGCATCAAGTAATAAATTCTGTTTTCGTATCGGTTGCTTCTTCTCTCATAATACATATCTCCGACTTCGGCAACTGTCTCCACTTGCTTACCAGTCGCAAACCTCTCTGCGACGTTTTGAATGACCGGAATCGCTGTCCAGTAGGAGTACAAGAGACCGATCGCGATACCGCCCAGAAAAATATATGAAGAAAAAATGTTGAACAGCTTGTCTTGTCGATCCAACCATCGATTGAATGCCGGTATTTTCAACAATATATACAAAAGGTAACCCAGTGGGTAGACCGACCAGACAAACAATAAAATCGGAAACTCACTGAATGAGCCCTTCACATCTAAATCACTGTAGAAATCCCCCCCAATTTGATGTACCGGAATTGTTTCGTACACTTCCACAGCATCGAACTGTTCCTTCGTCAATTGGACAAACGTTCCCGAATCCAGCCTAATCGGATTTCTCCATTGATCCATCATTTGCAGCGTTGCAATATAATCCAGATCACCGAACAAATCCTTCACGCCTGTCTTGCCGTACACCATCGCCTCCGTCTGCTCGCCTTTTGAACCTTGCCCTACTTCCAGAAACTTCGTCAAATCTTCAATGAACAAACTGACAAACACATAACAGACAAAAAGCAAGATACTCTCTTTCGCGATCTTCTTCATTAATTTCATCTGATTCTCCTTAGACTTTACAACTATGTACCAGTTTGCTAGAAAGTTGGGGTGGATACAAGTGATAACAATTTGGATTGATTTGCTCGGGGAAGGGATTTTAGTTAATATGGGAGAATTTGATTAAGGAGAACAGATATGCAGGCATCGCTCCCCATACTCGGGGAATCGATTGCATTCTTTATGCGCGGGTAGCCACCCGGTATGCTTGGGTAGCCGACCAGTATGCGCGGGTAGCCGACCGGTATGCGCGGGGGGCTTGGTTTATGCACGCGATTCCCCATGCCGAAAACATTTCGAACGCTCCCTTCAGCCCTTGCGCTTGGCAAGCCAACATAGCGTCAGAACATCTCCACAAAAAAGAGCCGCTCCCAGGCGGCTCCTTCATTCCAGTTCCATTTGTTTCGTTTCCGTTCCTAGCGTCAGTACCGCGATAACACCAATTAGGATGGCACCGCAAAAGATGGAGAAGATGGCCCCGAAATCGTAGCCTGCCGTCAGCAGCCAGCCGACAAGCAAGGGACCGAAGATGCCACCGATCCGTCCGACCGCGGCGGCCATCCCGGAACCCGTGGCTCGTACTTCTGTCGGATATTGCTCAGGAGAATAGGCATACAATGCGCCCCATGCACCCAAGTTGAAAAACGACAGGAATGCGCCCGAGGTGAGCAGCCAGACAAGATGATCGGCATTGCCGAAGAAGAACGCGCTGGCTGCTGTTCCCAGAAGATAGGTGGCCAGCACAAATTTCCTTCCTGCCCGTTCGATCAGCCAAGCGGCCGTGAAGTATCCCGGCAGTTGAGCCAATGTCATCAAGAGTACATAGCCGAAGCTTTTAATCATATCAAATCCTTTGAGGACCATGACACTCGGCAGCCAGAGGAACATGCCATAGTAGGAAAAAACAACGGTGAACCAGACGATCCAGAGCATGAGCGTCCGGCGTCCATATGGCTTGATCCATATCGATTTTATTTTGAACCAGACCGATTGCTTCGGCTTGCCTTCTGCCTCAAACTTCGGGGAGTCCGGCAAGTTTCGCCGCAAATAAATTGCGTAGAATGCAGGCAGCGCCGTTAGCACTAATGCCACCCGCCAGCCGAATTCTGGAATGATAAAGTATGCAATCAACGCGGCAATCAGCCAACCGACCGCCCAAAAGCTTTCCAGCAGTACAACCACCCGTCCCCGTTCATGCGCCTTTACACTTTCAGAGACTAAAGTTGAGGCGACCGGCAATTCTCCGCCAAGCCCCGCCCCTACGAGGAACCGGAGTAGTAAAAAGATAAGCAGCGTTGAAGTGAGGGCCGACAATCCGCTTGCCACGGAAAAGAGGACAAGAGTCATCATGAATACTGCTTTCCGCCCGATCCGATCAGCCAGCAAACCAAATACAAATGCACCGACCGCCATCCCGATCGAGTTGACACTGCCGATCCAGCCCATCTCCGCCGGGGATAAATGCCACTCCACCGCTACTGCAGCGATGACAAAGGACAAGATACCCACATCCATTGCATCAAACATCCAACCCGTTCCGGCGATGGCTAACAGCCGGTTACGGGATAATTTCTTTGTTGTTTTCAAGTGAAAAAATCTCCTCGCTTGTAAGTGTCTTGACACGTGTAATTATAGTTCGAGATTCACAACTTAACAAGAAGATTTTTTCCAAAGAGGCTCCTTTTCATTCTAGAAGATGGTTTTCCCCTACGTATTCATGCTTATACAATCAGCTTCCCATCCACCATTCTTGCAAAAACACCGACCTGATCCTTCTCTACCAAATGACATTCAGTCCCTACCCACAGTTCAGTGCCTGCTCTCGCCATTCCGATGGTGATTGTGCCTGACTCACTCGTTTTAAAAACTGTCTTCCCGCCCGTCGCGGAGCCGGATTCTAAAACGGAAATTTTTTGATCGGCATACATCTCACCGCCTCTGCAGATGCCTTCCACGTACACATCTCGCCGAGCAGATACCGAACAATTACAAAGACCTCTATCTGTCACCGTAATCGTTCCGTTGCAAGTGAGGACACTGTTCAGGGCGTAGGGCAACTCCAGAAGGGAATCGAGCTTCCCGTCTTCTGCATGGCGGTCATGCATCTGCCTAGCCTCCCTCACAAGCCGTGAAAAATCCTGTGCATTTCGAACGCCAGATTTCACAGTATCGGACAAAACATTGTAAAGGTGGTCGGCTAATACCTCCCAATCATCCGAAAGCTGCGATGTATGTTTTTTCACCTTTTGAATAAACTCCTGTTTCATTCGCTGAAATGGAATGAACTTCTCCTCCAGAATCCAGTGGAAGAGACGGTTAAGCTCAGCCGCATCAATCTCCTCAGGAGACCTGTCCCGTACAACAAGAATTTCACTGATTGCCCGGTCAATGCGTTCCAAATAGTGGACGACCCCTTCCAGCCGAAAAGACAATTCATTTTCCAATGCATCCCGTACACCAACATGAATTGCAGAGGACAGCACATTCCCTCTGATCCGGACTGTCCTTTCTCCTTCCACAATCGCCTTTTGGACAGTGCCTCCGATCATAATGCTTCCGACTGATTCAATGAACAGAGAGGGTTGGACATTGCCTGAAATGTGAAGATCACCGCTTGATCTGATATTTCCGGTACTGCGATCCACGTCGCCATTCATCATCAAAGCCGTGCCTTCACAGTTCGACAAGTCATCCGTTTGTTGACGCCGGAACGCCTTCAATTCTACCGGCTGGCCAGGCACATACAATTCTGTCAGCAACTCAATGTCCATCTCTTTTCTCTTTTTCAAACCCAGTTCCACAAGCGCCTGCTCAATTGCCTCTTCCAATGTTGACGCCTTGACTACGACAGACTCCACCATACCCTTCGCCCCTTCTTCCCGGCTCCTTTTTTTCTATCGTAGCATAGACGCCTTCCCAGCGCGCTCGGCTAAAGGTAATGAAAACACAAATAGCCATCAAATTACCTTATTTTCCGGTAAAAAAAATCCACCTACCGTGATGGTAGATGGATCTTGAGATTTTATAGTCCTGCTTCTACTTCCGAAATCATTTCTTTCATTGAGATTAAACCGCCGCCGGACAAGTACCAGTACTCACCGTTCAAGTACACGATTTTTCCGTTTTTATAAGCATTCGTCTTTTTCACAAGGTCATTTTCAATAGAACCTTTTGCGCTGGCTCCGTTGCCGATGGCTGCATCACGGTCAACGACATAAAGGATGTCTGGATTTTTTTCTAAAATATATTCAAATGTAATGTTTTGGCCGTGTGTAGAGATTTCAATTTTTTCATCTGCCGGTTTAACACCAAATACGTCATGGATCAGACCGAAGCGTGAGCTTGGTCCATACGCGCTCACTTTACCTTCTGTTGCAAGTACAATTAACCCTTTGGAATCCATGCTAGTCGTCTTTTCCTTAATTGCATCAATACGCTTGTCGATATCTTCTAGTTCTGCTTTTACTTCATCTTCTTTGTCAAAAATCTGACCCATCAATTCAGCATTATGCTTGAACGATTCCATGTAATTCGCCGTATCCAAGCCAACATAGACAGTTGGAGCAATTTCAGCAAACTGGTCATACATATCAGCTTGACGGCCAGAGATGAAGATGACATCCGGCTTCAATGCGTGAAGCGCTTCGAAATCAGGTTCTTTCAAGCTTCCTAGATTTGTATACTTATCATCGTCATATTTAGACAGGTAACCAGGTACGTTTGCACGCGGAAGACCCGCCACTTCAACACCCAAATCATCTAAAGTATCGAGAGTTCCGAAATCGAACACGACAACTTTTTCAGGTTTTTTCGGAACTTCAACGTCTCCATATTCATGTTTGACAGAAACTGTTTCCGATTGTGCAGGCTCTGAAGAACCATTGGAATCTTTAGATGACGATGTATCGTCCGATTTACTTCCGCAAGCGGCAAGTACAAGCATAAGTGCTGCAAGCAGCAGGGTAGTTGAAAATTTTTTCATCACAAACCATCCTTTTATAATTATTATGAATTAAAGTACACACAAATATTACAGTTGTTCATCTTTTGGATTGGGATATCCATGTCATAAATTTCTTTTAGCGCATCTGAATTGATAATCTCCTCTGTCGGACCGTCCTTGACGACACGGCCATCCTTCAATGCCACAATGCGGTCGGAATAAACCGACGCGAAATTGATATCATGCAATACAATGACGACTGTTTTCCCCAGATCCTCAACAAGACGGCGCAAAATCTTCATTATTTGTACCGAGTGCTTCATGTCGAGATTGTTGAGTGGTTCGTCAAGCAAGATATAATCCGTGTCCTGGGCGATAACCATAGCAATAAATGCCCTTTGGCGCTGCCCACCTGATAATTCATCCAAATATTCATGCTGCATATCCATTAATTCCATATACTCCATCGCTTGCTCGACGATTCGGATATCCTCGGCATTTAAATGGCCTTTGGAATGAGGGAAACGGCCAAACGAGACAAGCTCCCGTATCGTCAAACGGACATTCATGTAGTTTGATTGCCGCAGGATTGATACCCGCTTTGAAAAATCATTGGACTTCATTTTCTTGACGTTGTCATTGTCGACTAGCACTTCACCTGTATCTGCATCAAGCAGACGGCTTACCATCGAAAGGAGTGTCGATTTTCCCGCACCGTTCGGACCGATGAAAGAAGTGATTTTACCGCGGTGAATATTGACATTCACCTTTTCCACAACCGCTTTCTTCCCATAAAACTTCGACAGCTCACGAACTTGAATCATGAAGATCGACTCTCCTTTAACAGTAGATAGATGAAGTACACGCCACCGACAAAATTGATAATGACACTAAGCGTAGTGGAGAAAGTGAAGACTCGCTCCACTACCCATTGACCGCCGACAAGCGCGATAATACTCATGATCGAAGCGCCGGCAATCAGGACCGAATGCTTGTAAGTATTGAAAAACTGATAGGACAAATTGGCAACGATGAGGCCGAAAAATGTAATAGGGCCAACGAGCGCTGTTGAAACCGAAATCAGCACAGCCGCAATGACAAGCATCAGTTTGACGACTTTGTCATAGGAAACCCCTAAATTAATCGCCGTATCCCTTCCGAGAGAAAGGACATCAAGTTCATTGAACGACCGCATGCCGATCAGGAACATGAGAATGACAATTGCCAATGCCCACCAAACGAGCTCGCCGCTAACATTATTAAAGCTGGCGAACATTTTATCCTGCACCCGAAGGAACTCATTCGGATCAATCAGCACTTGCAGGAATGTCGAGATGCTCTGGAAGAATGTCCCGATAATGATCCCGACTAGCAACAAGAAGTAAATCGGTTGCTTTCCTCTTTTAAATAAAAACTGATAGAGAATCAAAGCGAAAACAACCATGGTCGCAACAGATAGAATAAAATTCACATGCCGGTTCACAATCGTAATATGGCTGGAACCGAGGAAAAAAATAACGACCGTTTGAAGCAATATATAGAGTGAATCCAATCCCATAATGCTTGGAGTGAGAATCCGGTTATGTGTAATCGTCTGGAATATGACGGTCGAATAAGCGATCGCCACTCCAGTGAGCGCCATAGCTAGTACCTTGATGCCTCGGCGCGGCAATGCATAATCATAGCTTCCATTCAACTCATGGAATAAATACAGTCCGCAGAACAGAGCAGCGAGCGATGCCAGAATGATCATTTTATTTGAGTTACGCATAGGCTTTCCTCCTAAATAGCAGATAGAGGAAGATTCCGCTGCCGATTACTCCGACCATCAAACTGATGGATATTTCATAAGGGTAAATGAGAACCCTGCCAAGAATATCACAAATCAGCAGGAAAATAGCTCCTAACAACGCTGTGTGCGGTAATGTTTTTTGCAAGTGATCCCCTTTGAAGATTGAGACGATATTCGGAATGATCAATCCTAGGAACGGAATCATCCCGACTGTCAAAACGACCGTCGTTGTAATTAATGCAACGAGGATCAAACCGATGTTGACAATCCGTTTGTAAGCAAGGCCCAGATTTTTTGAAAAATCTTCACCCATTCCGGCAACCGTAAACCGGTTGGCATACAGATACGTAATGATAAGCACCGGGATGCTTATGTATAAAAGCTCATAACGCCCCTTCATGATCATCGAAAAGTCCCCTTGCAGCCAAGCCGACATATTCTGGATGACATTCGATTTATATGCAAAGAACGTTGTGATCGACGATAGAATATTCCCGAACATCAGACCGACCAGCGGAATGAAAATCGCATCCTTGAACTTGATCCGGTCAAGGATTTGCATAAACAGCAAAGTGCCAGCAAGTGCAAATGCAAACGCGACAGCCATTTTCTCCAGCATGGAGGCGTTCGTGAATAATAGCATCGAAACGAGTATGCCCAAACGAGTGGCATCGAGTGTACCTGCTGTCGTTGGCGAAACAAACTTATTCCGACTCAACTGCTGCATGATGAGGCCAGCGATGCTCATGCCGGCGCCGGCAAGTAAAATGGCGACTAGTCTCGGCAAACGGCTGATCAGGAATATCTCAGTTTCCTCCGACTTAAAATCTAGCAGATCCATCGGTGTTATATGGCTCACCCCTACAAAGAGCGATAGGAATGAGAGCAAGATGAGTGCGATGATCAAATAGCGTTTCTTCATGAAGATAAAATCCCCGATATCGAATATTTGCTTCTAATTGAGAAACATCAGATGAAAACGATTATCAATTAGCTGCAAATTCAATTATAGCAGGAATGAATGGAGTGTCAACCTGTAACTGAAAATGATTATCACTGAAGAAGAATGTTCCCCTATTCCAGCATCCAAAGGGTTGGGCAAAGCGCTTCGTTATGAAGTTTGAAGCATTTGTGACGGGATTTTAACATCTGACGGCAGAGGTTTGATTGGAGGAAAAATCGGTTGCGGCAGTGAGAATGATGAAAAAACGTGAACTGCTGATTTCAGCTTCCAGATGGACACCATTGAACTGAAAACGCATTGCTCTCGCATTCGGCTATCCCATCTATATGTCCCCCTTCCACCTCCCATTCTTCACAATAGGAAAGATTTCAAATCTTATAGGTTTACATGAGCGTCTCCGTGGGAATACTACTACCATCCCACCCCTTTCTTTTATAAAAAAAGCACTGCCACGACATTTAATGTCAGGCAGTGCTGTTTTTTTATTCACCCATTAATTCGCTTAGATCAACTGCATTGTCAATAACATCCTGTGGGATTGTCACTTCAACTTCGTTGATTTTTGAAATAACAGCCTTCACTTTTTGGTCTGTAGTGACAGTTTCCCCATCAATGACCATTTCAAGGCTCATGTCCATATTGAAAGCAGTTGTGTAGAAAGTTTCTTTGTCGATGTAGATTTCAAAGTAGACATCATGCAATGTCATTTCTTCTGCATCCGCTTCCGCATCGCCGCCAGCTTGATCTTCTTCCATTTGCTTCAAGAGCTTTTCAAACTTTTCGCCAGACGCTTTTAATTTTAGGATATAGGAGTCATCTGTCTGTTCGAATTTGAACTCATCCACATAGTCTTTGAATAACTTCATGTCTAATGTTGGATCAGATTCGCTGCCCATGCCCGCAAGGATTTCAGCAGAAAGCTCTTCAGGGAACTTCATCCACTGTCCGCTTTCCGGATCGTTCATGTATACTTCGTTTTCCGCGATATACATTTCGATGTCCATTTGGCCCAACTCTTCGCCCATGTCCATTTTCATTGTTTGGTGCATAGTAAGCGGATCAATGACTGCATCCATCTTCATCGTAATTTTGTTATTGGCAGTCTCGCCGCCGGATTTCATGACTTGCTCAATATCCATGTCCGTATGCATGCTCTTTTGCTCTTGGCTGACTGCCATTGCCTTCTCGTATACTTCTTGAGCCGTCATTTTACTAATATTCTCAGTTTCCTTTTCCTTGCCTGTCTCGGCATCGACCGTTGTTTTCGGTTCTGCTTGGTTTCCGCAAGCGGCTAGCGAGAATGCCAATACTCCGGCTCCAATAACTTTTAACCATTTCTTCAAACGTAACGCTTCCTTTCGGATGATAATTTGTGTTGCAGTGTTACATACGACAGGTTTCAACATTAGTTTCATAATCTATTAAAATCACGACATTCGACTTATAATCTATCCACTTTCCGGGATTTTTTGCCCAAAAAATTAAAAGAGTCCTTACTCACGTATATTCTTTACACAAAAGGGTATACTCTTTATATCCCACCCCCCTTTCTCTTATATCATAAAAGCGGCACCGCCACTGGTTGATCCAGTGCGGTGCCTTTTTTTTGTTAATGACTGATTATATAGGGATCGAAACGAGACTTCAGAGCTTCCGGCATTTCTACCGTCAGGACCGTCCCGTCTTCCTCATACTCTGTCCGCTTGACAGTCGCTTTTTCATTTAGGAACGAAACAAGATCGCCCCGATCAAAAGGAAGTCTCAGTTTACATGTGACATATTGTTCAAAGATATGTTTTTTGATCAATGCAATCAATTCGTCCAGCCCTTTGCCTTCTTTAGCAGAGATCCAAACATTATCTCCATGAATCCTTGGATATTCGATCATTGCCCTATCTGATTTGTTATAGATATGAAGGGTCTGTATATTCTCCACTCCGACGTCCTCCAATGTTTCCTCCGTCACTTTCATCATATAATCATGTTCCGGATTGGATACATCGACTACATGCAAAAGAAGATCTGCTTCCCGCGCCTCTTCCAGCGTCGAGCGGAAAGCCTTCACCAGATGATGGGGCAGTTTGGAAACAAAGCCGACTGTATCCGCCAGAAGAAACTCTTTATGATCTTGGAGACGGACCTTGCGCACGGATGTGTCGAGCGTCGCAAACAGCATATCCTTTTCAAAAACTTGCTTGGCATTGGACTCATCCATCCGAATCAATAACTGATTCAGCAACGTCGATTTGCCGGCGTTTGTATAGCCGACAATGGAAACGACCGGGATGCCGCTTTTCTTTCGTTGTTTCCTCTGGGTTTCCCGTTGATCTTTAGCGTGTTCCAAGTCTCTTCGAAGCTTGGCAATCTGGTCCTCGATCTTCCGGCGGTCAAGCTCCAATTTCGTCTCCCCGGCCCCTTTATTCTGGAAACCGCCGCCTGTGCCGCCGCCTTGCCTGCTCAAAGAAGCCCGCAAACCGACAAGCCGCGGCAGCGTATATTGCAATTGCGCCAGTTCCACTTGCATGCGTGCCTCGTGCGTACGGGCGCGCCGGGCAAAAATATCAAGGATGAGCATCGTCCGGTCAATCACCTTCACTTCCAGCTCGGCTTCCAAGTTACGGATTTGAGAAGGTGTCAGTTCATCATTAAAGATGACAAGATTCGCATCTGTCGCTTCATACATGTGGCGGATCTCATCGACTTTTCCCTTTCCGACATAATGTGTCGGGTTGCGCCGCTCCAAGTTTTGCGTCACACTCCCAACTACTGTCACGTCGATCGCTTCCGCCAAGTTTTTCAGTTCTTCCATTTCATATTCAAAATGCTCATCATCCGCTTCTTTCACTCCGACAAGCACTGCATATTCCACTAAGATATCCATAGATGGCCCCTTTCAGTTGTTACCTGCTTTTATGCTTCAGTTTTGCCAATGATGACGTCTGCCAATCTTTCTTTTCCCTCATCCTGTTGATGAAATGACAACTTCACGTTTTCCAAACGGATGGAATGATCGTCCCCTACTTTCTGTGAAAGGAGAACCGCCCACTCACCTGTCTCTTTTAATGGATCTTGCACATGAAAGATGCATTCCCGGATGGCCAGCTTTTCATTTTCAGGAGGCAGCGCACCTTCTTTTTTTAGTTTATCCATGCGGACACCTTCGGGCTCATCCCATTCAATGAAAAACGGATAAGGGAGCTCATCAGTGACTGGCTGGTCGATAAAAAGCATCTTCCACTTTTTCAATTCTCCTTGGGCCGTTTTACGCTGGGCTTCCAACACTCCCGACGTTTGAAATCCTTTATTTTCGACTTCTTCCTGAAACCCTTCGATGCCTTCCACCGAGAGACAGAGCGTCCCCCAGCCTTCGCCATCCGGAAGATCATGCAACAGAAGACGCGTCAGCGGGTGGTCCACTTGACTGGCAAGCTCAGATTTCTCGACTGCCAGCCATTCGACATACGCATTACCAGCATATAATAACGCATTATACGTTCCCCATTGCTCATGACGGCCTCCTTCAACAGCATGCCGTCCTTCTTCCGCTTGCCGCCGGACAACTTCAACCGGACTATTTTGTGTGAAATATACGACATGATCCAATTTCATACCCCAAACTCCTCCTCTTTATAGTAGCTATCTATTACTCTACATGATAGCATCAAGTTGTAAAATTGCATTGCATTGCATTGCATGTGTTAATTAAATAAGGGTACCCATACAATATATTTTATTATTATCGAAAGGAAGGTGTTTGCATGGATACCCCCTTTGTTCTTCATATCAGTGGTTCGTCATCGGAAACCGAGTGGATATCAGAACTTCTGGACTCAGAGCAGCTGCCGGGCGCAACGGTAAAATCAATCAAAGAAGGCCTGGACCGCCTAGATGTCCTGCATCCATCGGTCATTTTACTTTCTCTCCCATCTATGGCTGCTATGACATTGCTTTCGGAAATTAATGAACTGGCCGAACAGGCATTGGATCGCCTGATACCGTTGCTCATCATCGGTGATCCGCCATCGAACTTCGGCAAGGAAAAATTATTCGAGCAAGGGATCTTCGATTTCGTGGCGCGTCCTGTGGACCAGCAAGCTTTTCACCATCTTTTGCAGGCACGAATCGCTTTTAAACGAAAAGTAGACCAACTCTTCTCTTCAAGTAAACATTCTGATGAGAAGCTAGCGCAACCTCTATCTTCCCGGACAGTGGAAATTATTCTAATCGACGATGATCCGATCGCATTAGAAATAATGAAGCAACAATTTTCTGCCATACAAATAGATGATAGTGAGATAAAGATTATCACATTTAAGAATGGTGCCGACTTCGTTGCCGCCGATTGGTATGATCCGAAACATTATTACGCCATCATCCTGGATGGCATCATGCCGAAGATGACCGGGTTTGAAGTACTCTCTCATATCCGTTCCACCTATTCGAATAAAAACATCCTTATTTTCATGTTGACGTCCAGATCGGGCTCCTTGGACATGGAGCACGCATTGGAAGCCGGTGCAGATGATTACATCACCAAGCCGTTCCGTCCAAAAGAAGTGGCGCTTCGCGTGCAGCGGCTTATGACGAGGTTATTCAAATGAATGTGGATCTGTCGATTATTGGTTGGACCATTAGCGTTTTAGCAGCCCTGCAAGTCATTCTTCTCGCCATACTGATTTGGCGCAAAGTGCGGCGAAATCGTGTAGAACGAAAGGAACAGCAACGCTATGCCGAGCTGCTCCCCGAATTTGTTTCCTATTTATACGGCGAGTCGGAGCTGGACGTCGCCAAACTGAAAAATGATTATCGGGTCGCACAACGATTGGCTAGTGATATTATGTCTTCCACGAGTGACGAAGCCATTCAAGAGAAAGTCCGTTCAACCGCTTTCGCTGCTTTGCACAAACCTTATGAACGTGCATTGGAAGACCCCTCATGGCCTGTCCGCATGAATGTGCTGTATTATATCCAATCGTTCCAAATGAAAGGGCTTGCGCCCCTCTTACAATCCAAGTTTCAGAAGATGCCCGTGTGGAATGAAGAGAAAAAACAGATGGCCCGCACACTGGCTTCTCTTGGCGATACATCCATACTACCCGCCGTCTATTCAGGAAATCAGCATTCGCAAAAATTTTACCGGGATGTCTTATTGCGCTTTCCCGCGGAAGCCGACTTACATTTGCTTGCCTTTTATGAGGAGACCGACAATCCATCCTATCAATGCGCCTATTTGCAACGGATCGCTGATCGAGAAGCGCAGGAGCAGATCGCCCAGGTGGAAGCGGCGTTGGCTAGTAATCTTGCTGAAGTTCGTATTCAAGCGTTAAAAACGATTGGCAACCTGTACTATATGCACGCACCGGAGCTGTTGCGCCCGTTTTTCTTCGCGGCCCAATGGCAGGAGCGGATGTTGGTCGCTCAAACTGTTCGGAAACTTGACATACACCAGTTTTCGGAAGAGCTCGGCCAATTACTCAGCGATAGCGAATGGTGGGTCCGATACGCTGCGGCAGAAACAATCCTGGAAGTAGAGGGGGCTGAGAAATTGACGTACTACGTGAAGAACCATCCGGATTCCTTCGCCCGTGATATGGCTAGTCAATGGCTCAGTACGGAAAGCAGGTCGAATGCTTATGCATAATGCACTCTTCATCGCACTCAGCAGTTTATCGGCTTTTGTTATCATTTTTATGGCGGGGACAGCGATCAGCTATTTATTTCTTTTCCTATCCTCCATGCGAAAAGTAATACGGGAAGGTAAATTGGAGAAACGTTCCATTCTAGATGACCTTTCGTTGAAGGATCGGACCTATCCTGTGTCCATCCTTGTACCTGCCTACAATGAGGAAGTCGGCGTCATTTCTACGGTTCGGTCACTATTGACTTTGGATTACCCGGAATATGAAATTGTCGTCATTGATGACGGCTCCAAAGACCAGACATTGGCCAAGCTAATCAGCGCTTTCCAGATGAGACAAGTGAATCATGCGACAAGGCTCACGCTTCCCTCAAAGCCTATAAAAGGCGTTTACCAATCCGCGGCTTACCCGACGGTAAAAGTGATTTCAAAAGAAAATGGCGGAAAAGCGGATGCCCTGAATTGCGGAATCAATGCGTCTGTCTATCCGTATTTTTGCGCCATCGACGGGGATTCTATCTTAGAGCAGGATGCACTAATGAAAACTATGAAACCGATCATCGATTCGGAAGAGGAAGTCATTGCAGTAGGCGGTTCCGTCCGTATCGCGAACGGCATCACCATCTCGCGCAGCCAAGTCGAAAAGATCGACTTGCCACACAAACCGATCGTCATCATGCAAATCATCGAATACTTGCGTGCATTTTTGATAGGACGTCTCGGTTTCAGCCGATTCAATCAGCTGCTCATCGTCTCAGGAGCGTTCGGATTGTTCAATAAAGGCGCTGTCATCCATGCCGGCGGCTATACAGAAGGCCTCATTGGGGAAGACATGGAACTGATTGTCCGGCTCCATCGGGTTAATATCGAGAACAAATTGAAGAAACGGATTGAGTATATCCCGGATCCCGTCTGCTGGACCGAAGCGCCGGACACGTTCAGCGTATTGCGAAAACAGCGTGTACGCTGGCAGCGAGGGCTTGCCGAAACATTGCTGGCACACAAGAAAATGCTGTTCAATCCAGCATATGGTGCTGTGGGGCTGTTGACCTTCCCTTATTTCCTATTTGTCGAATTGCTCGGCTCTGTTGTGGAACTGGTTGGATTCCTGATTATTATTATCGGTGTCTTTTTTGATATTCTGAATCCCGTAATTGTAGGGACAATCTTTGCCGTCTCCATCCTTTATGGCTCGTTCATATCATCTCTCGCAGTTCTGCTTGAGGAACTGACCTTGCACAAATACCCGAAAGTCCGGCACCTGATTGTTCTGTTCGTCTGGGCACTGACCGAGTCACTTTGGTATCGCCCGCTACTCGTTCTTTGGCGAATCGAAGGGCTGCTTAATACGTTCAAGAAAAAGGCAGAGTGGGGGAACATGGAACGTAAAGGCATCTCATCGAATGAAGGATAAATGGTTATTATGAAAAATAGTACAAAGGAAACCCCGTCACACAACGACGGGGTTTCCTTTTATTCGATCGATTTAAAAAGCTGTTGCAAAATCGAGTAGGATTGTTTCAAGCGTTCTGTATGCGGTGGTTCTTCCCAAGTGTCCCACGTATACCGGTAGCCATCTTTTGCATCAGGCGCTAGTTGAAGCATTTTCCCCTTGTCATTCATGGCAGCCAGATACACACCGATATCGTCAATGGTTAGGCTGCTGGCCAGGCCATCTCCGCCATATAAATTCCCCATTACTTCCCGCTGACTCGGGTCTTTGAAATTCAGCAGAAGCCACGGCAAACGGACTTCCAGTACCCTGCCGTCCTCTGAAACCGCAAAGTCCGTCAGGGAATCGTACGATGTGGAATCTGGATTTCCATTGCCAAACTGAAGCTTCCCTGTCTCGTAATAAGAAAACGGCATGACTTCTCCCGTGTCCGGACGAGTCATTTCTTTATTTAACGCGAAGCGGATCGGATGAAAGATCCCATCTCCTTGTTTCGGCAACGAACCATCCATTTTCAACATATTCAGCTCGACGCCATACATGTAATAGAAAGGATCATACGCTGCTTGCACAAATGCCTTGCTGTCATCCTTGGACGTTAAGCTGATGTGGAAATCAGCTGTCGGTTTCGCCAGCTCTACACCGGGCAGCTGATTCGACGAACGGCTTCCCTGTTCCGGAGCGGTATCCAACATAAAATGAGCATCGACATCTTGCAGCCAGCGTCCCGCATCTTTTTTCAAATCGGCCCTCAAATACAGATACGCTTCATCATGATGGACATACATTCTTTCGATCGTGTCGTCAGACGATTCAAAGGCAGGAGCAATTCCCTTCCAATCGTCCATCTCGCCATCCACTCGGATCGACAGCGTATTAAAGCTGAGCAAACCGAAGTTCTGTTCGTTCGTTTGGACATTCGACCAGAACGGACGCCTGTCAGGATCATCCAGATCCATCGTGTTCCACGTCCGTTTAAACCATTCATCCTGCCAAGTGAAAACGAGACCGCCCATCAACCCCTCCTGAACGATATCTTCGTAGAGCCTACTTAAAATTTGGCCCTGTTCCTTTTCGGAATGAAAGCCCTGGTTCCAGCCATTCACATTCTCATGCGTCATCCCTCGGGAAGCCGGCATCCCAAATTCAGCGATTAAAATTGGCGTTTTAGTTGATTGATGTAAATCATTTAAATAGCCGGCATAATTATTCTTTTCACCACGATGGTCAATAAACTCGGTATACTTTTTCTCCAAATTCAAGAAATCCGGATAATAGGGATACACATGATAGGAAGCGAACATGCCTGCCTCCTGTTCCTCCCGGATAAACTGGATATGGTCAGGATGAACGCTGGCCATGTCTTCCTGCTCGCTCGGCTCGGCCGGCTGTTCCAGGTGATCCGTTGTCACCCAATTCGTATAGCTGATCGGTCGGGTCCAGCCGTACGTATCTGCCTCGTAGGATAGCAAATCGTCCATTCGTTCAGCAAGCCAAAGCTCAAACCCTTCTCCCCCATTTGTGCGAATATGCTTTCCTTCGTACTGGGGACGTTCGGCGTACACCTCTTTCATATTGGCTACCATATGTGGATACCACTCGATCCCAATGACCCAGCCCGAGACATATTCAGACACATCGGATGCGTAGACACCTGAAGCATGGCCTGGCCGGGGCTTCACAGTTGCATTTCCATGGATCACATCGGCAATCCGTTTCATCTCTTCCTCAAACGTTTGGACAATTTCAGGTGTGAAGGCATCGAGCGTCTCCTCCAAAGGTGCCTCATCCGCCCAGACGCCATGCAGAACATAGAGCTTTTGATCATGGGTTTCGTTGTACTCCAGCAACGCATCATAGAAGGCAGGCGGATGCAAGGTGTACACCCGAATCGTATTGGCATTCATTTCTCCGATTTGCTTGAACCACCTGCTATATTCCTCTTTCGTGATAGCTGCCTCTCCCGGAAATGAACCCGGCCGTCCCATGCCGAGGTTGACTCCTTTCACCGTCATTGGCTTCCAAGTTCCATTTTGAAACACTTCAAACTTTCCTTCTTCAATTCTGGAAGAATAGGTTAAGCCAGACGCAGTCTTCTCAAGCGCTTTATTCTCTTTCTTTTTCGGCTCTTCCTTTTCCAAGTGTCCTTTTACGATCGCTTGCATGACCGGCACATACGTACGCCAGAAAAATGAGCGATCTGAGGAGGAATCAAAACCGGAAACCCATTGATGCATTTTTGCATACCCTGCATATTGGTAAATGGACGGAACCTCTCCCACAGTACCGAACTCACCAGACAAATAATAATTTCCTCTGTTTTGTACAATTGCCGGGAAGCTCACAGGAAGTCCGGCCGCGTTTGCCTGTTCTTTTCCCTTCGCAGTAAGACCTAGCGAAAACTCCGCCATGGCCTCCCCCTCATCTCCTATTGCTTCCACCACGTCGAACCACCCTTCATAGAGAGGACTTTCCGTAATGCCAAAAACCGTTTTCCCTTTTTCGGTAAAACGCAGAATGTTGCCTGTACTTTCGACATCCCCCTTTTCCTCTGAAAATACAACGACTTCTTCTGTATTTTCATTCACAAACAAGTAGCCTGGCCCGGTAAATGACCAGGATTGGCCGGATGTCTTTTCGTATCCGCCAACAGACCATTTAGGCAAATCCTCATTGCTTTTTGATAAATCCTTCATATAGCGACCATTCCAACCCGTCTGGCGGATGCCGACCAGCTCGGAGGCAGCCGATTGAATATCAGAATCCATACCAGAAGACAGCGAATCAAATTCAAAGACGACTGTCGCATGTCGTTTACTCATGGCTGTCCTGATTCCATTCAGGGTTTCAATGTCCATTTGCACAGCGTGATCCGTTGTAGATGGCACATAAATAACATCTACCTCCTCAAAATCCATTGCATCCTTTGCCCGTTCCGGTCCGGGAATTTTCATATAACGCAAGAGCCATGATACCCCTTGAATAGATGCTTCTTCCCCAGACGTTTCCCATACGGCAAACTTTATCTTTTTATCAGATTGCACTTGCCAAACAAACCAAGGCAACAGAACAATCACCAGTACCACGGCACCGATTTTCAAGTATTTCACGCATGCACCCTCTCTCCTAAACTCTCATACTCGTATCATACCAAGTAGATATATTCCATGAAAGAAATTGCACAAAAAAAGACCGCCCCGAAGGACGGTCTCAGAATCTTGGTCCGTTCGTCTTTGGTGACGATGATCGCATGTTCGATTTGAGCGACGGATGAATTTGCAGGAGTACCCGATTAAACTGGGGAGGACTGTCAAATTTCGAACCGCTCGATTAAGTTAGACGACCGCTCGTATATTCATAATACCTCTCGATTAAGTTGGACAACCGCTCGTATATTACGCATACCTCTCGATTATTGAAAAGACCGCTCGTAAATTGCTCCGAACCTCTCGTATATCCTCACCAACCGCTCGTATGTTTTCCCGAACCTCACGATTAAGCCGCAACACACTCAAATTCCATCGACAAATAAAAAGACTGTAGGCAAACTCCGTAATTTCTCGAGTTTGTCTACAGTCTGAGACCGCCCTTAAGGAAGGTCACATTCACTTATCTTTCCTTCTCAAGCAATTCCATCGCCTCTGAGAATTCCCTATTAATTTCCTTGTTAGGACGATATGTGATCAAACTGACGATCACTGTCACGATCAGACAGATCGCAAAACCTGGAACAATTTCATACAGCGCATCTGACAACGCTTTAACATTGCCCCATACACCAACCGTGATCGCTCCTGCTACCATACCCCATAATGCGCCGGCTGCCGTAATTTTACGCCAGTACAACGACAAGATAATGATCGGACCGAACGCCCCGCCGAAACCAGCCCATGCAAATGAAACGAGCTTCAAGATGGATTCTTTGTTCGGCCAAGCAAGTGCCATCGCAATTAAAGATACAACAAGAACTGCCATTCTCCCAAGGAAAACGTACTGTTTATCCGATGCATCCGTTTTGATGACTGCCTTATACAAGTCTTCAATCAAAGCAGAAGAGGTTACGATCAATTGAGAAGAAATCGTACTCATAACAGCTGCCAGAACCGCAGCTAACATGATTCCTGCAATGAAAGGATGGAAAATGATTTGACCGAGGGAGATAAAAACTGTTTCCGCATCGACCAATTCCACATTCGTATTTTGATGATAGTAGGCAATCCCAACTAAAGCAGTTGCAATTGCTCCGAACAAGCTGAGAATCATCCAGCCAATACCGATTCTTCGGGCACTCTTTGTTTCCTTGACGGATTTGATGGCCATGAAACGCACGATAATATGCGGCTGTCCGAAATAGCCGAGACCCCAGGCAACAGAAGAAATAACTCCGGCGATCGTGACCCCTTTGACAAGGCTCAGCATGTCAGGATTCACTTCCCGGATTGTCGCAGTCGTCTCCGGCAAACCTCCTGTAATGAATACGCCTACAATTGGTACAAGAAGTAATGCTAAGAACATGATAAGACCTTGTACAAAATCAGTGTAACTAACTGCCAAAAATCCTCCGAACAGCGTATAAGCGATAACAACGGCGGACACAATCAATAGGCCAACATGGTAATCAAGTCCGAAAGAACTCAAGAAAAATTTGCCGCCCGCAACCATTCCGGATGAAACATAAAATGTGAAGAAAACTAAAATGATAATACCGGATGCAATCCGCAACAATCTGGATTTATCCTTCAGACGATTTTCCAAGTAACTAGGAATTGTAATGGAATCATTGGAAACTTGTGTATACACACGAAGACGAGGTGCAACCAATAGCCAGTTCAAGTAGGCACCGATTGTCAGCCCTACCGCAATCCAAGCTTCACCTAGTCCGTTCAGGTAAATAGCACCAGGCAATCCCATGAGCAACCAGCCGGACATATCCGCGGCTCCCGCACTCAATGCTGTAACAGCAGGACCTAGCGAGCGTCCGCCCAGCATGTAATCCGTCAAATTTGCTGTCCGTCTGAATGAATACCAGCCGATGAACAGCATTGCCGCCATGTACAAAATAATGGCAATTAGTTGATATACATCATTTGACATAGAATCTCCCCTTTCTTATTTAATTTATCATATCATTGTCAACACAAAAAGAAAGCAGGTATTTTCTGCTTTGTCCCGAATAGTATGGATGACAAAATATTTATTATTCCGGAGTATTTCCCGGGAAATGCTGAATATTCGACAGGAGGTTTTCATTTTGACACATAAGGAATGGTTATCCGTAACAATTGAAATGGCAGTGGAAAATGCAAAGAATGGTGGCGGCCCTTTTGCCGCTATCGTAGTGAGAGACGGCAAGATCATCGGCAAAGGGACAAACCAAGTACATGTGCTGCATGATCCTTCTGCTCACGCAGAAATGTCGGCAATTCGCGAAGCATGCGAAGCGCAGCAATCGATTGACTTGTCGGATTGTGTCCTGTATGCAAGCGGCGAGCCTTGCCCGATGTGTTTAGGAGCAGCGTATTGGTCGACTGTCGGCCACATTTATTATGCCTGCGGCAAACAAGAAGCGTCTGAGGAGGCCGGTTTTCCAAACCCGCTGGAACGCTATTTTATCGACCAGGATTTGCCCGGTGAACAACGGCTTGTCCCCTTTATCCAAGTAGCATGCGAAAATGCACTTGAACCATTTATCGAGTGGCAAAAGACAACTGGGCGCAAAAAATAGGTTTACAGAAAGAGTGCATCGGGAATTGGCTCGTAAGGAGGCGATTTGTATGCCATGGGATGAGCATGATTACCCCGCATCATTTAAGAATTTGGATAAAGAGGTACGCCATAAAGCAATCGAAATAGCAAATGCCTTGCTAGAAGAGAAGTACGACGAAGGTCGTGCTATAGCAATCGCCATTTCGAAGGCACGAGAGTATGTGCATGGAGATGAAAACAGCCGGACCACATATGAGGTGAAGCCAAAGGAAGAAGATTGGATTCTGGTGGAAAAGGGCGGAGACCGTGCAATTTATAAGGAAGCTGCAAAAGAGGATCTGCTTGATAAGGCAAAGCCCTATGTAAATGACCATGATGGCATCTTAGATATTTATCATGCAGATGGTTCTCTTCAAGATACACTTTACAAATAAAGAAGAGGCAGTCGACTGACTCTGCCTCTTCTTATTTTACTGTCTTTATTCAATAACGGCAGATCATTGTCGCATAAGTGCCTCTTCCACCGCCATCTCCCGCAACTTAAATTTTTGGATTTTACCCGAAGCCGTCATCGGGTACTCCTTTGTAAACATGATATATTTAGGAATTTTATGATATGAGATATTGCCTTTACAAAATTCCCGGACGGATGCATCATCCAGTTTGGCTCCTTCTTTTGGAATAATCCAGGCCATCAGCTCTTCCCCGTATTTCGGGTCAGGCACACCAACAATTTGCACATCTGAAATGCCAGGGTGCTGATACAAGAATTCCTCCACTTCACGCGGATAAATATTCTCCCCTCCGCGAATGATGACATCTTTGATCCTTCCAGTAATATCAATATAACCTTCATCATCCATGACTGCTATATCTCCTGTGTGCAGCCAGCCTTCCGGATCAATGGCATCATGCGTTGCTTCCTCATTATTATAGTAGCCTTTCATCACATGATAACCGCGTGTGCACAGTTCTCCAGGTGTCCCAATCGGCACTTCTTCCCCTGTGATCGGGTCAATGATCTTTACTTCGACATGAGGATGCGGTTTGCCAACTGTTGACACACGCTTTTCAATCGGATCATCCGTCCTCGTTTGCGTGATGACTGGTGACGATTCCGTCTGGCCATAACAGATCGTAATTTCACTCGCGCCCATATCATGGATTACTTGCTTCATGACTTCAATTGGACAAGTCGAGCCGGCCATAATTCCCGTCCGAAGCGAAGAAGTATCATACTTTTTAAAGTCCGGATGGTTGAGCTCCGCGATAAACATCGTAGGAACTCCGTGCAAAGCGGTACACCTTTCATCCTGTACTGCCTCCAGTACAGCCAATGGATCGAATTGCTCCACAATGACCATGGTTGTACCATGAGTAACAGCAGCCATGGTGCCGAGCACACATCCGAAACAGTGGAAGAACGGTACAGGAATGCACATCCGGTCTGCCTCGGACAAGTTCATATAGTCACCGATCAGTTTGCCGTTATTCACGACATTATAATGAGTCAGCATGACACCCTTCGGGAACCCGGTTGTTCCGGAGGTATACTGAATATTGATCACATCTTGTGGGTCCAACGTGTTGAATCTCGATTCCAAATCATCGTCAGATACACCCGCGGCATGCGCTAAAAACTCAGACCATTTGTAAATGCCCGGCTCTGCCCGATCTGTCATCAAGATGACCCGTTTCAGCTTCGGCAGCTTGGCACTTTCGATCCGGCCATTCCGGCTGTCGAGCAGCTCAGGGCAGATTGTCCGGATAATGTCGATATAACTCGTCCCCTTAAAGCCCTCATCTAAAATTAATGTCGTTGCATCCGACTGTATTAATAAATATTCCAGTTCTCCAGCTTGATAGTTCGTATTGACTGTGACTAACACCGCGCCCATCTTGCCAGTAGCAAACTGGCTCAGCAGCCATTCTCTCTTATTATCCGACCAAATGGCGACATGTTCTCCTTTTTGGATGCCCATGCCGATGAATGCCTTTGCCAATTCGTCTGTCTCTTTGTCGAATTGAGCGTAATTTCGCCGGATATTCAGTTCGGGATAGACATAGGCTTCCTGTTCAGGATGCATCTTAGCGCGTTCTCTTATTATTTGCCCAACGGTTTGATTCACTAAAGACATCGTCATGCTCCCTTCCCTAAATATTTCTCCCCTTACTATCCATATTATCACAAAACTTAGACAAACGAAACAAAACATTCTGAGTCTTCATAATCAAAAAGCCATTCCGCTAAATAGGCGGAATGGCTTACATTATTCAACCGGGTACACTCGGCCCCGTTCATCTTTGTATACAATATGATGCCGCTCGAGTTTTGTCGGAGAGTCAAGACCGGCGGCCGCTGCGATTCGGAATAATCCTTCACGCATCGTCAAAATATAATTGGTCACGCGGAATTTTTTCTCTTCGACAACCAACCCCTTTTGTAATTTCGGATCAGTTGTCGCGACTCCGGCAGGACAATCATTCGTATGACAGCGCTGAGCCATGATGCAGCCGACCGAAATCATGAATCCGCGCGCCACCTGTACTAGATCCGCACCCATTGCCAGCGCGATCGCTGCTTTGTCAGGCGTCGTGATTTTGCCGGAGGCGATCACTTTTACCCGATCCCGCACTTCATATTTCCGGAGGGCATCATCCAGCAAGATGAGTGAAGAACGAAGCGGCAAGCCGACACTGTCTGCGAGATCCTGATAAGTGGCTCCTGAACCGCCTTCCGCCCCGTCCAAAGAAATAAAATCAGGTCCTTTCCCCGTTTCCTGGATGAAAGAGGCGAGTTCTTCCGCATCCTGTTTGCCTCCGATTACAATTTTGATGCCAACCGGCTTGCCTGTATGGTCTCGGACTTTTTCAATGAAATCAAACAGCGTCGGGTAATCCGAAAATTGCTTGAAACGGTTTGGACTATTAATTGTAGTATACGGAGTGACATTCCGGATCTTCGCGATTTCTTCTGTCACCTTCTCCCCTTCCACATGGCCGCCGCGCATCTTGGCACCTTGCGCCATTTTGATTTCAAATGCCTTCACTTGCGGGAGTTTTGCCTTTTCCGTCAGCCGTTCCCAACTAAATTCTCCATCTTCTGTCCGAAAGCCGAATAAACCGGAACCAATTTGGGCAATAATATGAGCATCCCCCGCAAGATGATACGGTGAGAGCCCCCCCTCTCCCGTATTCATCCATGCTTCTTTCGCCATCCCAATCCCTTTTGACAGGGCGGTGATGGCATTTTGCCCGAGAGCGCCATAACTCATTGCCGACTGGCCGAGCAGACTGCGGACATGAAAAGGATGCCGGCAATCCGGCCCGATGACAATCGCATCCTCTTCCGGCAGTAACCATGGCAAAGCAGGCACCTCTTCCCGATGTTCATGTCTGGAGAGAAGCCCTTCCTCGTCGATATGGTATCGCATCGTTGTTACTAAATCCTCATTGTCCACCCGCATCTCTTCATTCTGCTTCGTAAACATCGCATTGCGGATATAAAAGCCCGCCCCTTCAAAATCACGCTTGGACCCAAAACCGATGATGCCGCTTAAATATTTCCCCGGCAGCACCATATGCAAGTACTCCGTACGGCTGAATGGCTTTCCTTCATTATCACCTTCAAATAAATATTGCCGTAGTTCAGGTCCCGCTTTTTCCGTCGTGTAACGGAGCCTCCCCAAAATCGGGTAATTACGCAAAATCGCATGCTGCTTCTGACGCTTGTCATAGAAAAAAATTAAAATAGCTATGGAGATTGGCACGACGACAAGCACCAATACGAGGATCGTTGTTGTCATCGAAATTCCTTCCAACCAGTTCACAAGACACACCCCTTTTCAAAACATATGGTAATGTCATATACATACCCTGATTTCACAAAAATAAATGTATTTGGAGGGATAAATATGGTCATGGAACTACTAACATCCCATGCATCTGTAAGAAAATACAAAGACGTACAGCTGTCTTCCGAAGAAGTTCGGGAATTGGTCCACGCAGGCCAGCATGCCGCAAGCTCCCATTTTGTTCAAGCCTACTCCGTCATCCATGTGACAGACACGGCTAAGCGCGAGAAACTGGCGGAGCTCTCAAAGAACAAACGGCAATTTTTATCAGCCGGCGCCATTCTCATCTTTTGTGCCGACTATGCTCGCTTAGACAAAGCGGCTGCACTTCACGGCAAGACAATTGATTACTCATTTGCCGAAAATCTGCTTGTTGGTTCTATCGATGTCGCGCTTTTTGCCCAAAACGTCGCCATTGCCGCTGAATCGAAAGGTTACGGCATCTGCTACATTGGCGGTGTTCGGAATGCACCTGAAGAAATCAGCGCGCTGCTCCGCTTGCCGAAAGGGGTTGCTCCCATGTTCGCCATGTCCATCGGCGTACCCGATGAAGCGAATGAAGTAAAACCAAGACTGCCGGTGGAAGCCATCATCCATGAAAACAGCTACGATGGTTCCAAATACGATGATCTCCTGCCAGCCTATGACAAAACGATGCACGACTATTACTTGCACCGAGGTTCCAACCAAAAGGACACTGCTTGGAGCCAGCAGATGGCAGAGTTCCTCCACGAACCGAAACGGACGTATATGAGGGAGTTTTTGGAGAAGCGCGGGTTTGAGATGAAATGAGAATAGGTTTGGCAATCCTGTTTGGAATCATGCTCCTTGTATCCGCCTGCAACAACGAATTATCTATACAAGAAGTCCAACCTGAGAAGGCCGATTCGGATTTGCTGGAATCAATTCAACCAGCCACCTCTGAAAACGTTCAAATGATTACCGATCAAAAGAGACAGCGCTATATTGTCGTTTATGCATATAGTGCGGTCACCATGTCTGTCAAAGATGAGGGGGCGACCCTCGCAATTCATATAAAGAACAGTCCCGATGATGAAGCGGGAATGCTGAAACGCTTTATTTTCAAATTAACTGCAGATCGTGACTACGACAACATCCAGCTCTACCGCAATGCAAAAGAAATTCCTTTTGATAACATTACATCTTATGAATAAGCATGCAAGGGGTTAGCAATTGCTGGCCCCTTTTGCTATTCTGTGGATACAGAATTTGACCGTAAAGGAGTCAACCTAAATGGAATTTGAACAATTGATCAACGAACTGGCGGAACGGCTGTCAAACGGCCAACTGATCCGGGCAACCGCCAGCCAGCCACGCCATAAATCGGAAGGCTTGTCTAAAGTAAAGCTCAAGCCTGTTGAAATAAGAAACGAACTGCATATCCAATTCGAATATCATTATGAACGGATCCTCAAGCATGAAAACGTAAAAATCTGCGATATCCGTACTGCAGTTCAACAGCTGATGGAGCAATTTAAGCAAATGCAAGTCGAATTTACTGAGGAGAATGTACATATTCAGCTTTCCAAAAAATTCAGGGTCTCTTGGAAATCAGAAAAAACAACGGAACGCAAGGTGGCGGATCTATCCCATAACCGAAAGAAAAATTACTTATTGGATGAATCTACTCCTTACCCATTTCTGATCCGGTTAGGCGTACAGACAGCAGAAGGCAAAGTGAAAAAGCAGAAGTATGATAAATTCCGGCAAATCAATCGCTTTATTGAATTTATTGACGATGCGCTCGAGCACTTGCCAAAGGACCGAACTGTGCGGATTCTAGATTTTGGCTCCGGGAAGTCCTACCTCACTTTCGCCCTGTATCATTATTTGCATATCGAAAAAGGGCTCGACATCCGGGTTACCGGACTCGATTTAAAAAAGGAAGTCATTGAAGAATGCAACCGTATCGCCCAGGATCTCGATTACAAACAGCTGGAGTTCCTTGTCGGGGATATCAATGACTACAACGAGGAAACGGCGGTCGACATGGTCGTCACGTTGCATGCGTGCGACGTAGCAACGGATATGGCCCTTGCCCGTGCAGTAAAATGGGGAGCCGAAGTCATTTTAAGCGTCCCGTGCTGCCAGCATGAACTCTTTTCCCAAGTGGCTGCGCCTGAACTCGACGTCATGTTGCAGCATGGATTGATGAAAGAGCGTTTTTCCGCACTTGCAACCGATTCGATCCGGGCGGAACTGCTCACCCTTGTCGGCTACGATGCCCAGTTACTTGAATTCATTGATCTGGCACATACACCAAAGAATATCCTGATCCGTGCCTATCGAACCCACAAGACACCGGCAAGCGCAGACGTTGGCAGATATGAAGCTTTCCGCGACATGCTTCACGCCAAACCGTTTCTTGAAAAGGAGTTAAGGAATTATGGTTTCCTCTCTTGAGGTGCTGGATGATCACTTGGCCGGCAACCGAGCACTTAAGTAATCAATATCAAATAGAGTTTCCAAACATCACAGTTCGTGAAGGAGCATGCATTCCTTTTGTAGAATGTAGGCAATAGCCTAATGAAATAGGAGTGGTATTATGCCGACATACAATAAACTTGTTCGAGATCTCATTCCAAAAATCATTCAGGATGCCGGCCAAGTATGCCATACCCGGATCCTCGGCGAAGAGGAGTACATAACGGAACTGAACAAGAAAATGCACGAAGAACTGGCCGAATACGAAGCGGCCGAAAATGCCGAGGATGCCATCGAGGAAATGGCTGATCTACTTGAGCTCATTCATGCAGCTGCTTCTTACTATGAAATCTCATTTGATGAGCTGGAAAAGATCCGTGCGCAAAAAGCAGAGAAGCGTGGCGGTTTTGAAGAACGTATTTTTTTGGTGGATGTGGAGGAAGCATAACCAGAAAAATAGTTGAGTTAAGGAGTGAAGTCATTGGAGAGACGATTATTTTACGCCATGCTGGGGATGTTGCTGTTTTTTATTCTCGGTACCGTTTTAGTGGTAATCGAGCAATCTTCCATTTTTATTAAAATGCATTCGGCAGGCATCGTCATCGCCTTATTCTCTTCTTGGGTTCATTTTAAAAGAATAAAAAAGGCTGAGGCTTCCCACTCTAGTTCTACCTGACCAAAAAGACCGCCACCGATAATCGGCAGACGGTCTTTTTGCAATAATAATTAAATGATAGCTACTGAATCCTGCGTGACTTTCCTCTCTTGATAGACGGCCAAATCCTTTTCATAGGACGTCTGGTAGGAGGCCAAGCTATGCTCCTTCACCTTCAAGAAATCATGCCAATCAATAATCTCGTAGTAACGGTTCAACAGTTCTGCATTTACCCAAGCCGTCTCTTCAAAGACGATGTCCCGTTCATGCTCTTCAATCAGCATTTCCAGGAACGGCAAATCTCGATCGCGATTTTCCGCACAAACCTGTTTCTTCGCTTTAATAATTTCCACAGCGCGGTCCAACGAGGCAAGCAACGCTTCCCGGTCCATTGCATGGCCGAGTTCATGAATGGTCAATGTGCGGATATACGTTTCGAAAGGCATCGATTCAAGAAGTTCCCCGTACGCCTTTCGTATGCGTTCCATATCGATCAGGATTTCATGTTTGATGAAATCATACATCATATTGACCCCTGTCGCCTCCTGCTTCACCGCGACCTCCATTTCCACATCTCGAATCGTTTGTTCCACTACATCCTGAATCTGCCGAGCTGGTCTTCTCATTCTCTCCCCTGACTTCCTTTACATTCTTTTACGTTTCACAGTCTATTGCAGCGGGTATATAAACTAGTTAATAAAAACCAAGGAGTTCATTATATGAAAATAAAAAAAGGCTTTCAAGCAGACGGGCGCTTGGTCGCTTGCCATGCTAGTCAGCCTTCTTCTTCCGTTCGACCTTCAGGAGAAAGAGTAGGCCGTTCTCCTTCAGGGGCTCTACACCAGGAGCCCGCTTCGGCACAACGAAGATTCGGCCATCTTGTGAGCCGGCCCAGAAAGCTAGATAAATCGGTTTATCTAGGTGGAGTTGTTTTTTTCCATCATGGAGTGTATCCCCTCCATAACTGTCATACAGCCCATCCAGGATCACGGATTCCATTTCATCTGCCGGTCCCAGTGATAACGTTTGCTGTTCCTCAAAGATGTCATTCTCCACAATAAAGCTCATCTTTCGGTAGTCCTTCAGATTCCCTGCCAACGGAAGGATAATCGGATCGCTTATCTCGTTTCCTTCGTCATATTGCTCGACTGTGAATACCAGCTCTTCATTCTCCTCCAAGTTCCCGTAAAGTGAAAGCTGTACATTATTCACTTTCATGGCATTGTCCGTTTCATCGTTTACCACGCTCGCCTTAATGTACATCTTTCCATTCACAGCGCAGCCACTTAGTATCAGCGCCAAACTCATTAAGACAGATAACTGTAATTTTTTCACTGCCTCACTCCCGGTTCATATTGGACCACTTTTGGCGTTCCACCTTCACGAGATAACATTGCTTGTTTTTTACTAATGAAGCATACCCTTCTTCATTCGGAGAGGAAAAATGAAATGTCCCATCGTCTGATCCGATCCAGTACGCGATATAGACAGGTTCTTCAAGCGGAATATCTATTTTGCCTTTTAGCATCGTTCCGATAGCACCAAATTCGGCAGTCCCATCGATTGTTATAGAGGTAGTTTCATTCGGTTTCTGAAAGGAAAACGTCAAACTGTCTTGCTGGAGGTCACTTGTTACGCCGAACACCATATCCTCTTTCGCTGTCAAATCCCCAAATGTCAACAATGAGTCCCCTAGGCTTTGCCCATCTCTGTAATGTTCTATCGTGAAAACATACGTTTCGCCTTCCGGTAATGTTCCTTCTATTCGAAAGGGAACGACGTCAGTGGCTTCCATTGTTTCGTCTGCCTGCACGGTTCCCAGTTGAATTGTGGAGTAACCTGATCCATGACATGCTCCAACCGTGGGCAGTGTAAGCACCAA
Organism: Sporosarcina sp. AD_1; assembly: GCF_057373025.1. Classification (NCBI taxonomy): domain Bacteria; kingdom Bacillati; phylum Bacillota; class Bacilli; order Caryophanales; family Caryophanaceae; genus Sporosarcina; species Sporosarcina sp. AD_1. Next base: position 37,200 of record NZ_JBPVIR010000003.1, read on the forward strand.
TAAACAAAGGAACAGGATCCGCTTCACTCTGCCAAACTCCTTGCCTCGGCGGCGGCCCGTGCATCTCCACCCTTTTCAAACGCTTCAGCGCTCCGAATGAAATGACTGCGCGATTGCTCCAATTCCCCTGTTTCGCTATATGTTTGGCCAAGCCCTCGATGAGCACACCCGATACAAATGCCACAACCGGCAAGTTCGCCTTCCCGCAAGGCTTCCTCAAGATAGCGGAACGCTTCCTGAATCCGTTTTTCAATCAATGCTATGAGACCCAGCTCATAAGCGACAGCGGAAAAGCCAACGTGATCTTCTGGCATTTTTGCTTTGCGATGTGCAAGCTCTTGGATAAACGCCTCTGTCGCAAGATCATATGCACCGCGCATTCGATGGACCATGCCAATTTGATGAAGTGCAATCGCTTCATCTGAAATATTGCCCTCTTCCACTGCCCAGCTATGCAATTTCTCGTAGCATGCCAGTGCCTCATGCCACTCTTCCTTCATCGCAAGGGCAAAGCCAAGTCCATGCAACGCACTCTGTTCGTCCTCTCTGTTTTCCGCCTGTTCTAGGCATTGCCGGTAGATCGATTCACTTTGCTCTAGCTCGCCCTCGTCAAAAAGTCGAAACGCTTCCCCCAGCGCTTGTTTGACGTCCATTTCCCCTCCCCCTTTCTATCGTTATGCTTCCAGCTGCACTTCCAGAAATACATAGCTGTCCCGTTCATGCTGCTGTTTAAACATGATCGGCACCCGCTTGCTAAAGATCGGCCCATCGACGACCACTGTATGAAATTCACCTGACTCCCCGCAAGCATCAATTCCGAGCGCTTCAAGTTCATCCATTAGTTCAATTGTGAATTCCCGGCCGATGAACTCTGCAGGCATCATTTTAGTATTCACTACCACAATATATGCTTCAAATCCGGCTTGAACGAATTCCTCCAGCAACGCCCTGCGCGGCTCCATCCATAATGGATGCACAGCCTCCATGCCGACTTTGGCGCACGTCTGCTGCACCCACTTCAAATGGTCTTCCAAATCAATGTCACCGAAGACTCCAGTCGTAACGCCATGGTCGACACATTCTTTCATCGCATCAAGAAATTGTGCTTCGTATCCTTTCCAGTCAGAGCCCCGTGTCATGAACGGAACCCCAATGCTTTCCGCTTGCGCTTGCACTACCGCAAAAGGCAACGCATGTGATTTGGAACGCTCCTCATCCGTCTCAAACATCGTCCATATCCGTTTCGGTTCGCCCCCTGCCTCAACTGCACGGTAAAAAGCGAGTGCCGAATCCTTTCCGCCGCTCCACGAGGCGACAAATTGCCGATTTTCCAACTTCAAATCCTTCATTTTTTTCTCATCTCCTGTTTCATAAGTTCATTTGCTCTTTCTCTAGCATCAGATGGAATGGCAATGGTGTTTACTTCGACATATCCCATTCCTGCATTTGCATGCTTAACGCCTATAATAAAGTCAGTTACACATGGCAAGAAATAAAGAGAATCTCACGTTTTCACTTTTCCTCCGAGCTAATTGTAAGAAAATTATACCATGAGCCTTACGTTAATAATTCACTAATTATGATTTAATAGCTCCAAACTATTTCCCTTCCCACTCCGTCCAATTTAATGAGACGCAAGCGCGCTGGCGTTATTTCTATAGAAGGTGATTTGATTTGTCATGACAAAAGATGAAAAATTCAAATTGGTAGAGGATTTTATTGTGGAACACCAGCAAGCCCACTACCGACTTGCTTATAGCTATGTAAAAAACAAGGACAATGCACTGGATATCGTGCAGGAGTCGATCTTGAAAGCTCTCCGCTCAGTGGACCGGCTGGAGGAAGTGAAATACCTGAAGACCTGGTTTTATCGGATCGTCGTGAATACAGCCATTGATTTTCTGCGTAAAAACGGGCGGATTTCTGTCATGGATGATGAAATTCTAGGTACGCATCTTCCTGCCTCTACAGATGGCAAGGCCGACCTCGACTTGCGGGATGCAATTGATGAGTTGCCTGCCGTGCATAAAACCATCATCATCTTACGCTTTTTTGAGGACCTGAAAATCGATGAAATTGCCGCTATCACGGGAGACAATGTAAACACGGTGAAAACCCGGTTATATGCGGCTTTGCGGAAGTTACGAGTGGAAATGGGAGAGGAGTACAACGTATGAGTAAATTTGACGAATTAAAAAAGGAATACGAATCTGTGGACATTCCAGAGGAGCTGGCGGGTGTAGTAAAGCGATCGATCCGTGAAGCGAAACAGAAAAAAGCGAAACGGCCAGTCATGAGGAACTGGTTGATTGGCACAGCTGCGGCGGCTGCCCTTTTCGTCGGAAGCATCAATGTCAGCCCTGATTTGGCTAAGGCCATGGCGAAAGTGCCGGTTCTCGGTTCACTTGTTGAAGTGTTAACCGTCCAGCAGATTTCATTTAAAGAAAAAACATATGATGCAGACGTATCCACCCCGGGCATCACAGGACTTGGCGATAAGGATTTGGAAGCTGCTTTGAATGAAAAATATTTGAAAGAAAACAAAGCATTATACGAGCAGTTCCAAAAAGACATCGCCGAACTGGAGAAAGCAGGAGGCGGCCATATGGGAATGGACGTCGGCTATGAAGTCAAAACGGACAATGACCGCATTCTTTCCATCGCTCGCTATGAAGTCAATACCGTCGGATCTTCCTCCACTGTCATGAAATATGACACAGTGGATAAGGTGGACAATATCTTGATCACCTTGCCAAGCCTCTTCAAAAACGATCAATATATCGAAGCAATTAACAACTACATTGCAGGAGAGATGAAACGGCAGATGGAAGCAGACGACAACATCTCCTATTTCACAGCAGAAGATGAATACGCTGACGGCTTCACGACAATCAAACCCGATCAATCCTTCTATATTAGCGACGAAGGCAAACTCATTATCTCCTTCGATAAATACGAAGTGGCCCCCGGCTATATGGGAATCGTAACATTTGAAATTCCAACCAACGTGATTCAAGACTACTTGGTGAGTGATGTTTATATTCATTGATAAGCATCCCCGTGCATTGTGCATGGGGATTTTTTATGTGGAAGTGTAGTGAATCTGTTGTTCATTAGAGTTAAGGCAGGAAATAGCTTCGCCGTGTGAACTCGCTCTATCACCGGCTGAATCGTTCTTATCACCGGGTAATTTGAATGGATCACCGCTTCGCTACAATTCACTGGAACCGAACAGGCTTACAAAACGTCTCTTTACTACTGATTGACAAAGGGGGGATTGAATTGAAATACGCTGCTCCTATCGCTCTTTTATTGGCGGTCATCGGCGGTCTCTTCAGCCACTTTTTCCAAGACATTTATTATTGGACGGGTCGCTCCATGTTTTGGTTTTTCACCGGGGCTGTGTTCTCGTATCTATTTGCCATCTCAGCTATTGTGCTTGCCATCAAATCGGATATTCGCAACAACTCCGCTAACCTCCTGTTCAATGTGGTGACTATCCCGATAGCAGGCTTCACGGTAATGTGGTCCACTCTCGTAATCGGATTTTGGCTTTCCTAATATACAAATTCCCATAAAAAAATCCCAATGCCTCATTCGCATTGGGATTAGTCGTTCCGTCCGCCGACTGGCTCGAAAGGACGGTTCTCCATTTTCAATTCGTCAATTGTTTTCCGAAGACGCTTCAAATGGCATTTCTCGTAAAGTCCAATGAACGGAAACCATTGGATGAGCGGGAGATGCCCGTAGTTCGGATGGGCAAATGATTTGTCCCGCAATGCATCTTTGCAGCTGGCATCATATACGTCTAGCAGATAGATTCTAGAATTATGAAGCTCTTCCTTCAAATCTGCAATTGTTTTATAGTGGTCCGTCGGATGTGTCTGCTCCGGCAGGTTCACGTTTACGACCCGATCGCTCGCCAAAAGGATGAGCTTTTTAGAAGCCCGGAGGCTATCCGGGTTTTTCATTTCCTTCATTATCTTTGTTGCTATATAAGTTTCCATCAACGTCAGATGCTCCAGGATCTGTTTAGGGGACCAGCCGCCGCCAGATGGTTTGCCGTTAAATTCCTCATCAGTTAATCCTTCGAGTGCCTGATAGATTTTTCTCCGGATTTTGTTATTGCCTTCGAAAACCATTTCATCTCTCCCTCATTTGCTAATGAAATAGAGTGTCCTCCGGTACAACTATGCACCGGTTGTCCAAATTCATTCCCACATCATAAACCCTTTTGCAGGAAATTTAAAGTCCTACGCACAAATTCAGAAAAGTGAATGTAACTTTGTCAATCAAAGCGACTTAGCGCCTTCTTGGCTTACTCCAAAATGAATCAAACCGACCCTATTTGACGATATTTAAAGTGAACTCCAAATCTGCTTCCAAATGCTTCTCCATTAACCGCCCGGCTTCTTCAATTTCCCGATCACGGATGGCCTCGCAAATTTGTTCATGCTCCTCGAGCAAAAACGGGCGTTTATGGAAGACAACAGCCCTACTGAATAAATAGATGATGGATTGCATCTTATCAACGGTTTCAATCATGATCGGGTTCCGGCTTTCCTTGACAATTAAGTCATGGAATCGTTTATTCGCCTTCACAATCTCATCATGTGTCCCGGTTTTTGCTTGTTCAATGGAGGCTTTTAATTTCTCGATGTCCTCTTCAAGCATGTACGTCGCAGCCATCTTGGCGGCATGGCTTTCAATAAGCATCCTCATTTGGAAAATGTGGCGCATGTCCTGTTCTGTCGGTTTGATCACTTTTTTTCGTTTGATCAATCCTTCCTGCTCCAGGCGGCGGATGGCTTCACGAATCGGAGTTCGGCTCACTCCGATCTCCTCGGCTAATCGTTCCTCCACCAGCTTCATGCCGCCGGGGTATGAACCCGTGACAATTTGCTCCCGAATCGTTTCGTACGCCAGCAACTGTGCGGTTCCCGCATGCTGTTCCATGTCGCACCCCCTGTTCTTATCCATAGTATACAGGATGATGGACAAGAATAGGATATTGTATGCAAGTATAATCACATTGTATACAAGTCAGAATTATTGTTGTATACTCAAATTGCAATTCGATAGATACGAAGGAGGCTTTCCCATGAAAGTTGGTTTTGTTGGTCTAGGAATCATGGGCCGTCCGATGGTCCTCAATTTGCTTAAGGCCGGTTTTGAAGTTCGCGCATTCGACGTGAATGAAGAAGCACGAAAGGCCGTTGTTATAGAGGGTGCACAAGAGGCAAAAACGCCAAGAGAGGCAGCAAATGGAAGCGATTTCATTATTACGATGCTGCCGAATGCAAAAATTGTGGAACACGTATTATTTGGCCCTGAAGGGGTCGCGGAAGGTTTGCAGGCGGGTTCCATTGTCATTGATATGAGCTCGGTATCCCCTGTCGACTCAGTTGCCTGCGCAGAGAAATTGAAGGCATATGGCGCTTCTTTCCTCGATGCACCTGTAAGCGGAGGCCAGCCGAAAGCAGAGGACGGCACTCTGTCCATTATGGTGGGCGGTGACGAAGCAGCTCTTGAGAAAAGTCGTCCTGTGCTGGAAGCAATGGGAACCGATGTAACACATGTCGGCGGAAGCGGAAGCGGCTCCACGACAAAGCTCGCGAATCAAATCCTAGTGAACGTCACGATGGCTGCCATGTCCGAAGCGGTCGTGCTCGCTGCGAAAGCTGGCGTTGATATTGAAAAAATGTACCAAGCGATCCGCGGCGGACTTGCTGGCAGTGCAGTACTCGATGCCAAGATTCCGCTGATCCTGGAACGCAATTTTGCACCGGGCGGACGGATTGATATTAATATGAAAGATTTAACGAATGTCGTAAACGCAGGCCGTGACATTGGCGTACCGATGCCGCTCACATCAAATGTCCTTGAAATGTTCCATGCACTTAAAGTGGATGGCAAAGCGACAGATGACCATTCGGGCGTCATCCAGTATTATGAGAAGCTGGCGAACTTCGAAGTGCCGAAAGGCGGGAAGTGACGTGACGAATATAGCGGAACAAGTCCAGCAGCTCCCGCACTATGGCGAAGAACTTGAAAAGTTATGGAAGCAGGAACGTCCTTCATTTACTCACAAAATCATTGTGCTCGATGATGATCCAACGGGTGTCCAGACCGTGCATGGCATTCCGGTCTATACAGACTGGTCACTGGAGACGATCCGTGCCGTATTCCGAGAAGAACGCCAAATGGTGTTTCTGCTAACTAACTCGAGATCCTTTTCGGCTGTTGAGACAAGAAAAGTGCATACGGATATAGCTGAACGGATTGCGAAGGTTTCTACAGAAATGGAGCTCCCCTTCCTGTTGATCAGCCGCGGGGATTCCACGTTGCGCGGCCACTACCCGCTCGAAACGGAAGTATTGCGCGGAACGTTGGAAAGCAATATGGGACAAGCGATCGACGGAGAGATTATTTTGCCATTCTTTAAAGAAGGCGGCCGGGAGACAATCGGTGATATCCATTACGTTAAGCAACGCGGCGACTATGTGCCTGCCGGAGAGACTGAATTCGCGAAAGACCGGATGTTCGGCTTCCAAAGCAGCGATTTGAAACAATGGGTTGCCGAAAAAACCGAAGGCGCTTATCCGGCTGATAACGTTGTATCCATTTCCTTGGAGGAATTGCGCTCGCTCTCGATTGATTCAATTGTTGATAAATTACTCAGTCTGAATGGCTTTCAAAAAGTAGTCGTCAACGCCGTCTCTGAAGACGATGTCAAAGCCTTTTCTATTGCCCTCTTGCAGGCGATTGCCAAAGGAAAACGGTTTTTATTCCGTACGGCTGCTTCCTTTACGAAAGTCATTGGCGACGTTTCAAGCAAACCGTATTTAACCAAGAGCGAACTGGTCAAAGAAGCCTCCAGCAACGGCGGATTGATCATCGTCGGCTCCCATGTGCAGAAGACGACCGATCAGCTGAATGAGCTTCGTCAAGTATCGGGCATTCATTTCATCGAATTTGATTGCCATCTCGTCCAAAACGGCAATGAGTTTACAGACGAACAAGTGCGCATTCAGCAACTCATCAATCAGAAAATCCGTGAAGGTCAGACGGTTTGTGTTTACACATCCCGGCAGCGGCTCGATTTGGGAGAAGGCCGGAAAGAGGAAGAGCTGGCTTTGTCCGTTTCCATTTCTGATGCGATGACGCAGTTTGTCCACAATTGTAATCCGAGCCCATCCTATGTAATTGCCAAAGGCGGCATCACGTCAAGTGATGTCGGGACAAAAGGGTTAGGTGTGAAGAAAGCGGAAGTGATGGGGCAGGTCGCTCCTGGTGTTCCTGTTTGGCAGACAGGTCCGGAGAGCCGTTTCCCCGGCATCCCTTATATTATCTTCCCGGGTAACGTCGGAGAAGTTGATACATTAAAGAAAGTTGTTCAAGAATTGGAGTCTTAAAGAGAAAAGGGGTTATGAAATGGTTGAAGGCAATATGCTCATTGTGATTTTCCTCCTGGCGTTGGCCGCATTGTTTTTCTTGATTCTCAAATTAAAAGTGGAGCCGTTCATTTCACTGATCAGCGTGGCTCTCGTAGCTGCCCTGGCACTCGGCTTCCCGCTTGCGGATATTCCGAAAACTGTTGCAACAGGCTTCGGGAATACATTAACTGGCGTCGGAATCCTCATCGGTCTCGGCGTCGTCTTCGGACAATTTTTAGGTGTTTCGGGTGCAATTGAGAAGATTGCCCAAGCCGTGTTGCGTGTGTTCGGCATCAAACGGTCGGCGGCAGGACTTTCCTTGACAGGGGTCGCCGTTTCGATTCCCGTTTTCTTTGACGCTGCATTTGTCATTTTGAGCGGATTAGTCAGAAGCTTGTCCAGAAGAACTGGCATCTCGATTGTCACTTTCGTTACGGCACTCGGGATCGGTTTGATCGTCTCCCACAGTATGATTGCACCGACGCCAGGACCGCTCGTCGTCGCGGAAAACACGGGGGCAGATCTCGGCCTCTTCATTCTGTATGGAATCATTTGTGCAATTCCTGCCGCTATGGTGGGCGGGTATTTGTACGGCACATTCATCGGCAAGCGAATCAAAACGGACGCAGATGTTCCGGAAGAAGAAATGATTGCCGATCCGGTCGCTGCACCGCGGAAAGAAATTTCCACTGGCTTGTCGTTTTTCATGCTCGGCTTGCCGATCATTTTGATCCTATTAAACACCGTGACCCAATTATGGCTGGAGGAAGGGACATTATCCCATATACTCGGGTTCATCGGTGATAAAAACGTTGCCTTGCTCATTAGTGTAATTGTCGCGCTTATTGTATTGCGCCCTTATATTTCCGTTCCATACAAGGATCTCTATGACGAAGCCATCAACTCCGCCGGGATGATTATTCTCGTTACCGGCGCAGGGGGAGCATTCGGCGCCGTCATAAACCAAAGCGGCATCGGTGATTACTTGATTGGCACGATGCAAGGATGGAGCATTCCAGTACTTGTTCTGGCATTCATTTTTTCTCAGATTCTACGGGCTTCCCTCGGTTCCGCAACAGTCGCGCTCGTTACGACTTCCTCGATTTTGGGACCGATGGCCGTCGAACTTGGCGCCTCCCCGATTTTACTCGGGCTTGCTATCTGTGCAGGGGCAATCGGATTGTCCTTGCCGAACGACTCGGGCTTCTGGGTTGTTAATAAATTCGGGCGTCTCACGATTCCCCAAACGATTCAAGCCTGGTCTGTCGGCGGCTTCATCGCCGGCCTGACTGCGCTTGCCATGGTCTACCTACTCAGTTTGCTAAGCGGCATCTTGCCAGGCATCTGATGTTGCAAAAAGCCGGTAAGAGAAGGCATTCCCTTCCCTTACCGGCTTTTTTTATTTCACTGCACCCGCTTGAAAAGCAATTGTCTGCCTTAGCCCTTCTTTGTAAGATGTTCTCGGCAGAGGTCCGATTTCCCTCTCATATTTGCCGCCATCGAGTTGGAATGGTTTCTCATATAGATAGGACAGTTCGAGGAATTCCCGCATGAATGGATTGAAAAGACCAGCTAACCGGATCATCGGCTTTGTAACTGAACTGACTTTTTTATCATAGCCAGTCAGACTACGGATCATATCGACGATTTCATTTCCCGTCACCAGACGCTCGCCGGGAATATTCCAGTTCTGGCCGTATGTCTTCTCGTTCATCGCCAGTTCTACAAGCGCCTTCGCGCCGTCCGGGGTATAAATGAATTCTCGCGGGATTTCCAAACTGCCGACATACCCAGCTTTTTTATTTAATAGAACACTTTTCAATGTATGATGGAGAATCGTACTCTCCGCTCCGGGTCCGTAGAAGTCTGGAAAATGAGCAACGATATAAGGAATTTCGGATGCTTTTAGCTCCTGCTCCAACGCCAAGCGCAGCCTCCCCTTTTTTGTGTGCGGGTTTTTCTCGGTCTCCTCTGAAACACTTTTGCCATCTTGCCTGCCGTATGCATAGACATTGTCCACTACGACAAGCTTACGACCTGTCGCCGCATTCATCACATTCTTCATAATGCGCGGAAGTTTTTCATTCCACTGCTCATAGGAAATGCTCACGGAGTGGAAAACGGCATCGACTCCTGCTGTCGACTTATACACCGCTTCCCTGTCCAGTACATCCCCAGGCTGGATTCTGACGAGTGGATTTGAAGCAAACAGTGACTGCAGCTTCTCTTCGTTTCTTGCAAATGCAACTACCTCTATACCTCTTCCAGTCAATTCATTGACAAGAGAATATCCCATTCCTCCTGAAGCTCCAAGGACAATCACTTTTTTCATTGTTATTCCTCCTTTTAATTAACCGCCGTTCAATTAAATTCAAAAAGGGACCATTACATCCCCTTCATCAAGAAAGCCACATGCGCCTCCGCTAAAACCTGCACATCGTCAAATGTTTGGGAGGTGTAGCAATAATACGATACAAATCCATGCAACGATAAAAACAGACACCACATATCTTTAATGGTCATCTGCCCATACGTCAGCAAATGCAAGGCGTCCGCAAACTTTTCATAGCTTTGATTCGGATGATCCTGCAAATAGCCTTGCACTTCTTGATCCTTCAGCATGAACATCATTTCATAATGGCTTTTATTTTGAAGGCCGAACTCGATATACTTTAATAGAATCGCACGGCATTTTTCCAGAGGCTGCGAGTCAGTTGCCATGATCTCATCAATCAGAATATCTAACTTCGAAAAATCATGTGAGACGACCGCTTGAAATAAATCCGCCTTGTTCTTGAAATGATAATAAATGGCGCCATGACTGCACTTTAATTCGGTTGCCACTTGCCTCATCGATGTTTTGTCATATCCATTTTCAATAAACAACTGCCGGGCCGTGTCCAGTATGGCCTCCCTCGACAGTTCTTCATTTGCCGTTCTTCTTGCAGACATTTGAGCTCCTCCTTGCTTGACCACTGTTCAATAAAGAGTAAAACAAACGCACGATTTTCGCAAGAAGCGCCTACTGCTCCCAAACTGATATGAAGATTCGGTTCCCTACAACCAAGACCCCATACCCCCATCCAAGTGCTCCTTTCCCAATAAATAGAAGCAACACTGCTGGGGTTAGAAAAACAACGCCCTCCAGAACTGCATGAAGGCTCGCTGGTAACTGTACTGCTGCTTGCGGAGAACCGAATAATCCCCAGATGACTGCAATGCTGAAAGGCAGCCCTATGGATAATCCGAATTTTATCATTGGCGTTGTGCCAAGTTTATATCCTGCATATCCATAGATGGCCAGCCCAAGCAGCTCTAACAGAAAGCGCAGCATGATGTTCATTGTTTGCAACCCTACTAGAATGTAAATCACCTCCCAACATTTATTTGACCACTGTTCAATTAAGTATATTCGCTTGTTTTCTCTCGTGCAACCGAAAAGGTACAATAAACAAAAAAATCGGCAAGTCTTTGTTTAGACTTGCCGAGAACACCAATCATCTTACGCTGGCATCGGTGTGTCGGTTGGTTCAGCATAACCGTCACTATATGTGCTATCAATGTATTCACGAATTTCCTTCATTGACTTGCCTTCTTGCTTCATTTGCACAGATTTCGCCGCAATTTCCAGGCAGACGAGGCAACGAGTGCCGTGATCGTCCCAGACAACAGATCCATCTTCGCGAATTTCATCAACGAAGCAATTTAGATTGCTCCCGTGACCCGCGCTTTCACCACAACCGCAATAGCAAGGCATGTAAGCTAAGACATCTTCAGCATTAGCTGCCACTTGATACACAAGCCGCATATCTTCCGGTTTGTCATCCAAGAACTTCGGCAGAACCGCTGCAGATTCCGTCACTTCCTGTAAATCGCCGTTCGGCAAATGCTTTTCATGACCCACTTCCATCTCCCCATGGGCAGAACCGTTATCTTTCGACTTGTCTCCGCATGCGGAAAGGACAAGCACAAGTATCACTATGATAGGCATGAGCTTTTTCATCAATCATGTCTACTCCTTTATATTGTAATGTCCTTCCATCATAACGGAGTTCCGGGTGCAAGAGGGTTACAACTTTGTGGACATTCCATGCATTTTCCGTGCATTTTTGTCTTGTTTGATCCAATACCGGATTCCCTTTCCCGCAAACGGCTCATCTGTAAAACGCGGAATCACATGCAAGTGCGCATGCATAATGGACTGGCCCCCGACTTCGCCCGTGTTCCAACCAACGGAATAACCTTCATGGCCATACCGCTCTTCCAAATAAGCCTTCGCTTTCAAAAGCAGCTCTTGCGTATCCCGCCATTCTTTCTCCGACAGCCCGAAAACATCTGGGACATGACGTTTCGGGACAATTAACCCGCTGCCTTCCAGGATGGTCTGCTCGGAAGCCTTCTGTATATAAGCGCACGTCTCGTTTTCAAATAGTATCTGCTGCTCGGGATCATCTGTCAGATGGCAATAGGGGCAATGTGTATTCTCCATGCTTACCGGCCGATCATTTTGGACGGATCGACATATTCATCGAACTGCTCTTCCGTCAATAAACCCGTTTTGAGCGCCGCCTCTTTCAATGTTGTGCCTTCCTTATGAGCCGTCTTCGCAATTTTAGCCGCATTTTCGTAACCGATATGCGGATTCAATGCAGTTACGAGCATGAGTGAGTTCTTCACTTTGCGATCAATTTCCTCGCGGTTTGGCTCGATGCCGACTGCACAGTTGTCATTAAAGCTATGCATACCGTCCGCGAGCAACTTCGCGGATTGCAGGAAGTTGTAAATGATGACCGGCTTGAATACGTTCAATTCAAAGTTTCCTTGGCTTGCCGCGAAGCCGATTGTCGCGTCATTCCCCATAACTTGTGCAACGACCATTGTCAGCGCTTCACTTTGTGTCGGGTTCACTTTCCCCGGCATGATGGAGCTGCCCGGTTCATTTTCAGGAATCGTAATTTCTCCAATGCCTGAACGCGGACCGCTTGCCAGCCAGCGAACGTCATTTGCGATTTTCATCAAATCTGCCGCCAGTGCTTTGAGGGCTCCATGTGTGTAGACGACTTCATCATAGCTAGTGAGGGCATGGAATTTATTCGATGCGGACGTGAATTCGATACCGACCGATTTCGAAATTTCCTCTGCCACTTTGTCTCCGAAGCCTTTCGGTGCGTTCAAACCTGTTCCGACCGCAGTTCCGCCAATAGCAAGCTCCTTCATCGATTGAACGCTATCCTTCAGCATGCGCTCGGTCTTTTCCAGCATCCGGTGCCACCCGCTGATTTCCTGTCCAAGCGTAAGAGGCGTCGCATCTTGTAAATGCGTTCGGCCGATTTTAATAACATCCATGAATGCTTCGGATTTTTTTCCGAGTGTTTCTTTTAACACGGCGATTGCCGGCAATACGTCACGTTCCACCGCGATAACACCCGCCACATGCAGAGCTGTCGGGAAGGTATCGTTGGAGCTTTGGGATTTATTTACATCATCATTCGGATGGAGGCGTTCTTCCTCTCCCCATTCTTCAAGCAGTTGGTTACCTCGGTTCGCTAACACTTCATTCATATTCATATTCGATTGCGTTCCGCTTCCGGTCTGCCAGACGACGAGCGGGAAATGGTCGTCCCATTTGCCTTCCAGCACTTCTTCCGCTGCCGCGACAATCGCCTTCATTTTCGCTTCGGACAGATTTCCGAACGAATGGCTTGCGATGGCAGCCGACTTCTTCAGATGTGCAAACGCACGAATGACTCCGAGTGGAATCCGTTCGCCGCCGATTTTGAAGTTTTGTTTACTCCGCTGGGTTTGGGCACCCCATAGCTTTTCCGCCGGAACTTTAATTTCTCCAAACGTGTCATGCTCGATACGATATTCCATACTTCCTCCGCCTTTCGAAAATAGAATGAAACTCCTCTTTCTATCATGCACCTTTTTGTCTGGGAAATAAAATGAAAAGACCCGGTCTCCCAGGTCTCCGTCGTCATTCTATGAAATTTTTTCCTGCTGCCCATTCTTCGATGAATTGTCGTTGACGCGGGTTTATATTTAAAGGCAGCTCTTCTTTTCCGAAAAACTGATGGGCATGACTTTCCTCCCCGCTCTGGTGGAGACTGCCGCTGAAATCGGATGTAATGAAGATCACCTGGACGCTATATGTTTCATCTCCATTCGGATAGGTGACAAAACAGGCATCACCTGAATAAAGGCCGAACAACTGCAAGTGATTCACGTGAAGACCCGTCTCTTCAAATGTCTCCCGCCTGGCTGTTTCCTCAAACGTTTCCCCGATTTCCATCACGCCACCCGGTATACACCAATTATCCTCATCTACGCGGTGCTGAAGCAAAATACGATGATCTTTCGTCAAAATGACGCCACAGCCTACCGTCAGCAGAGGTCGCTGGCCAATCAGCTTTCGCATCGCTTGAACATAGTCCATCCAATCTCGCCCTTCTTCTCTTCTATGACTTCCACAAAAGCGTCCACCACATCCGGGTTGAATTGTTCCCCTTTTCCTGCCACCAATTCCTCCAAAGCCCTTTCCACGGGCATGGCTTTCTTGTAGACACGATCCGTCGTCATGGCGTCAAAGGCATCTACTACAGAGACAATGGCCGCTTCCAAGGAGATTTCATCTCCTTTCAAGCCAAAAGGATACCCTTTGCCATCATACCGTTCATGGTGCTGCTCTATGATATAGGCGACTTCTCTCAGCCATTCCACCGGATGATTCCGCAGCATGTCCGCCCCTCTCTGCGAATGGGATTTCATAATGTCCCATTCCGCCGGCGTGAGTTTTCCTGGTTTATTCAATATGTCGGGCGGAATTGCCAATTTCCCGAGGTCATGGAAGTAAGCTCCCCACCTCATCAGCTTTAAGCTGGCCGCAGGCTGATCAAACTTCTTCCATACTTCAATGGCGTATTGCCTAATGCGATCACAGTGCTGATACGTATAGCCGTCGACCTGGGCCACTGCATCCATTTCACGCTGAAGCAATTGCATTTCAAAGAAATTTTTTTCATAGAAGGGCGCATCCATATGGATCACCACTTCTGCGTCCGTCAACGCGTAGAACGTAATCACTTTGGCATGTTGGGAGGCATCAACTGTCTCTCCTATTGTCATTCTCCGCCTACTGCCTTCATGCTCATAATCCATCGCACCGTTAATTAACGTATACCGCTCCACCGTGGCATGATCTGAATTATATTGCGCGCAAAACGAGCCGCCCGGCGGCAAAGCAAAAAGTGCTTCCGCGATATTTTGACGACTCTCCATCAGCGTAACCGTTCCAGAAGACAGATATAGCACAGGGAGACTGCTCTTTTCCTGCTGACAGACCTTCCTCATTTTCCCCTTCATCGGCACCCTCCGCCCGTCATAATTCGACTGTATATCCCATTTTTCTTCATTATACAGGAGGAGGGCAGGGCTGGCTATCATGTTTTTAGAATTAATAGATTATTTTATTATAACTCTTGCCTCAAGGCTTGAATGACATCGATCTTGGTCGCTTTTCTCGCAGGACGCCACCCTGAAACCATTGCAACTGTAATGCTGATAGCGGAGGCGATGAGTACGAGCTGCCATGGAATAATGGAAAATGTAACATCCAACCCACCGAGATCCTCTTCACTAAGAGCAGCCGAGACAATCATCGGCAAGACCAAATTTGCTATATAACTGATGCCATACGATAGGATGATTGCGATCACCGTCCCTAAAATGCCGATCCACGCACTCTCCATTAAGAAAAGCCGCTGAATTAATTTTGGGCTTGCGCCGATCGCTTTCATGACGCCGATTTCACGCGTTCGTTCCGTCACAGCCATCGTCATTGTGTTAAAAATACCAATCGAAGCAATCAAGATGGCGATGGTTCCGACAAACACCAGGCCTGCTTTGAACGCAAGGAAAAACACATCAATCTGTTCCAGCTGGTCAGCAATAGAGTAGACAGAATATCCCTCTTCCTTCAATGCGTTGCTCACAGTCTTTACATTCTCCAGCTTGTCAGCATACAACTTGACGTTGCCATAAAACAAATCGCCATCCTGTTCTTCGACATTGGCCTTGTAGATTTGATTGAAAGAAGGGATGATGCTTGCATCCGCATAGATATTAGCATCCTGAATCCAATCTTTCGCAGGTTCTTTTGCAATACCGACAATCGTAAACGTCGTCTCCTCAGGGAATAAATCTTTCGCCTCGTATAACCCCATCTGATACGTAAACTGTTTTCCAATTAGCTTACCATCGTACGTGACAGGCAACTCCGGATCCTCACCCGGCTCTATCAGATTCTGGGCAAAATGACTGCCGACCACAACCTCATTTGCGGATTGCGGAAGACGCCCTTCCTTAAGGGCAAAGCCTACTTTCTGCTCTTCTTTAAAATCAGTGATGATGAGCTGCTGGCTTCCCTCGAAGCCATCTAGGGATGTCGTAGATTGCAGGTTCATGGATTGCCGATATACAACTGCTTTGACATGGTCACGTTTCTTCAGTTTCTCGACTGTCGACTCGTCCATTTGATCCGAATACACTTCAATTTCATTTACGACGCGATTATCCAAAATCTCTTTTCGCATCGTATCATGAATCCCGAAGCCGACAGATGCAAGAACGATTAGAAAGGCCGTTCCCATAGTCGCAGCCAGAATGGTCATGAACACGCGCAACTTATTCTTCTTAATATGCTGCCGGACAAAATCCAGTTGATCCTTAAACTGCATGGGTCACGCCTCCTTCCTTCAATTCACCATCGTGCATGCGATAAATTCGATTGGCCGTCTCCGCCACCGTGTCGTCATGCGTAATGATAATGAACGTAATCCCGCGGGTTTTATTCAACGACTGAATCAACAGCAAAATATCCTGCTCCGTCTCCGAATCCAAACTCCCCGTCGGCTCGTCCGCGAAAATAATCGGCGGATCCGTAATAAGCGCACGCGCGATACTCACCCGCTGCTGCTGCCCACCAGACAACTCATTCGGATAATGATGCTGCACGTCCGTCAATCCAACGATCGGAAGCAGCTCCTTCACTTTCTGCTTCCGGATGGCCCGATCCACCCCGCTCAACTTAAGTGGCAACTCCACATTCTCAAACGCCGTCAACCCCGGCATCAGCTGGAAGTTCTGAAAAATAAACCCGTACGTCGAAAGCCGAAACGCCGCCCGCTCCGCCTCCGAATAAGAGGTCGTCATCGTGCCATCCACCCGAATCGTTCCCCGATCCGGCGTCAAAAACCCCGCCAATATATGCAGCAACGTCGACTTCCCCGACCCGCTCCGTCCTACAATCGAAACAATCTCGCCCTTCTGAATCGAAAAATTCAACCCTTTCAGCACCGGCACGTCCTTCTCCTTGCCCTTCTTGCCAATCTTAAACGAATGATACAACTCCCGAACCTCAATCATCCTGCAACCTCCATTTATTTCATTTGTAGGTTTAGTATAGGCGGCGAATCTTAAGAGGGAGTGAGGGGGAAAATGAAGAATTTCTTAAGAATGGGTGGGTTGGGGGTGCTGGGAGGATTGATTATTCGGCGTTTGGGCTGCGGTTCTGGCGTTCGGACGTGTTTTCTGGCGTTCGTTTCGTTTTTCTGGCGTTCAACTGCTTTTTCTGGCGTTCGTTTCGACTTTCTGGCGTTCAGCTGCTTTTTCTGGCGTTCGTTTCGACTTTCTGGCGTTCAGTCGCTTTTTCTGGCGTTCGTTTCGACTTTCTGGCGTTCAGCTGCTTTTTCTAGCGTTCGTTTCGACTTTCTGGCGTTCAGCTGCTTTTTCTAGCGTTCGTTTCGACTTTCTGGCGTTCAGTTAAATATTCAACCTTTCTTGTTGATCACTAGTTCCTGTAATAGTAAGCATCTTTAGATACTCCGTACATAGTGAGTCCCGAGTTTTGAAGAAGCCTTTTAGCAACATGAGTGTCTTGAATACATGCAAACTCTCTAAATTGTTGATTTGTTAGCTTCCTTTCCACCAAAACCAACCAATCCTCAATCAGTTCCAGATGAGCATCTGTAGATGTGCATCCACAATTACTGCAACTCCATCTTCTGAGCAGTCTTTTCATACCGAAATGAAAGCAATTCGGACAGATAACACCAGGCAAAATACCGATCAATGGGATCCCAAACATTTGTAATAGGGGTTCCGGTACATACTCTTGATGTTCAACAACCATTACACTTGCTATCTCTCGAATCTGCTGTGAGGTAATAATCTCTTGCTCGAGCCTTTGATTGTACAAAAGGATTGGCACATCCTGTGTAATTACAACTTGCTTGGCAGGTTGTTCATTCATGATAATTTCGTTTGTATAAGCCAAGACAACAATACCGATGATCGGCAAATCAATCCCCCTTTCTAATAGCCACTGCTTAAGGAATATCTCCTTGCGCTCCAGTTCCAAAATGGGATTCTGAAGTACTTTTCTTTCATTCAAGTTTTCTTGAATAAACTGAGTAGGATCAGATTTTACAATTATTTTTCCTGCTAAGTTTTTCACTTCAAAAATGAAGATTCCAGTGGGAGTAATTAACAATGAGTCCATTTGAAAGTAAATGCCATTCTGCTTTAAGCAAACATCATGAAGTATAACGTAGGGATAGGATGGTCGAAACTCATTAATATGCTTATCAAAATAGGACTCCCCCGAAAAGCCCGCTGCCCTCCTCCTAAAATCCTCAGATACATAACCGTATTTCTCATGTGTCTCCGGTAATCTTCTTAATAACTTTCTCAAAGCTTGCAACGTAGCTGGTTCTTTCCTCTTCTTATATATCATTTTCCTCACCTCGATTGCACCATACCAAAGTTTCTCTATTACTCAAAATCCGTAAATCGAGGATTTGATGTTGTTTTGATTATCAAAATGAGGATTTCAAGAGTTTACAAATTGGACAAAGACTATACTCTCAACATTTGAAGAAATACAAAGTACATATTTGGGACATTCCGATTATCTGGCGTTCATCTGCTTTTTCTGGCGTTCACTTCGATTATCTGGCGTTCGCCTGCTTTTTCTGGCGTTCATTCCGACTATCTGGCGTTCGCCTGCTTTTTCTGGCGTTCATTCCGATTATCTGGCGTTCAGCTGCCTTTTCTGGCGTTCATCCCGATTATCTGGCGTTCAGCTGCCTTTTCTGACGTTCATTCCGATTATCTGGCGTTCAGCTGCCTTTTCTGGCGTTCATCCCGATTATCTGGGGTTCACCCACTTCCCCGGCGTTCATTCCAATTATCTGGCGTTCACCCGTGTTTTCTGGCGTTCATCCCGATTATCTGGCGTTCACCCACTTCCCCGGCATTCACCCCGACACACCAAACCAAAAACCCCCGATCCGCCAGGCGGGTCGGGGGCATTCCATTAATTATTCTTCTGTCGATGAATTTTCTTCTTTTGCAGCAACACCGGCACTCGATTTAGTAGCAGACAGTTCTTCGGTTAGTCGGTCGATGCTAGGGCGTAGCGTGTTTTTGCCTACGTAGCTTTCCATCATTTCTTTGACGTCGATGCCGGAAGAAGCCTTTAAGGATTCCTGCAGCGTGGACATAAGGTTTGTTGCGTAGGATGTTACTTTGTTGGCGCCGCCACCTTCGCCGCCGCCCGTGTCAACGACAGTGATCTTGTCGATGTTGGATAGTGGGCTTGCGACTTGTTTCGCATATTCAGGAATCATGCGGACAATCATATCAAGGACAGCTGCCTGGCCGTACTGTTCGAAGGCTTCGGCGATTTTACGCTTGGCTTCGGCTTCGGCGAGACCTTTAAGACGAATGACATCGGCTTCGGATTCCCCTTGTGCCCGTTGCGAGTCGGCTTTTGCCAAACCATCAAGCCGAATTTTTTCCGCTTCGGCAGCGGCTCTAGCCTCGATGCGGTATTTTTCAGCGTCGGCTTCTGCCAACTGACGGGATTTTTCAGCCGCTGCATTTTGCTCAATCGCATAACGGTCGGCGTCTGCCTTCTTCTTAACTTCGGAGTCGTACTGTCTTTCCCGACGCAAGATCTCTTTTTCTTCCAATTCGATTTGCTTTTGACGCTCGATGATGCGGACTTGCATCTCTTGCTCGGTTACTTCTTGTTTAGCCCGTGCGGATTCCAGCTCATATGCTTGGTCCGCCCGCGCTTTCGCAACATCCTGTTCACGGCGGTACTCAGCCACTTTCAACTGGTTTTCCTTTTCTGCTTCAGCAATTTCAGTAGCACGCTCAATTTCAGCCTTTTGTGCTTCCTTCGATGCTTCAGCATTTTTGATGCGCGTTTCTTTTTCCGCTTCTGCAGTTGCAATATCAGCGTCGCGTTTTACTTGTGCGATCCTCGGCTTCCCTAATGAATCAAGATATCCGTTCTTATCGCGCACATCTTTAATTGTAAAGGAGACAATGACAAGCCCCATTTTCGCAAGGTCCTGCGAAGCAACCCGCTGTACTTCCTGTGAGAACTTATCACGGTTCTTATAGATTTCTTCAACAGTCATCGAGCCTAAGATGGAGCGCAAATGGCCTTCTAGAACTTCTTTCGCTTCATTTTCTCGGTCATCCTTTGATTTTCCTAAAAATTGTTCGGCCGCCGTTGCGATTTCCGAGATGGAACCGCCAATCTTAATAATGGCTGTACCGTCGGCCATCACTGGAACACCTTGCTCCGTGTATACTTCTGGTGTTGTTACTTCCAACTTGCTTGAAAGCAAGCTGAGCGGTTCCGATTGTTGGAACACCGGGAAGACGAACGTACCGCCCCCACGAATGATTTTAATCCGGTTTCCGGAATCATCCGTATGTACATTTTTCGAGCCGAGATAGCTCCCTGTAACGATTAGCGCTTCGTCCGGTCCGACCGTCTTGTACTTAGAGACGTAGACTAGGACGATGGCTAGCAGAATAAATGCCACAATCCCAATGATAATAAAAATACTTGGCATCGCAATTCCCCCTTATAAGAATTTATTAGTTTTGATCTTACGAAAAACGGAACGGTTCATACTCCTTGACGATGAATGTGCCTTCCTTCACTTCAATAACAAGCACTTCCTTGCCGTACTCGATCGGTTCGTTCTCATAGCCGGCCGCTCGCTTGTTAATGATGCCGTTCACTGTTTCAATGATGATTTCGCCGAAACCGTCCACCGGAATCGGCACAATGACTTTGCCGACCTGGCCAGTTAACGATTCATCGGTATACGTCATCGAAACCTCCGCAGATTTCAATGGTAGGAGTACGAAAAAATAGAGGAGTACGTCCAGCAGGATAGCGCCGACAAGCGATATAACCAAGATAAGGCTATGATTCCAGCCCGTCAGTAATTCCAGGATATACCCGATTGCAGCGGTGAATGTAATAAATGCCAAAATGACAGCTGGATCTAGAAATGGACTGCCTTCCCCGATCCCCTCCGCAATATCACTGAAGAAGATGTATAATATTGTGGCTAGACCAGCAATAATAAGGACAGTCAGATAAACTTGCACAATCGGCATGCCAAACAGTTCCAAAGCCAACACCTCCGCTTCCTTCTTTCCTACTCGGTTATATATACGGCCTATTCCCCTATAAGTTTCAATTATCGAAAACTTTTTCAAAAAAACTGGCAGCTGATCAATTCATCAGTCATTCACATTTAAAGTAAATTCTTTTAAATTCCGCGAATAAAATTTGTATAGTTTTTTGTCGAAATTTGCTATGATAGGAATACTGAAATTGATTCCGGAAACGGATGGAGGCTTGACATGTTTAGTCCACGTAAAACCGATCCATTTTTCTCAGCATTGCTCACGATTGCAGAACATGTGAAAGAAGCGATGCACTATGCAAATGACTTTAAAGTGACATCAGTCGCTGATCTGAAAGAAGTCAGTGTTCAATTGAAGAAGTACGAGACCGAGGGTGATGATCTGATCCATGATTTGATCTCAAAATTGAATACATCTTTCATGACACCGATTGAACGGGAAGATATATTGCAGCTGGCTATCAAAATGGATGATATCCTTGATGGCATCGAGCATTTTGTAGCGAATTTGGAGATGTTCTCACTCACAGAAATTGATGAATATATTCAAAAATTCATGGAGAACATTGTTAAAAGTTCAGACGAAATTGTGAAGGCCATGGAATTGCTGGCGCGCAAGAAACTTGTCGCCATGCGAGATCATGCTGTGCAGATTAAAGAATATGAGCGGATTTGCGACGAAGTGCTGCGCACCTCGATCAAACAGCTTTTCCTTCGGGAAAAAGATCCGATCCGCATCATCCAGTTCAAGGACATGTACGAGCTATTGGAAGATATTGCTGACCACTGCCAAGACGTAGCGAACACAATCGAAACGATCATCATGCGTAATGCGTAAGGGGTAAGCAGATGGATACATTTGTACTACTCACCGTTCTCATTGTAATTTTTGCTTTGGCATTTGATTTCATCAATGGATTCCACGACACTGCGAATGCCATTGCTACTTCTGTATCGACTCGAGCTCTGAAACCGCGCACGGCCATTTATATGGCCGCTATCATGAATTTTATAGGCGCTTTGACTTTTACCGGTGTTGCTAAAACCATTTCGAAGGATATCGTAGACCCATTTGTGCTGGAAAACGGTTCTCTCGTCATTTTAGCTGCCCTCATTTCAGCGATTATTTGGAATTTGGTCACTTGGTATTTTGGAATTCCTTCAAGTTCGTCCCATGCATTGATCGGTTCCATTGCAGGGGCCGCCATCTCTGCTGCTGGTTTTGCCGTCTTGAACTATAGCGGCTTCATAAAAATCTTGGAAGCGCTGATCATTTCGCCATTTATCGCGATAGCGGTCGGTTTTCTCGTGATGTCGATCTTCAAAGTCGTCTTAAAGAACCGCAATTTGTTTAAGGAAAATAAACGAATTCGTTACTTGCAAATTGGAACAGCGGCCTTGCAATCATTCACTCATGGGACAAACGATGCCCAGAAAGCAATGGGGATCATTACCATGGCGTTGATTGCAGCTAATATGCAAACCGGCGACGATATCCAATTATGGGTTCGAATTGCCGCTGCAACAGCAATGGGACTCGGAACATCTATTGGCGGCTATAAAATTATAAAAACAGTCGGCGGCAAAATCATGAAGATCCGTCCGGTGAACGGTGCTGCAGCCGATCTCAGTTCGGCGGCGATCATTTTCGGCGCCACGCTAATCCATTTGCCGGTCAGTACGACGCATGTCATCTCTTCTGCCATTATGGGCGTTGGCTCTGCACAACGTGTCAAGGGTGTTAAATGGGGAGTGGCCAAAAAGATCGTCATCACATGGGTAATTACCATGCCGATTTCTGCTACGATTGCCGCAATTCTTTATCAATTGCTAAACTTATTTTCTAAATAAATTCTTTTCACTTGCATTGTCAAAATAGCTCTGTTATGATAAAGGAGAATTATTTTTGTTCGGCGTGACGGTTTGACCGCTTCAAGACTTGAGCAAGGATAGTAACACAATGTGTGCATAGCACACGAGGAGGAAACAAACATGGAACAAGGTAAAGTAAAATGGTTTAACGCAGAAAAAGGTTATGGCTTCATCGAACGTGAAGATGGCGACGATGTATTCGTACACTTCTCCGCTATCCAAGGCGACGGCTTCAAAACTCTTGAAGAAGGCCAAGACGTTAGTTTCGAAATCGAACAAGGTCAACGTGGACTTCAAGCTACAAACGTAACTAAAAACTAATTTGACTTTCCAAAACCACTCTCTTCGGAGAGTGGTTTTTTTATTTCAAAAGAGACATCGGTGGCAGAATCCGGTAAGATAGGAACAGCAACTATACATACAAAGGAGGACGGTACCATGCGGCTGCTTGCCCGTTTAGTTACCTCCGCACATAAGTACATCATGGCGTTCTGGATTCTTTTCTTGATCGTCATGGCGATTTTTGCCGTTCGGCTGCCCAGCTTGCTTGCAGGCGATGGATTCCGGATGGATGCGGAACATGAACAAGTGATGAAAATGGCTTCCGATACATTCGAACTGCCCGCCGAAACGATGTTTGTCGTATTCGATCACGTGCCGGATGAAGCAATCGAATCGACTTTGTCCCGAATCAATAAATTGAATGTCGTTTCAAAAATTGATTCACCTCTGGATCACGAAAAGCAATATTCTAATGAGGTATCCTACGCACTGCTTCATTTCAACGAACCTGAAAAGGACCGGGCGGACGTCGTTACGTTGATCCGGGAGGCGATTGGGGATAAAAAAGGCGTCACATTGACCGGTCAATCCGCCATTACAAAAGACATTAATACAGCCAGCCAGCGAGATCTGATGAAAGCGGAAGCAATTGGTCTTCCGATTGCAATTATCGTGCTGTTATTCGCTTTCGGTTCTGTCGCAGCCTCTCTCGTTCCGCTATTTGTCGGCATTGCGACGGTCGTTTCAGCATTCGGTGTTCTGTCGCTGCTCGGAGGACAGATGGACTTGTCCATTTTCGTCTTAAATATTGTCCCCATGCTCGGACTTGCACTAAGCATCGATTTCTCCCTTCTTTTCATCAGCCGGTACCGGGAGGAGCGAAAAAGAAGCGAAATCACGGAAGCTGTCGCAACAACAATCCGCACAGCCGGACGCTCCGTCATCTTCTCGGCGTTTTGTGTTTTCATCGGGCTCGGTGCATTGTTGCTCATTCGAGTTGAAATCTTCCAGAACATCGCGCTCGGGGGAATGATCATCGTCGGCATGGCTGTTCTCAGCTCGATCACCTTACTTCCCTCGATCCTCATCCTACTTGGTGATCGGATTAATAAAGGGCAGATACTGAAAGTGAAAGAGAACGGGGCAAATCGTTGGCGTCAATTTGCCAAAGGGGTAATCAAGCGTCCGATCCTTATTACGATTATTGCGCTTGTGTTGCTCGGCACAGCCCTAATTCCTGCGAAGAATATGGAATTGACGATTCCACAAATTGATTCGCTGCCGACCTCCTATGATACGAGATCGTCCTATGAACTCATGGATGAGACGTTCGGTTTAGGTGATCAATCTTCTGTTTATGTCATAGCGGAACGAAAAGAGGGCTGGTCGGATACGAATGGATTAGAGTCGATGAAACAGTTGCAGGATGAATTAACATCCGATCCTTTGGTTGATTCGGCAACAACGATCTATTCAGCGAGCGGCATTACTTCGCCAACCGAATGGGAGCAGGCAATCCAAGTTCCTGAAATGAAAGCACAGCTTGCCCCATTGCTCGACTCGTTTGTCCAAGGAAAGCAATTACTCATCCCAGTCACATTGAGTGCTGGCGGCACATCGGATGAGGCACAGGATTGGGTCCGGGATTGGTCGACTCGCAATACCGATTGGAATTTGCTGATCGGTGGTCAACCAAAATTTAATCAGGAAATTTTTGATGAGATCTTCGACAATCTTTTATCCGTCCTATTGCTTATCGTCATTTCTACCATGATTATCTTAATGATCGCGTTCCGCTCGATTTTAATACCGATCAAGGCTATCCTGATGAATATTATAGGCTTGTCCGCGACTTTCGGAATTTTAGTGTACATTTTCCAATATGGCCACTTCGGGTTACATCCCGGCACGATTGCCTTGATTATCCCGGTTATCATCTTCAGCCTTGTCTTCGGCTTAAGCATGGACTATGAAGTGTTCCTTATTTCACGGATGCAGGAAGAGTACGCCAACACATTGGACAATGATCACTCCACCGTAGAAGGGCTTGCGGCAACGAGCAAAATTATCACGTCCGCTGCCCTGATCATGATTGTCCTGACCGGCGCATTCGCTTTTACAGATGTTATGCCCGTCAAGCAGATTGGGGTCGGCATCGCGATCGCCGTTGCCATCGATGCGACCATTATCCGCCTGTTGCTCGTTCCAAGTTTGATGAAACTGTTCGGCAAATGGAACTGGTGGCTGCCATTCCGAAAAGGTCCATACAAAGCCGGCAATTGGCATTGATTTATTCCATCTGCACGTACTGTGTGCAGATGGTTTTTTATTGAAAACAAAAAGAAACACACCCGGATTCCCATCCAAGTGTGCGTTCCTCTCAATATATCCCGTTCTCCGTTATCATATGCAACTCCGAGTCGATTGGCTCCAACCCATGCTCATCTTTCTTGAATTGGGCCATCATGGCGAAAAAAATAACAGCTACAACAATGATAACAAAAAGAATCAATCCGATAACGAGCGTCTTGCCTTTCATTTCATATCTCCCCCGCTGCGTTTGAATCTCTCTTCCTTCAAATAATCCACGGCTTCTCCGTAATCCCCGAAGCTTTCTTCCAAGTTATACCCGTGGTAAATATTGAAAAAGCCTTCCTCCTCGAGCAAAGTCAGCTTCTGGCCTTGGTCATTCACCCAAGCTTCCTCGATCGATTCCTCTTCGTCCCATTGCTCTTCTGTCGATAAACCACGGATTGCATCTTCAATTGTCCGGCGCAATTCTTCTTCCGATGCCTCGCGGATATTGACCAGCCCTCGGTCATCCGGTGTGTAGCCAGAAATCCCTTCGACATACACATAGCCATTCCCGTTTGGATGCAGATGCTGCACGACAATAGTCTTCTCATACAAGCTGTCTTCGTAATGATAATTCAGGCGTTTTAAGGAAACCTCTTTCCGCGTCAATTCAGGAAAGGATTCAATGATTTTTTGCTTCTGTTCAAATGTCAACATTGTTTTGCCACTCTTTCTATCCTCAGGTTGTGTTTCAGTATACCATTATTCCTCTTTCACTGTTAAGCCCAGCATGCGCGCAAACCCCATTGCCTGTTCTCGGGATACGATGCATCCCCCTACTTTGGTCAGCGTCACTTCAATTCGGTCATAGGTGCTTGTCGACAGATCGACTCCATTCAAATCGGTTTCCGCCAAATTGATGTTATCGATTTGGCATTTATCAAAACGGAAGCCTGTCCCAACGCTCTCATAAAGATCCGCATCGGGCAGATGACATTCCACGAAATCTACTTCCTTCAACTCAGCAAAGCTAAAATTGACATACCGCCCGTCACAAGACTGGAATAATGTATGCGACAGCTTTGAATTCGCAAAGTTCGCACCAGTCAGCTTGGAACCCCTTATTTCGCAGCGATGGAACACCGCATGCTCCAATTGAACGTTAGAGAAATCACATGTTTCAAAAATGACATCGACAAACTCTACCTCATGGAAAGTCGCATTGGCGAAGGATACATCCTTTAAGAGACAGCCGTCAAAAACAATGCGCGCTTCTTCCCCACCCAGTATTCCATCAACAATCCGGACGTTTTCAATAAAACCATCCCGCCGCCAGCAATCCTCCGCACGAATTTCCTCTAATCCAGAAGACACTTTCGGTTTCTGCCTTTTTGTTTTTCCGCCTGCCATCTCCTGTCACCTCGTTTTCCATTCGATAAAAATCACTAATAAGATGACGACCGCAAACGCCAGCACATAAAACCAACTCGGTATAGAACTCAACCCACTAAACATGACAACGCCTCCCCACATTTCCGGGTCCTTCATTATTCTTTAAGTATACAAGGTTTCCCCACTTTCACAAACGGAAATCAAATCTAAAGAGTTCTTGCTGTATTCCTGCTAGAAAAAACGGATACAATAACTAGGAAGGAGGCGATCTCTAGTGAAGCGGCTGTTACTCTTCATTATATTCATAGTTGCCTTGTACTTGGCGAAGCCATTATGGGAAGAGCCGGTATCGAAGCATATCGACCTATCATTTTTACAACCTGTCGATGAGAGGGTCGAGAAATTTTTCAATAACGAAAGCGTGTCCTCCACCATAGATACAATCCGGGATCAATGGGATCATTTCCTCTACTTCATCTCTGCCAAAACAGCGGATTGGGATGCGGTTGTACCAAAAGAAGTGCCCAAACCCGCTTTGGAAAAACCCGTACTTTCACCGATTTCCATTCACAATATTGAAATCGGATCGTCCGAGGAAGATGTGACGAGGGAGCTCGGAGAACCAAAGAGCCATTCGAGAAACGAATACGGCACCGATTGGCTGACCTATCATGAAGACTATCAAAACTTTGTTATGATCGCGTTTGGGAAAAATAAAAAAGTCGCGGCCATTTACACAAACGACGATCTCGTCTCGTCTACAAACGGCATTGCCTACGGCACCACGAAAGCCGAGGTACGCAAAGCGCTTGGCGAACCGGTAACGGAAATTCGCAAAGGCTTAAACATTTACGTACTGCAAGAGGATGAAGGCATGGATGTTTTCAAGCAGGGAGATATCTACACATATGTCTTCTATGATCTCCATCAAGGTACAACCGTCACGGCGGTGCAGCTGGTTACAACGGAATTGGAGCGGAAGAAGCCCGATTTATACGCTATGGCGGATCCGGCTCTACGACTGGGTTTTGAACAACAACTGTACGATTTGACGAATGCAGCCCGAGTCCGACACGGGCGGTCCATTCTTTCTTGGGATGAGCGTGTTTCCGAAACAGCAAGGAATCACAGTTTAGATATGGCCGACAATGACTATTTCAGCCATGACAATTTACAAGGCAAATCACCTTTCGACCGGATGAAGGACGATCACATCCAATTCATAAGAGCCGGAGAAAATTTGGCATACGGTCAATCGAGCAGCATTTTCGCCCACGAAGGCTTGATGAATTCCAAGGGACATCGTGACAATATACTAATAAAAGACTATAGCCACCTAGGCATCGGCGTTGCTTTTAATGAAAACTCGCAGCCGTATTATACGGAAAACTTCATTTTAAAATAAAGTGTTCAGTAATTCCCTATCTCATGGTTAGTCGACTTCTTTCAGGGGAACATAAGAAGATACGATACGAGGAGGGATTCAATGAAAGCGGTCACGTTTCAAGGAGTAAAAGACATTCAGGTCAAGAAAGTGGAGGCGCCGAAGATTGAGAACCCCGATGATATTATTGTGCGCATCACTTCGACCGCCATATGTGGTTCCGACTTGCATATTTATGCCGGAGCTTTGCCTGCCCACAAGGATTACGTTATCGGCCATGAACCCATGGGAATTGTGGAAGAAGTCGGCCCCGGTGTGACAAAGGTGAAAAAGGGCGATCGTGTTGTGATCCCTTTTAATATTTCCTGCGGCGAATGTTTTTATTGCCAGCATGAAATGGAAAGCCAATGTGATAACTCCAATCCCAATCCACATATGGACACTGGCGGCTATTTCGGATTTACCGAACGGTATGGCAACTACCCTGGAGGCCAAGCGGAATACTTACGGGTTCCATACGGCAATGCCACACCTTTTGTCATCCCGGAATCTTGTGAACTGCCAGATGAAGCACTTTTGTTCATGTCCGACGTCTTGCCAACCGCTTATTGGAGTGTAGAGCATGCCGGTGTTTCTCCCGGGGATACGGTAGCCGTCCTAGGATGCGGTCCAGTCGGTCTTATGGCGCAAAAATTCGCTTGGATGAAAGGGGCAAAACGCGTTATCGCAATCGATCATGTTCCTTACCGGCTAAACCATGCTGTGAAAATGAACAACGTAGAAGCCTTCAATTTCGAGGACTATGATAATATGGGAGCGCATATTAAGGAATTGACGAAAGGCGGCGTCGATATCGTGATCGACTGTGTCGGTATGGATGGAAAGAAGAATCTGCTGGAGAAGCTTGGCCAGAAGATGAAAGTTCAAGGCGGGACATTAAGCGCTTTGGAAATCGGCCATCAAGCTGTAAGGAAATTCGGGACTATTCAATTGACCGGCGTCTATGGCATGTTTTATAACATGTTCCCGCTAGGCAATCTATTTGAACGAAACATTTCGCTGAAAATGGGACAAGCCCCGGTTATCCATTACATGCCTATGCTGTTCGAGAAAATCAAAAATGGCGAGTTTGATCCGACGGAAATCATTACTCACGTTGTACCACTGGAAGAAGCATCGGCAGCTTACCATCATTTCTTCGAACATGAAGACGATTGCATTAAAGTTATTTTGAAACCATAGAAAAACGGAAAACCGGTAGCAGGCCATTGGCTCTTGCTACCGGTTTTTGTCACTTCTTATTAATTTCTGCACATGCAATCCGTGCGCCCGAATTGCCTGCTGGATCGGTCTTATAATCATCTTGTCCTTCATGGATGACGAGGGCACTGCCATCTTTGTCGAGTAGTGACATTTCAGCCCCTGGCTTCAATGTGAGGTCCGCCGTCGTCACTTGCGCCTCCACTTTCCCGTCTTCTCCCACTTCAACATTCGGCAAATCGCCTAAATGGAAGCCTTTCGGGTTGTCGAAACCATGCTCTTTTTTCGTTGGATTGAAATGGCTTCCGGCTGATTCGAATGTTGGAGGTGTACAAACGCCCGTCTCATGGATATGGACGCCATGCAGCCCTGGCGGCAATCCTTCAGCTTCAATGCTAATGGTTACGCCTTTCGCATCCTCACTCATTGTTACATTCCCGATTTCCGCCCCA
Organism: Sporosarcina sp. AD_1; assembly: GCF_057373025.1. Lineage (NCBI taxonomy): Bacteria > Bacillati > Bacillota > Bacilli > Caryophanales > Caryophanaceae > Sporosarcina > Sporosarcina sp. AD_1. The sequence continues at coordinate 67,093 of NZ_JBPVIR010000003.1, forward strand.
TCCTTATTAATCAGAGGTGAAACAATCGCTTCCATCTTCTCCGCGCTTACCGGAAGCTTCGTATCCTTCTTCGAACAGCCTGCAATTAATAACACAGCTGCGAGCAAAAGCAAAGGCAAGGTTTTCATTGTCTTCATTTCAACTACCTCCTAGATGTCTTGTCCTGCCAAGAATTGCCCTATTTCTTAAAGTTTATGAGTGGTAAATAAAACCACAAAAAAAAACGCCGCCCTTCCGATTGGAAGAGCGACGATACAGTATTATGCCAGTACTAATTTTTCAAGTTCCAAAGGAGGAATATATGTACCTTCTTGATAAACCCGCATATTGCCGCCAGAAATTTCATCGATAAGCATGATGTTCCCTTGTGCATCCCGGCCAAATTCAAGTTTGATGTCATATAAGTCAAGCCCTTTGCCAGCGAGAATATCCTTCACTTCAGTCGCTATTTGTTTCGTCAATGGCTCCAAAATGTCATATTCCTCGTTAGTCAAAATGCCAAGTTGCGCGAGCGCATCTTTGGTGATCGGAGGATCGTTGCGATCGTCATCTTTGATTGTCACTTCAACAAATGCATCGAGCGGCTGCCCTTCTTCGCAATAGGCGCCGTACCTTCTCAAGAAGCTGCCGACTGCCCGAAAACGGCAAATAACTTCCAACCCTTTTCCGAATACAGTTGCCGGCTTCACTGTCATTTGAACTTCATCGATATCCGCATCCACGTAATGGGTTGGTATTCCCTTCTCCGACAATTTCTCAAAGAAAAACTTTGTCATGCGAAGACCGGATTGCCCTGCCCCTTCAATCGTCAATCCTACCGTGTTGGCGCCAGGGTCAAATACCCCATCCTCACCAGTCACGTCGTCTTTGAACTTCAAAAGAACATTGCCGTCTTCCAACTGATACACATCTTTCGTCTTGCCTTGATATACAAGATTCATGCCCACGTTTCCTTTCTATTTCGAAAATGCAGTGCCACTCTTAGTATAATGCACTTTATTGCTGATAAAAAGGGAAACTTGCCATCTAGCAAACGCTCCCCCTCCTGCTTGCCAACTCACCCGTCAATAACCGAAGTATCCGAATGTTTCTCTTGTCTTCATTCCCCCCAAAGGTGTATAATAACTCGATTACTTTATTCAACTCAGTGAGTTGGAAGAATTTTAAGCTCATATCGAAAGAGAGTGGTAACGATGGGCCGTAAATGGAATAATATTAAAGAGAAAAAAGCGTCCAAAGATGCAAATACAAGCCGTATTTACGCTAAGTTCGGACGTGAACTTTATGTAGCAGCAAAACAAGGCGAACCGGATCCGGAATTGAACCAAGTGCTCAAAATGGTAGTGGAACGCGCGAAAACATATAATGTCCCTAGAGCGATCATCGACCGTGCCATTGAGAAGGCGAAAGGCGGAGCGGAAGAGAACTATGATGAGCTTCGATACGAGGGCTTCGGACCAAATGGCTCCATGGTAATCGTTGATGCGTTGACCAACAACGTCAACCGCACAGCTTCTGAAGTACGTGCAGCCTTCGGAAAAAATGGCGGCAACATGGGCGTCAGCGGATCAGTTGCTTACATGTTCGATGCGACTGCGGTATTCGCACTGGAAGGAAAAACAGCTGATGACGTTCTGGAGCTTCTAATGGAAGCGGATGTTGAAGTCCGTGACATTATGGAAGAAGAAGAGACGGTCATCGTCTATGCAGAGCCAGATCAATTCCATGCAGTGCAAGAAGCTTTCAAGAATGCCGGCATTACAGAATTCTCTGTCGCCGAACTAACAATGCTCGCGCAAAACGACGTCACATTAGACCCGGATGCACAAGCACAATTCGAGAAAATGATAGATGCCCTGGAAGACTTGGAAGACGTTCAACAAGTCTATCATAACGTCGATTTAGGTGAATAAGGCAAAAGTAAAACCGCCCTTCTTTTGAAAGGCGGTTTTTTTCACTTCATTTCCATTACAGCAAAATAGTTCTCTTCTTCATCCGCGAAATTAAATGTCCTGCCCGATGGCATGTCCATTATTTCTCCAACTGTCACTTGTTGTTCCAACAGCTGGCTGCGAAGCTGTTCCAAGCGGTCTGTATAGAATAAGAGGGAAGGCGTGCCTAGATGCAAGCCTGGCGACATGCGGGCAACGGCTTCCTTGTCGTGAAGAACCAGACTCGTTTCTGAATCTTGCGTGGGAGCGATCTCAATCCATCTCATCGGTCCTGCCGTTTCATCAGCCAACACATGAAACCCGACTTTTTCTGTCCAAAACTTCTTAGCGTTTTCTTGATCGTTCACATATACCATCACTTGCCCTAGTTTTTGAATCATCCTGGTTCCCTCCAAGCAACTGTTTGTTTCCTGCTTACATTCGTCAGGGAAAGGAGAATATCCTTTTTTGTACTGATCCTTTATTGAAATAGCTTCGGGATATCATTAATTAACGTATAAATTCCCATGTAGCCCATCGAAACGACGACAATCAACCCAAAAATAGTCATCCAAAGAGGATGCTTATAGTCACCGACAATTTTAACGCGATACGCTGCCACAAGCATAACGCCAAGTGCCAGAGGTAAAATAAGACCATTCAACGACCCCACGAGAATCAATATCTTCACTGGTCTTCCGATGATAATAAAGACAAGCGTCGAGATAGCGATGAACGCCATGATGATCCACTTATAATGCTTCTCCAGTTTCGGATGGAATGTCCGGATGAACGAAACGGATGTATACGCACAGCCGACGACTGACGTAATGGCAGCCGACCACATGACGACGCCAAAAATCTTATAACCGACATTGCCTGCCGCCAATTGGAAGACGGATGCTGGCGGATTGGCCGGATCGAGCGCAAGCCCTTTACTGACGACACCTAACGTCGCAAGAAAGAGCAGGATGCGCATGAGCGATGCAATGAGAATCGCAAAAATTGAGCTTCTTGTCACTTCCGGCAGCGCTTCTTTTCCTTTAACGCCGGCGTCGATTAAACGATGCCCACCCGCAAATGTGATATAGCCGCCTACTGTTCCCCCAACAAGTGTCACAATGGCAATCAAACTGATCTCAGCCGGTACAAATGTCCGTGTGACCGCTTCACCGACCGGTGGAACTGCATTAAACATGACAAAGAGTGTTAAACCGATCATGACAAACCCTAGTATTTGCACGAAGCGGTCCATGATCTTCCCCGCTTCCCGGACAATGAAAATGCCGATCGCCAATAATCCACTGAGCAGGCCACCAATTTCAGGCGACATTCCGAATAACACATTTGTGCCGAGCCCCGCGCCTCCAATGTTGCCGATATTGAATGCAAGACCTCCCGCCACGACTAGCGCTGCGAGCAGAAATCCAAGCCCCGGAAACACATCATTCGCAATATCTTGTGCCCTTTTCTCTGATACAGCGATAATCCGCCATATATTCATTTGTGCACCGATATCAATGAGGATTGAAATTAAGATAACAAAACCGAAACTCGCGAGAAGCGTCTCCGTAAAATACGTAGTTTGTGTTAAAAAGCCCGGACCGATCGCAGACGTCGCCATTAAGAAAGCGGCACCGAGCAAAACCCCTTTGTTTTGTTTTTTCATTATCGCTTTTGCGTTCACATGCCCCACCCCATTTTCATTATAAGAAGCTGCTGATTTTGTTTATTTCGATACCTTCCTCACGTAATGCACCCGGTATTTGCCGCGCGAACTCAAGCGCAGTCTTCCCGTCCCCATGGATGCAGATCGTGTCCGCTTTAATGGCCACTTCTGTTCCGTCAGTCGCCTGCACTTTACCTTCCTTCACCATCTTGACGATCTGCCGGATGGCAATCGCATGATCGGTAATGAGTGCGTTTGATTTCCGCCGGGACGTCAGCGATCCGTCCGCTTGGTAGGTCCGGTCGGAGAAAACTTCATTGGCTGTTTTCAAGCCAATCCGTTCCCCCGCTAAAACGAGTTCACTGCCAGCCAATCCAAAGAGAATCAATTCCGGATCCACCTTATATATAGCCTGAGCAATCGCATCCGATAGCGCAGCGTCTTTTGCCGCCATGTTATAAAGCGCCCCGTGCGGCTTTACATGCTGCAACACACCGCCTTCCGCCCGGACAAAGCCATAGAGCGCCCCAATTTGATAGACGACGAGATCGAATGCCTCATCCGGTGTGATCGCCATTTCGCGGCGGCCGAACCCTGTCAAATCCGGCAAGCCCGGATGGACGCCGATTCCAACATTCTTCTGCAGCGCCATCTGGACAGTCTTCCGCATCGTCGCCGGATCGCCCGCATGGAATCCGCAGGCAATGTTGGCGGAAGAAATCGTCTCCAAAATGTCTGCATCGTTCCCCATCTGATAGGTGCCAAAGCTTTCCCCCATATCACAATTCAAATCTACTTTGTACTCCACGCTAAAACCTCCTATCGAAATTTCATTGCGATTCCTGTTTTCAGTTCCTGAATGTTCTTTTCTCTGCGAAGATATAATTCCTGCGCCTTCTCGAGTAAAATTTCCCGGAAGGTCAAGTAATTCCCAGGTCTCGCTTGTGCGACCAGACTCAAATCTACCGAAGCCACTTGTCCAATTTTCGGATATCCTCCGGTCGTCTGCCGATCCGCCATTAAAATGATCGGATTCCCATCTGCCGGCACTTGAATCGAGCCAAAGGACACCGCTTCAGAAATCAATTCCTGCTCCTCCTCCAAACGCAGTGAAGGCCCAGCCAATCGATAGCCCATTCGATCGGATTGTGAACTGACGGCAAATTGGCCCGTCTCAAAGAGCCTCCTGCTTTCTTCAGAGAACAAATCGTATTGGCGACCTTTGATTACCCTAATTTCGTATTGATCTGTGAGTGCAGGCAGCACATTGTTCGTAATCGTCCAGTCAGTCGACTGTATGCAGCATGCCTCGCATTCCAATCGAGAATAAATCCGTTCAGCCTGTCCCTTCCTCGCCTTGATGTGGAGCCTGTCACCTTTCTTCAGAGCACGCCCCTCACAGCCACCTATTTCAGCTTTCAAGTACGTGGAGCGGCTGCCCATTACAAGTGGCACTTCAAATCCACCCGCTACCGCCAGGTACATCCGGCAACCGGCTACAGCCGGACCCATTTTCAACTCTGTCCCTTTTTGAATAAATACCGGTTTCCACATCGGTATCGGTTTACCTTCTATCGAAGCGGACAATTCGCCTCCACAGAGCGCAATAACCGCATTTTCTTCAAAATAGAGAGACGGACCGACTAACGTCATTTCAAGCGTACCTTCCGTTTCTTCATTTCCGACAAGCAAGTTGGCAACCCGATGAGCGAAAGCATCCATTGCACCGCTCGTTACTACTCCATATTTCTGATAGCCGAACCGCCCTAGGTCTTGAATCGTGTCATTTAATCCAGCCTTTCTCACCGTAATCATGGCCGCCCACCTCGCAAATCTTCGTATTCCTTTTGCGAAATCGGATAAAATTCGATTCGATCCCCTGCCGCTAACAAGCTGGGAGGTTCCTGTTCCGGAAGAAATAGTTCAAGCGGCGTCCGGCCGATCAACTGCCAGCCACCTGGCGTCTCTATCGGATACACGCCCGTCTGCTTCCCCGCGATGCCGACGGTGCGTGCCGGAATGCGCAAGCGCGGCGTCTTTCTTCGCGGTGCCGCAATCTTCTCGGACATGCCGCCAACGAAAGGAAAACCTGGAGCAAATCCGATCATATGTACAAGATACTCTCCCGAGGAATGGATGGAGATGACTTCCTCGGGCGTTAATCCATTGTGCTGTGCAACAAACTCCAAGTCCGGCCCCCATTCTCCGCCATAGAGTACTGGTATCCGAACCGTTTTTGGACTTGCTGCGCGACTGACCTCGACACCGGTCAAAACTTCATGAATCCGCTTACAAACCTCTGCATATGGATTTCCCTCTACGAACACGCCAAGCCGGTAAAATACAGTCACTGACGTATAGGCAGGAACGACTTCCACCATCCACTCAGGTGCCGTTTCCTCCAAACGCGCCGACACAGCCAGCACTTTATCCTGTGCTTCTATGCTAATATCACGGTCCACCTCAATGACAACCGCCTGATCACCTAATGGAGATAGCGTATATTCCATCACCGCTCACTCCCTTCGACAGATTTCGACTACCTAATCTATTTCATTCTACCGGATAATTAACAGATTTCAACATTTGTTCGAAAATACTATCTTTTCATCAAAAGTATGAAAGGAGAACCGGCATTTCCTTCTAATAGATATCGGGTTTATTTCCACACAAAAATAACTGCCTCAACTAAGTTGAGACAGCTATATTCAAAACGCGCCAGATCCTCCGCCGCTTCCGCTGTTGGAAGAGGTTGAAGATGACGAGGTACTGCTTAAATGGGCGGTAGCCGTTTCGTTTGCCTGAGAAAACGACGTTGCCATGAACATTGGATTATAGAGAACCGCCGAATCCGTACGTCGCTGATAAGCTGACTCATCCGCATGTTCAAAGGGATTGGCTTTCGCAGTCAAAGTAGCATCTCCTATCCCTACGCCATATAAGTAGGAGCGAATTTTGTCTTCCTGCGGGAGACCTTGCCACTTCGCATAGTCAAAATCAGCGAGGAACTGTTTCCACTGGATCGCCACTTCATGCCCTTCCACGCTCCGGGGCTTGTAGAATGCAGCAAGCAATGCTGAGGCAAATGTAAGAATAATCGTTCCGATCAATAATGGAAAGATTTCATACACAATGGACAGGACTGTCAGAGCCACATAACCTAACGCGAGCAGCCATAAACCGGACCGGTAGGCACCTCGATTGGCATAAAGCCCTGCTTGATCTACCTCATTTTTAATTTCTTGCACCCATGAAGTTTTTTCAGCACTGTAAGCTTCTATATTCTTGGCCTGTTCCATATACTTCTTTAGCATATCTGCCGTGAACATGTTGCCATCGCCGATTTCGTGAAACAGCAGCTTGATGAGCCGCTGTTCATGCGGCAGCTCTGCATCAGGACGAATCAATTCAAAATGGTCCTCAGCTGCTTGCCGGACATTCCCTTTCCTTACGAGATCGAGCAAAGCAGCTGACATGGCCTCCGGCTTCAAGTTGCCATCCTGGGTGAAGAATATCGCTGCCGGTATGCTGAGCCGGTCATCCGGAATGCCAAAGCCTCTTCCAGCCAGCTGTTCCATCGCGTATCGATACTGAGCGCGTCTCTTCAAGTACGCCGAAAAGGCGAGTAAAACCAGCAGACCTGTCAAGCCAATGAGTACAGCAGTCAAAATCGTTTTCATCTGCTCGCGCCGTTCTGCCTTCAAAATGAATTGTTGCCGATCCTCTTCGAGCTTACGGAGACCTGAGCCGGGCACTTCCTTTGCCTGCGGGAATAAAGAAGCCGGATAGATGGCCCGCACATCCGCCGATGTTTCAGATGTAACCTCCCCTAAGCTGAATAAGATGCTTCCGTCTTGTTGAACTGAACCAGTTTGGTACGCTCTATCGTACCCCAAATAATCAATCGGCTTTTCCGGACTTGGTGGATGGACTTTTATGATCATCTCATCATAAGAAGACTCATTGTTTTTATCGAAAAAGGCCCAGAAGAACTGTGCACCGTCTTCATATTTCTCTACGCCATTGATAATCGTGTATTGCAACTCGACTAGAATGTTTTCATCCTTGCCCTTCCGATAAATCTTAAAGAGCTGATTCTCCTTCTCAACCTTCAGCGCCTTTCCATTTTCAAAAGCGCGAAATGAGTCGATGGACGTTCCAGGTTTCGTGACAATTCCTCGCGTCACGCCATTAAATTTTCCATCAAAGTCATACTCATACCGTTCGACAATTTCTACGTCGCCGGTTTCTTTCAAATAGGCATCAATGGTCGCGCCTTTTATTGAAAAATCGACCGCTTGGGCTTGTATAGGCAGCAACAGCAAGAAACATGCTACAAAAGCAATCCATTTCATCCACTTCATAGAAATCACCTCTATTTACTTTACGGAATAGTCATGGAGAAGTTTCAATTTACGAACAAAAGGACTAGCTGTCAGTGGTTCTTATTTATCAATTATTAATTTTCTGTAAGTAATCAACCTAGAGCTTGTTAGTCTGTAGTAAAATAAATGAAAAATGAAAGGACGTGCAAAATGTGACAAAACAGAAACAATGGGGGAAACGAACATTTCTCACCGCAGCGATGGCAGCCATCATCCTCTCGCCAGTCGCCTACGAAACCCAACAGACAGCAGTGGCATCCTCAACTTTGACTTCCAGCTCCACCATAGAATCCACCTCCTTAGAAAAGAAACTTGATACCATTCTGCAAGATCCGAAACTGGCCGGCGGAATTACTGGCGTCACAGTCCGTAACCGTTCGACTGGCGACATCGTTTATTCCCAATTTGGGGACATCCGACTTCGTCCCGCGTCCAATATGAAATTATTAACCGGATCAGCAGCCATGGACGTTCTTGGTCCCGATTATCAGTTCTCTACAGAAGTGCTGACGGACGGCGAAGTGAAGGGCGGCCAGCTGAAAGGAACGCTCTACTTGAAAGGTAAAGGCGATCCGACCTTGCTGAAAGAAGATCTCGATGAATTTGCAAAGCAATTAAAAGCGCAAGGCATTAAGAAAATCAACGGCGATTTAGTCGCAGACGATAGCTGGTACGATAACGTCCGCTATTCCCAGGATTTGAACTGGTCTGATGAACATAACTACGTCGGCGCGCAAGTCTCCGCTTTGACCCTTTCACCGAATGATGATTATGATGCTGGAACTGTCATCGTAGAAGTGAAGGCGGCTGCAAAGGCGGGCGAGCCATCCGTAGTGTCAGTCACTCCAGCCACGGATTACGTGGAAATCGTCAACAACGCAAAGACGGTTGGGAAAGACGAGAAGAAAACCATTTCCATTGAGCGGGAACACGGGACGAACCGTATCTTCATTGAGGGCAACATTCCGGTAGACGGCACGAATTCACGCTCGTGGACAGCTGTTTGGGAACCGACAGGGCTTACATTGGATGTCTTCCACAAATCACTGAAGGAGCAAGGCATTCAATTGATTGGCAATGGGAAAGTAAAAACAGGTGTAGCTCCAGCTAACGCTACCGTTCTTGCAACGAAGAAGTCCATGCCACTGAAGGATCTATACATCCCTTTCATGAAACTGAGCAATAACGGACACGCCGAAACGCTCGTGAAAGAAATGGGAAGAGTGAAAGCAGGCGACGGAAGCTGGGATGCCGGGTTAGACGTGATGAAGAACACACTGAAAGGTTTCGGTCTGAATACCGACTCCATCGTCTTACGGGACGGCTCCGGCATGTCGCATAAAAATCTCGTCTCTGCCGATGACTTATCGACATTGCTCTATCGCATTCAAGATAAAAGCTGGTTCCCTGCATTCGAAGCCGCGTTGCCTGTCGCTGGCAATGAAGACCGTATGATCGGCGGCACTCTCCGCAACCGGATGGGCGGAAGCGCAGCTGCTGGAAATGTGAAAGCAAAGACAGGCTCCATTACCGGCGTCTCTACATTAACCGGCTATGTGACAGCGAAAGACGGCACAGAATTGATTTTCTCCGTCATGATTAATAACTACGTCAACGGCCCGGTCACACCGATCGAGGATTCCATTGCCAAGACGTTGGCTGATCATGATTTCTAAGTAATACTGCGGGCATTCCATCCAACCGATGGAATGCTTTTTTCATTCTGGCAGGAAATTTCATACATAAGGGAGAAGTAGTACAGCATCATGGGAATGGGGATGTGGGAAGCATGGAAAATCAGCTGGCAAGCGAAACAAAGACACGGGCAACCGCCTTTTTGAAAGAACAGGCAAGACCGTTGGAGCGCGCATTGTATGAATATGAGTTTGAAAACTGCTCGGCGGAACAGGTAATGGAGGAACTAAAGAAATATCAAAATGAGGACGGCGGATTTGGCAACGGCCTGGAACCCGATTTCAGATGCTCCGCATCCTCCGCACTGGCGACGACAATCGGGCTGCGGCATCTGGTTTCGCTTGGAGCCGATGCATCCAACGAGATGGTTCAACGCGCGATTCACTATGTGCTCGAAACATTTGACGAAGAGCGCATGGGCTGGGAAATCGTCCCGAAAGAAGTCGAAACCGCCCCTCGCGCGATTTGGTGGAATTACGGCGGGGACTGGCCTTGGGGCAATCCAAGCGCTGAAATGATCGGCCTGCTCCACCAGTATAAAACGCTAGTTCCAGAGGATTTACTCAGCAAACTGACCACCTACGCCGTGGACTATGTTTGCCAATTAACTGCAAGCGACCATCACGAAATCCAATGTATCGCGAAGATGATGAATGCACTGCCGGAACCTGAAGCAACCAGAATCGCAGGCAAAGTAAACGAACTACTTGTCGCCAACGTCACTACAAATCCCGACAAATGGAGCGGCTATTGCCTACTTCCTTTGCAGATCGTATCATCGCCGGACTCCCCTTTTGCCGACTTGTTCAAAGACAGCATCCCGGCAAACATCGAGCACCTCCTCTCCACGCAAGACGAGGACGGCAGCTGGAAACCGGCATGGGCGTGGAGACAGTTCGAGGAAGAGTTCCAACAAGCGAAAATGGAATGGAGCGGCGTCTTGACCCTTGACCATGTAAGAGTCTTGCACGCATTCGGCCTCCTCGGTTCGTGACGACATGGCCTATCTGCTCATCCTATTGTCTTTTATCGCACTCGCATTCGGCCTCTTAACACCTGTTAACTTACTCACATCCGGCATCCTATTCCTCGTGCTATTCAGCTTAGGAACCGCGTTATTGGTGAGGAAAATGAGGAGATAAAAAAGAAGGCATCCAAGTTCGACTAACAGGTTCGGTTGATGGGGAGAAAACAGTAAAAAACACAGTGTTTAGGGACACAATTCGCATATGAATTGGTGTCCCCTTTTTTGTTGTTATATTAATGTTTGAGGCGATTATCGATAGAAAATCGCAATACAATTGGCAATCGAATTAACAACTGCACATAATTTTATGTGCACACCTGCTAATTGCAATGCTAAAAAGCTTGTTTAGGGGAGATTGAAATACAATTTTTATAATTAATTTCTTAATAATCTATAGAATCAAAAAATACAAGGGGCTATGTGCTAAAATAGATGATAAAAGGACGGCTTATTCAACAAACGGAACCATTTAGTTGAAAGAAGGAGGTAATTAAGTTGTACATTGATTATTACGGTAGTTTTAATTTTATCTTTGTTTCTTTCATGATTTGGTGGACTGCTTTGTTTGTGTTTCAAAGATTAGCAAATCGCACCTCTGAAAAAAGGTCTTGGGTAAGGGATATTATTTTGACATTTTTCCAAAGTGTATTTGTAGTAGTTACACTGCCTGTTCTGGCACATTTTTTAAAGCCTTAATAACTATACTCCAAATGCAAATAAAAGATAGGACATGAAAAAATGCACAGGCATAATAACCTGGGCATTTTTTGCTTTTTATACTGTTAATTTAGATGCTAATCATACGCTAATTCAGTTGCTAATTGGTGTGAGTTTTTGCATTTTCTCCCCATCAACCGCACCCGTTACAGTTCAACGGGGTGCCTTTTTTCGTTTCAGCGTTTTCTCTCGCTTCACGGGGTGAGCTCTTGGGATGGCAGCTGATTTTTCCGTATCGCCATGTGATTTGGCGCATCGTATAGGAATTTGGCAATAAACTCTATTATTTGGCGCGTGCAGCTCACTATTTGGCGCTCAACCTCATTATTTGGCGGAGTGCTCGAGGTTTTGGCGGGTAACCAAGATTTTTGGCGGGCACCCGTGGGTTCTGGCGTTCGCTCCGGTTTTCTGGCGTTCAACCACGGATTCTGGCGTTCGCTCCGGCTTTCTGGCATTCAGACACGGATTCTGGCGTTCGCTCCGGCTTTCTGGCGTTCAGACGCGGATTCTGGCGTTCATTCCCGTTTTCTGGCGTTCAACCACGGATTCTGGCGTTCGCTCCGGTTTTCTGGCGTTCGACCACGGATTCTGGCGTTCGTTCCGGTTTTCTGACGTTCAGCCTAGTTTATCCCCGTTCAAACTTCAAACTCAAATTTTAACAATCAAACCTCTCCGACATTACCCCAATGCTCTCTGCTCCACTCACAAATCCACGTCGTCACTCATTTCAAACACATCAAATACATTTTTCTGTATGATGAGGGAGATGATTTTGCCCTCTTTTTCATAGTAATGAGTATTGCCAATCCGTTTATCCGTCAGTTCCGTCCAACCCCACTTTTCGATTTCGGCCAAGTATTCGGCGGGCGGTGTTCCTTCGGCGTCACCGATATTTTTCAGTTTGTATTTGGCTGATTTCGCAATTTCCGTTGTGCAGTCTTCCGGTTTTACTTCATACGCATTTTTCGGGACCGGGAATCCTTCATTGATCACGGCCATCCGGTATCCGTCTTCATTTGCATACTCATAGGAACATCCCGTCAATACGATCGCGGACAGAACGGCTGCTGCCAGTAGACGTTTCATGACAATCCACCTCTCACGCATTATGTTACTTTTAGCGTACGTGGCGATGCAGCTTTTGTCATCCGACATATTTGTGTCAGTTCCCCTCGCTCGGCTTTCTCTCTTACGACAGCTCCATTCGCAGTCGGATCATATCCCGGCACACAATTCCGTTCTCTACAATCTCTTCCTTGTAATGAAACGTGAAAAAATCATGAATGATTTCGACGATCCGGAATCCACATTTTTGATACAGAGCCAGCTGGTTCACGCTTGAATTGCCTGTGCCGATTTCAACGTTACGATAGCCGATTTCATCAGCCAGCCGTATTGCTGCCTGCACCAGCTGTTTGCCAATTCCTTTTCCTTGCATGGCTTCACTTACTGCAATGTTTTTAATTTCCACAGTCTCAGGATTCAGCATGAGAAGGACGAAGACACCGATGATTTCTCCATCCATTTCATAGAGGAAACACTCGCCTTCCTTCAAATATCTTTCGACGAGTACCAAAGAGGGGTCCGCAAGCAACAGCAAGTCATAAGGCGGCGTCTCTGCGTTGCCCAGCCTTCTAATTTCCATATGTTTCGGTTGTACAGGCTCGATCTGCATGCCGTTTCGCCTCCTCCATAACCTCTTCATACACTTCATGCCAGTCTGTATAATAGTCGGCTACTTCCTCAGGTTTTATCAGCAGCCGTTCGGTCGATTCATGTTCACCCGCAAAGGGGAGGAATTCTGTTATATTCATCCGGTACATCAACTGATAGCCTACTTTAGGATAGGGGCTTGATTCATTCCACAGTGGATTCGCATCATGATTCACTTCTATGGCGCCGAGGAGACGGGATGGTCCTCTCACATAAGCCTCTTCCAGCACTTCCCGCTCGAGGCACGCTTCGGTGGTTTCTCCCTTTTCTATATGGCCGCCTGGAAAATCCCAACCCCGATCATTCAAATTCACAATTAGCAGCTGTTCCTCATGGAAGCAGAATGCGTGCACACTCGTAATCAATTCACGTTCCGGCATCAGCTGCCGCATAAACGTCAGCTGGACGATATGCCCATACCAATCAACTGAAATCGAAGTCATCTCTGCACCTCCTATTTCTCGTTCCCTCTGACCGCTCCTTTACTTCCCTACCGAATACCCTTCAAATAACCGACCGCCAAAAGGGGCTAACACTTCCTCCACCAACTCGATGACTGCGTACTTATTCCGCGAGCGATAATATTCATCAAACACCGTTACAAACCTTTCAGCGAATACCGGGTCGAATTCACGCATCGCTCGAACGACCCACTTGGAGTCACCAATCCATCTTCCATTCGTGCGCAGGATAAACTCATGCAGTCGATCAGCAAGTGTATTCGCGATGAAAATCGCTTCTGCTTCATCCGTCGAACCTTGAAAATCATCTAAGGCGTCTGTCAGCATATATTGCTTCGTTCTCACCGTCTGTTCGCTCCACGGTGCAGGCCCTTTCTTTAACAATTCATCGGCCTCCTGCTTAACGATTTGAACAAGCTCCGAATCAACAAGAACAATGCCTTCGGAAATCATGCGCAGTAAAGATGGCCTCGCTCTCCCGATGTCGGAATCTAAAAACGATTGATAAGAGGTCTTATTATGGACAAACACTTCAACCGGCCAATCAAAAGCGATAATCGATTCCCGAAACGGCCCCTTATGGTCATCGAACACGATGATGTCCAAATCGGATGTATCTGTCGCTTCCCCCCGTACAACGCTGCCTGCAAGCAGGGCGGCTGTACAATCCGGATAGTATTGATGAATAAACAGTTGAGCTGCTTTCAAAGCATCTACTCGTTCCATGTCGTCTCCCTCTTCCCAGCTTGTATGGCCTTCACTATGCTATGCGGACGAATATCAAGAGAGTCCAGCCTTTCGATCGGCACCCACATCGGCTCATAGGTTCCCCGATTGCGTGCTGCTCCATATTCCTCGCCTGTGCCCGTTCCAAATGTTCCGGCTCGGATAGCTGCCCGGAAAAAGTGCTGTGTACCGTTGTATTCAATTTGGCCGACGCGTTCTCCTATTTCCACTTCCACGCCCAGTTCCTCAAATGCTTCCCGCTTGGCTGCTTGTTCGGGGCTTTCTCCCGGCTCAATTCCCCCGCCAGGGAACACGTAATATTCCTGGCCACTTTTCTTCCTCTTGATGAGCGCCAACTGTCCCTCCAACTCTATGACGACAGCAGCCCGGTCCCTAGCCTTCGCTGCATATTCAATTAGCCAGCAGTCCCGAAACTCGCCTTCATGCCACTCCCGCTTTGGCAGCAGTTTCACTTTCCGAAATCCACATTTTTCATAACACCGCAACGCACGTTCATTCCAGGTTTGCGGGTCCATGACAACTCGTTTCGCATGAAGTTCATTGATCAGATGATCGACAACCATTTGGACAAGCTGCGTACCAATGCCACGATTCCAGAAGTCCGTTTCGCCAATGAACTGGTCCATTCCGAAAATGACTTCACCCGCTTCGTAGCCATACAGCTCTCGTTCTTCCTTCTCAATCGGGTAGAATTGAAGATACCCGATGGGCTCATGATCGTACATGATCAGGCACCTTGTTTCTTCATCGGGTTCGCCAAAAAAGTCCTCCTCCACCTGCTTCAAATCAGCAGGCCGATCACGTCCCTCGTAGAATTGCAGTACTGCCGGGTCTGATAGCCATTTGGTCATTATGTATTTGTCGTCTTCTATCAATTCCCGGATGGAAATCTTCTCTCTCTCTGCGATCACCATATCAATTCCCCCTTTAGTCTATTTATTCCATAAAGCCTGATCGTTTCCCTGCCCTTTTCTACAGTTCGATAAAAAAAGATAAGCAGCCTTTGAATGTTAACGGGTTTGGTTGATGATGATTAACATTGTAAATAACAGCTTATCAGCATTAATTTTAATAGTGAAATAGGTATATAAAAAACGAATAAAAGCGCTCAATTCTGAGCGCTTTGTGGCGTAATATTCTTCTTTGAACAAATGCACTCGTTAGTTCGTTATAAATGTTCATCCTCTGCTCTACCTATTTCTTTAGCGGTAGTACGGAATCGTTCTCACTGTATCTTGAGTATGTATTGCCTCCAATTCCTATCTCCGAACATGTTTTATCCTTACAGTTAAAGATATAGGACTCTTTTTCCGTTTCCACAGTTACCTCATAATGAAACGGATATACTCCACCCTTATTTCGGTTTACACTCGTTGTAATAGCAAAAACTTTCTCTTTCTGAGCGAGGTTTTGATACTCTTCACTTTCTACAACATGCTGCACCATCTCACCTAAAAGAACCTTGTCCTTTTCATTTGGTGTGTGCATCCCTACCCAAAAATCCTTCCCCAAATAGTATATGTTTAAGAAAACACTCACTACCAGTAAAAATACTATAAGCCCCTTTTTCATGCCTATTCCCCACTTTTTTTCTTTTTACCTAAACTGCCACCTAGTTGAACTTATTAACTATCTTTTTAACATTTACAGCTCGACGCGATTGTTCTTTTAAATTGGGATTTTCTTCGAGGTCAAACGATACTACGTCACCTTTATTAAGAGATTTGAACCCATCCATTTGAATACTACTGAAGTGTACCCAAACGTCATCTTCGTCTTCAATTGAAATCCAGCCCCACCCCTCTTCTTCATGATAAGTTTTACATACTCCCATTAAGTTATATCTCATTGTAATGCCTCCTAAATAAGACGTTGAATACATTATGTTATTCAACTAACCCGTTAGTGGAATAACCATCTTTTAAGACATAATAGATTTCTCGTCTTCCTTCTAAATTAACCCCAATATTTCCAAGCGTTTTAACAACGGAATTAACAAAGGCACAAAAATTTGTTCCCTACTGCTAATTACTATGATGATTGTGACTTGATAACCAATCCAAACACTGTTGGAGATTGATCTATAATAGAAATGAAGAGTTTCTCACGCCTTGATTGCTCATTTTTCATAGAACACAATGGTCATATTTTTTTGCAAAGACTCTTCTTTGCCCGTCCTTTTGTAGCCCATTTTTTCATACAGGTGGCACAACTTCGTTTCTTCTTTTATTGTGTCAAGTTGCCAGCGGTTTGCATGAGGATATAAAGCCTCCACTTCCACAATGGTTTGCTGGGCGTACCCCTTCCCCTGATACTCTGGTATGATAAACATCGGCGAAATTCTGCATATATTCTTGTCTAATCTAACAATCCTAATAGCTCCTATATTTATGTCTCTCATTTGAATGAAATAGTAATCAGTAAAAAGTTGATTCATTCTGCTGATAATTTTTTCTACTGATTCTGCAGCAGGGTTTGTGGAAGTATCTTTGTATTTATCATGCAAGGCTTGAAAGGATTTTACTTGCAAAGCATGTATTTCTTCGCAATTGGTTCTATCCGCCCGTATTAAGCTGATCATTCTTTCCACCTCAGTTTACTTATTTTTATTGTTAATTCAGACAAGAATATCACAAACCATATTTTCACTCTACGCCTATTCCTGTTTCATACAATTGAAAAGAGCAGCCTTTGAATTTTGGCTGCTCTACTAAATTATCGGGTTAGCTCAACAATCCGGTCGACAAACGATTTCTTTGCGTCCGAGTATTGCCTTTCATTATCCGGAAATTTTCGGGCAAGATCCCATTTCAACGTTTCGTATGCCTTCGCGACGTCCGGGTGATCATTTAAATAATCCCGAAAAGATGTATGGGCCTTCCACCACTCGCCTCCATGTTCCACTACGTGATACACATGGGTTTTCGTCAGCTCATGAAGATCCGAAAACTTCGCGAACACCACTTTCCCATCGACTTCTGCCTTGAGTCGATAGATGTCCGCATCTTTTAATGCATCCAAGTCAAATCTGGTGACGTCATCTAAACTTCGGACTCCAATAAGTACATCGAGCATCGGTTTTGCCGCGATTCCCCGAATCGCCGTGCTTCCAATATGCTGAATATCAACGGCCAGCTCGCCGAGAAGTGACTCCAGCAGTGCTTTTTCCTGAACAAATAGCGCTTGCCAGCCTTTCTCATGCCTCGTCAAGGCAACCACGTCTTTATTCAGTCCCAACATACACGCCGTCTCCTTTCGGAATGAACCCGATCTCTTCACAAATCAAATCCACAATCTGCTCGACATCTCGATGATCTGTTTGAATAAATTGCTCAAAACAAGAATCCTGATAGCCTTCCAGACATTTATCCGTCTGCGCAAAACACCAATTTCCCGGCTCCTCGCCACGGGCCAGCAACCGATTATGAATTGTCTGCTTCTCTGCCGCTAGACAGAAATGGAATGTCTCCTCATCCAGCTTAGAGAAGCCCTCATAAATCGTATTAAAATAATCTTTTTTATAAATTGTCATCGGCACGATCAAGTCCCGGCCATATGTTTGTTTTAACTGTTTCGCCACTTCAACGACGAGTGTTTTCCACATTAGGAAATCCTGAAAATCACCTGTCTGCTCAACAGGCAGCTTCACTTCATTCGGAATCATTTCCCTCAGCATATAACCTACTTCTTCAGGATCATAAAGCAGCGCATGATCCATCCGTTCCAGCAGTTTTGTTGCCACCGTCGTCTTCCCCGCACCAAATGCCCCATTAATCATCACAATCATGTTTCATTCCCCCTCATATGTTAAAAACGGTTCATACATTGTAATCGCATGATTCTCCGTGACGAATTCGTCATCCAAGAGGTTCCCGTCCAGATCGTACACATGCCGAAAAATCGTGTTATGCCGCACATAGCCGCCCCATGATTCAAAGGTGAATTGGTGATCCTTTTCGTACACCTCATATGTACGTGTCGCAGGCGATGCGGCCCGCCACTCGCCGGTCAGATGGGTATCTGTCAAGTAGACAATGAGTTGGTATGGGATAGTAGTTTCGTTTTTAATTTGCAAATCCAAGTAATTATAGGCGCATGTTGCTCCACTGCCGAACGGCTGGCTTCGGCTGGAATCCGGAAACACATCATAACTATGGCGATACCGTTCCGTTACGGTCAATGGCGTATGCAGCGTGATCCAATAGATCAGATTCGACAGCTGGCAAAGCCCTCCGCCTACCCCGATGGTCACTTTGCCATAATGGAGAATCATCCCGTCCACATACCCTTTACGCCTCGTCGTATTGCCGATCAGCCGCCAATAGGAGAACGTCTCGCCCGGTTGCAGGACGATGCCATTCACCCGGCGTGTCGCCAATTTTAAATTGGTGATTTTATTATATTGAAGCTGCATATCCACGTCTTTCAACTGGCGGAGCAATGGCGTACGATGCTTTTTAATGACATGCGGAAGCTTTTCTTCAGCCCTCGTTATGGCATATCGCTTGCCGTCCCACCACCACTCTCCATATCGTTTCAGGCGAAATACTTTCTTTCCAAGATAAATACGCAGTTTGCTTCTCTTTATTGGTTGTAATGAAACCACAAAGTCACCCCCACCCCGTATCTATTCCTGATGGAGCAAAAAAATTCCTGCTTTTATTGAATAGAAAAAAGAAGTGCCCGCCAGCAGACACTTCCTTCCTATTTCACTTGGCATAATGGAGACTGACAATTAAATCTCCGTCCTTTGAATGTTCCGTGCTGACCATTTGAGAAGTTTCTTCCGAATACAGATCGATGCCTTCATACCCCGCAAGTACACTGTTAAAGTATGATTCATCGACTTTTAAGAAACGAATGGACTGTAGCTTACCAAAAACAAAGCGGAACTCCATCTCTTCACCATATACGAATGCATAATCAGCATCCTCCACTTCGTATTGCGTAGTATAGTCGTCGCCAAAGTATTGGGTGACCTTAGCCTGCGGATCGCCTAACGTTAAGCCATGGAGATAAAATAATCCATTCGCATCTGACAAGATAGGCTGGGAAGGATCCAATACAATCCGAGCCGAATGTCCCGGCACCTCTGGCTGGAATGTAAAACCCGGATTGGAAGCAAAATTGGGATCGGAGTTTTGCATAAGACGCACGAGCAGCTTCCCCT
The DNA here is from genome assembly GCF_057373025.1 of Sporosarcina sp. AD_1. Taxonomy (NCBI): domain Bacteria; kingdom Bacillati; phylum Bacillota; class Bacilli; order Caryophanales; family Caryophanaceae; genus Sporosarcina; species Sporosarcina sp. AD_1. The sequence goes on from NZ_JBPVIR010000003.1 coordinate 86,608, forward strand.
CTTCATCCAACTCCATTTTGATAAGATACGATGTTTCCATTGAATAGATGAACCGCATCGAGTTATCTGTCACGAACTTGATTCCACCGTAATCCTTATAAAGCTGTTCACCGTACTCGGAATCCACATCAGTGAAAAGAAGGGTCTCCACCTGATCTTTATAGAAAAACACGTTGAGTTTGCCGTCATAATTCAGCCCCATGTCCGCGCCTGTACCGTCCAAATCATCAATCAGTGTATAATCCTCACCCAGTCGTTCCACGACATCCTCCAGTGAATCGCCCATCGTCACTCCATTTAGATAGAACTTACCCAGCTCTACTGTGAAAGCCGGTTTTGACAAGTCGTCGATGGCAATTGGTGACTCTTCCCCTTTAGGCGCGTCCCCTATGTCCGCAGGGGTCTCCTTACCCATTTCAGGTTGTTGATCGTCGAGAACGACTTGGAAAACAAATATCATGGAACAAGCTACAATAATTCCGGTCATCAGCAAATAAGGCCATTTCCTTTTAGATGTTTCTTGTGCCAATGAATTTGAAACGTTCCGCATGACCCGTTGCTTGCTTTCCGACAGATCTTTCAATTCCGGAGGTAAAAAATTATTCATTGAGCAGCACCTCCCATTCGATTCCTCTCAACTGATTTCGCAAAAGCTCTCTCCCCCGTGTCAGCCGTGTTTTCACTGTACTTTCCGGAATGGATACAGTGCTTGCGATCTCGGCAATGGTCATTTCATTGAAATAAAAGTGGACGAGCACTTCCCGCTGTTTCAGCGGCAACTTCAAAATAGCTTTTCCAATTAGTTGCTGTTCTTCTTTCTTAACCAATCCGTCCAAATTCCTCTTTCCTGCTTGCGGAGAAAACTTATGCTGCAGCTGTACTTTTCGATAGTTCCAGCTCCTCAAGTAATCCTTGCTTCGATTTACGGTCATTTTAGCCAAATAGGCTCTGACTTCTCCACGTTCTTCGTAATTATGTTGGTTACGATAAAACTTGATAAATACCTCTTGCACTATATCCTCTGCCGCATGGAGATCCAACACATAGCAATACGCGATGCGGAGTAAATGTTCTGTATGCTGATCCATTATTTCGATCAGTTCATTTTGATTCAATTCGATTGCCACCCCTTTCCTACATTGTAAACGAAACGCAGCTCATGGAAGTTTGGATTTCGTGAAATTAATTCCTCCCGCAACAAACATGCCCTTTTCTGCATGTGACCGGCTAAAACATGCGGGTCACCGAAAATCAGCTGTATGACAGGATTTGATTGGATATAGTAGCAGTACAAAGACGAAATCGCGGAGGGATACCATTGGAAATCATTCGAGTCGAGGGGTTACGAAAAGCATATGGAGCGAAGGAAGTGCTGAAGGGAATCGACTTTTCTGCAGATGCAGGAGATATCATTGGAATCATCGGAAAGAATGGGGCAGGGAAATCAACCTTTCTAGAAATTTTGCTGACGCTTAGATCGTACGAACAAGGAACGGTTCGATTATTCGGCCAAGAGCTGAACAAGTCAACTGATAAACAGCGCGAGCAAATAAGGCAGCAGCTTTCAGCAGTGCTACAACCGACCCAGTTTTACAAGACATTGAAGGTCATTGAATTGCTTAAGCTTTTTAAAGCGTATTATCAATCACCTCTCGATGTGGAAACGATTATTGCTGACTTCAAGCTGCAGGACCATCGAAAAACGTATTTTGACAAACTATCAGGCGGCTGGAAGCAAATCGTCAGCCTCGCGATCGCGTTTTTATCGGAACCAAAGATGCTGATTCTCGACGAGCCGACAACAGGCCTGGACCCGCATATGCGCAATATGCTTTGGTCGTATATTACCGAGTACAACAAACGGACGGGTGGCACGGTCCTTCTGACGACGCACAATATGGATGAAGTCGAGTTGTACTGCGACCGGGTCATGTTGCTAAACGAAGGGGTGGCGGAAGTATTTGATTCAACGGAAGGAATTCTCGCTTCCGGCTTTAAATCAATTCACGAGTTTTATCTAACTCAAGTTGCAGTATAAGGAGGAATTTACATGATTGCTACACAATTGCGATATGACTTGCTGATGTTTTCTAGAGAACTGTTTTACGTCGTGTTCACTTTAATTGTTCCCCCAGCGACCTACCTGTTCATGGGTTCACTTTACGGAGGCTTCACCTATGCCGGCAATTTAAGCTATGCACAAAGCTATACACCGTCCTTCATTTTGCTTATTTCGTTCGGCGTCGTCTTTTTCTCTTTCGGATTTGATCAGGTTTTGAACCGGGTAAGCGGCGTCGAGAAGAGAATTTCACTTGCTCCCGTTCCTAAACGGATACTTTTGCTCTCCGGCATTTTGAAATCAATCATCGTTACAAGCTTCGGCTATCTGTTTGTTACTTTGCTCGGTGTATTTGTCTACAATTTATCGATTCAATGGGTCAACGTTCTTCTGTCATTTGGACTGTTCATGCTGTTCAACGCGATTCTGCTCGTCCTCTCTTCAGCCATCTTCTCCTTTTTTAAAACGGTGAATGGAGCGCTCGTGTTTTCCATCGTCACGTTTCAAATTGTCTTGATCACGGGAGGTTTCGCGATGCCGATCGACATGATGCCTAAATTTGTACAATACATGGCTGAGGTAAACCCACTCTATCATATGAATCAACTCTTCATTGCCGTTTGGAATGGACAGTTTCTGCTGGATCGTGCGTCCGTCATGTCTATCGGATATATCGCCATCTGTATTCTTCTGGCATTATTCGCCCTCCGTTTTGCAACAAGACGCCAAAACCGCAAGTAAGTCATGGTACGATAAGAATAAAAGACTTTCTGGGGGTGGAGTGCGGTGAAAGTGACACTGGACATCGACAGTGATTACAAAGAGACAAAAGTGACGATCCACTGCAATGAAGTGAATGATTCTATAAAGGAAATCCTTGATTTCCTCAAAGGGAAAAAGACCGAATTTCTCGTCGGACGAGACGGAGACATGCAGCATATTTTAAAGCCGGATGACATCCATTACTTTCATACAGAAAAGGAAGGGGTCGTCGCAGTCACAAGCGAAGGATCATTCGCATTGCGGGAAAAGCTATATGAGCTAGAGGAATTGCTGCCCAGCACAAAATTCATCCGGCTCTCGAAATCCGTCATCGCCAACTTACATGAACTGAGCCGGTTTGAGGCTTCTTTTAACGGAACGTTATGCGTTTATTTCAAATCGGGCGCAAAGGAATATGTTTCGCGGACATACGTCAATGCAATAAAAGAAGCGTTGAAAATGAACAGGAGGAAAAACGGATGAAAACATTCTGGATCAGAAGTGTGCTCGGGATCTTTTTCGGATCGTTCCTGACAATCATAACGATCTTCGCGGTAATCTATTTTGGAAAGCATGAGACACTAAACTCGGAAATCCTTGTTACCAATGCGCTTGGCACCATGTTCTGCGGCTGGTTCTTCTCCGTGACACCTCTGCTGTTTGATAATGAAAAACTGACATTGCCTGTACAGACAGTACTCCATTTCCTCAGCGTCAGCATCCTGTACTTCATCATTGCTTTCGTTGTAGGATGGGTGCCCTTCTCAATGAAAGGATTCTTAGGCATGCTGGGCATCTTCGTGCTGCTCTATGCCTGCATCTGGTCAGCATTCTATATCTATTTTAAAAATCAGGCGAAGAAGCTGAATGAAGAATTAAAAGATCTATAAACCCGCTTGCCAAGTACTCCCTTGGCAAGTTTTTTATTATTTACAACCCATTAACACAAATCCAACACGCTCTTTATATTCCTCCCCTACAATGAACTTGATCACAATTTGAAAGGAGCCAAACCATGAAAATTGCATTGTTCAGCGATCTGCACTACCCTGCCGTCGACGAGAGGATTCCGGGATTACTTGAGGCCCGTGCTGCATTCTACGAGGAATTTATCGATCAGTTTCTGCAAGTGGACGCCGACCTCCATGTATCATTAGGTGACTTGACGAACTACGGCATGCCCCACGAGCTGAGGAATATCTTTTCCTTGATCGGCGATCGCCGTGAGTTCATTCACGTCCTTGGAAACCATGATAACTACACATTGCCGAAAGAGGAATTGCTCGCATTGACTGGCCAGAAACGCTATCATTCATTCGAAACAGAGGAAGCGGTTTTCGCTTTTCTTGATACAGCACGCGAACTCGACTTCGAAAGCTGGGGCGGCTGGATGGACGACGAGCAATTGGAATGGTTCGAGCACGTCATCCAACATTCTGGAGAAAAACCATTGCTCGTATTCGCCCACCATCCGGTGTATAACACAACAACAGGTTCCGAACGGGAAAACGGCTCCATTCATCCCGACATTGACATGCGCTCCCTGCTGAAGCAAAAGAAAGGCATCGGCATGTTTTTCAATGGCCATATGCACTGCGACTCCATCGTCAAAGAAGACAACTGGACATTCGTCCAAACGGCCGCATGCCTGGACCAACCGTCCTTCCGCCTCATCAACATCCAAGACGAGGCCATCATTGTCGTAGCCATCGATCTCGAAAGTGACGAACTGCGCAAACATGCAGCGCTCATCTACGACAACATCGACCACTTCACACACCGGCCAGACGCATGCGGAACTGACATGCACCGCAACTGTGCCGTGTCTCTGATACCGACAAGCCCGGTTTTATGAATCGAACTATTCTAGACTGCCCTGTTAGTGGGGCGGTTTTTTTGTGTTTCAGGCTAATTATTTCACAAATCATTACTAACCGTTACCAAATCACAAATCTTGCGTCTAAGTAGTAGATAAGTGAGGTGAACGTGATGTCCAGTGAACAATGGTTCAATGATTTTTTCGATGCGGTCTATAGTTACATCTGCATGCTCGTGAAAGATGTTCATACTGCTGAAGATTTGACGCAGGAGACGTTTATGAAAGTCATGGTTAATGAACATCAATTTAAGGGAGACTCCTCCATCAAAACTTGGATTTTTCGTATCGCGTACACGACGACGATGAGTTATTTTCGGAAGAAAAGGCCGCTCACATCTTTATTTGACCTTCCTATGCCGAGCCACAAACATGAACCGTCCTCAGAGGAAATTGCCCTTCTCAACGCACAACAAACTCAATTTTACGAGGCACTGCGCCAGTTGAAACCAAGCTACCAGCATGTAATTATTCTTCGCAAAATACAGGAGTTTTCCACAAAAGAAACGTCCCTTATCCTGAATTGTTCAGAAGGAAAAGTCAAAATGAGCTTATCGAGGGCACTTGCGGCATTTAAGAAAGAATTAGAGAAAGGCGGGTTTACGAATGAAACACTTATCCGATAATGAGATTTTCCAAGAATTGAAGCAGCTCGAAAAGGCATTTGAGCCAAGTACTGAGCAACGGAAGAATGTGCAGCGTCTTTTGTTTCAACCATCACGTCCTCCAAAGACATTTCGCCAACGGACATTTCTTCCCACCATCATTTCGCTAATCGTCCTTTGTTCCGTATTTGTTGGAGTATATATTAATTTTTCAAGTACATCTGCAAAACTTGGTGGAGATGTAACCTCCTCTTGGAATGGAGTTTATCTAGAGCAAACGAGTCGAACAAGTCCTACACATTATGTAATTGGATTTAGTAAAGACAGCTTCACGATTAAGGATCAACCCATTATTCCAATTATGCAAACGTCAAAGGCGGATAAAGAGGAAGCACTTCGAGGATATAAAATAAAGGAGCCAGCTTTAGTTCCCGGAGAGTATACGAATTATACCGTTACAAATAGTGGTGACACATATACCATTACTGCCTCAGGTTCTTTCAAGTATACATTAAAGAAATTCGGCCCACGCAGATATGTCGGGGAAGATGGCATTGAATTTTCCACTCCAACATACATGGATCAGGAAGGATCGATTACAGACGAGGTTACACCGAGACGGCTCGAATCAGCTGAAAAAACGGAAGATACATTCTTGATTGAATGGGGCTCCGACGCGATGGATAGTGGCAACCATGACTTTGAAAGCCATGAACATGGGAAGCTTGTCGTTTCACCAGACACATACAGCTTAGAACGCGGGCAGGCTGTTTATTATCACATGCCACCTTCTGTATCTGAGAAGAATCCCGCCATTCCAAAGATGTACATCGGAAGAGTCGTCGGATTGCCCGGTGAGACGGTTGAAATAAAAAGCGGCCAAGTGTTTATTGATGGCAAGAAGTTGGATACGTTCTATGGAAAAGCAACAGTACGCGGAATGGGAGAAGAAGAATACTTCAACACTATGCCTCGACAAAACAAAGATTCTGAACAAGAATTCAGGGAGTATTTTAATATGGATATGGCCCCTGTAAAAGTTCAGGCCGGTATGGTTTTCCTACTCGTTGATCATTGGTGGAGAGGTACGGACAGCAAGGATTTTGGACCACTACCGATGAAGGAAATAGAAGGAGTTATTATTGGCTATGAAGAATAGGCTATGAAGGCTTCTTGCCGAAATCCGAGCAGACTCCTACTGTCACCCTAAGCCCAAATTGAAAGGAGACTGCAAAAATGACTAAAAAACGTCTAGTTCTCTCGACAACGATAGTTTTAGCACTTTTAGTTTTTGGCATTCTTCTAACTAGCTTTTTTAATGGCAGCAAGAAAGAATTGATGAAAACACATCAAGCAGTACTTGAATATGTAACTAACGAAATGGGTTATCAATCATCTGATATACAAGAAATTCATACAGCATTCAGCTGGAAGGATGAACGAAGGAATGCATATATGGCCTTTATCACATTTGTCGACCAACCAAATTTTGAATATGAGTTTCTTTACAATGCAGATGAGGGAGTCAGAGAAAGAGGAAAGCATCGAACCACAAAAAATCATTAGGAAAATAACGTGGTGAATATTCAAAGGGGGACTCTTCAATGAAACTCTATTCAGTCAAACTTCTTCTTGAATCCATCGTCGTACCAAATGAAGACAATACAAAAACGTTCGAGGAAACGATTGTCTTACTGCGGTCTACGAGCCGAGAAGACATTGAAGCCAAAATCCGAACTCACTTCGTTGATGACACATACGAAAATGCGGTTGGCGGACAGACGACTTGGCGTTTCGTCACCATTCTAGATGTATTTGAACTGGTGGATGTCTTTGACGGAGATGTCGATTTCAAAGAAGTGTATTGCCGTTTCTTGCCTTTCGATGAAATGATGACCGCAGAAGAAGTCATCGCTTTGTATTCACTGGATAAATAATAAAAACTTGTAAGGCACTCGGGGCAAAGCCCAAGTGCCTTTATCTAACCCTTTTCCGTCTCCCATACATAATCCCCACCAACAAAATTGCCGTGACGCCCGCCACTGCCCATGATTCTCTAAAAAACGGCGGATAGTACGTCAGCTCAATCTCATTCATTCCATCCTCTAATTCAAGTCCCGTAAAGGCATAGTTTGCACGGAGAATCTCCTGTTTCACTCCATTGACTTTCGCCGTCCAGCCACGCTCATATGGAATTGGCAGCACCACATGCGAGTCTCCCTTGGCATTATCCACCTTCACACTCGCAAGATGTCCATTCCATGTAACAGTGGCTTGCGGTTTGTCTACGCTCTCTTTTTTCGCTTCTTTTAAGATCTCGTAGTCTTCTGTATACAACGCAAAATCCCGCAGATCGTATTTGCCTTTCGGGACGCGAAGGCGTATCTGCTCTTCTGCCGGCACACGGATCGTCAGTTCATTCACATTCGTTCGATAGATGGAATCATTTTTCTTCCGTTCCGTCTCAAAGTCATTGACCATCATCAAATAGTCTTTGTCATTCTTCTTCCGTTGAATGAAGAACGATAGAAATACATCTTCTTTCAGTAATTCCGACTTATTCACTATAACGTCGAGTCCTCCACTCTCTTCTGTTACGTCAAGTACGCCATCTTCATATGTGCCGCCCACCGGTTCCAGCGTTGCACGATCTATTAAGTTCTCCAGTTCCGGAAAAGCTGATGTTCGGCTTTCAGCATCCTCCAGCACAATCCCTTGCAGCATCGCCTGCTCCTTCACAAGCGCAGGCGCCCCTTCCAAGTCGCTTTCCTGGTATAAAGCCGAAGTCGTCCGCACAAATGGCAAGCTGTACTCGTTCTGATACGCTACATACTCCCCTTCTCGGGCAATCTCCTTAAAGCCAAACGGCACAAGCTTCTCTTCCCCAACTTTCCGAATTACATAGGACCCGTTCAATATGGCATACAGGTTGGCACGGTCGCCAAGAGAGGCATAGCGGCTTACACTTTCCCGCCTCATATCAATAGCAAGATCGTCTAAATAGAAATACAACAGATGTTTATTCAAAATGCTCGAATAGACACTCAGCCCCTTGAAGTCCTGAACGATCGGCGTATTATTGCGGGTATCGACCATCCAATCAATACGCGCTTGCGGATCATCCTCCATCTCCTGCAATTTGCGGATCAATGTTCGCTGTTCGACTCCGTAGTATTCTTCACTTTCCATGTACTCTCGCGTGATGCCATACTCGGGTCCCTTATTTTTCCCGTTATCTCTATACGTCAATTTCTCCTGCTGGAACATGTTTGCCGTAAGGAGTGTTGAGAAAATTAGAAAGCCGGCTGTTATCCAAAATGCCCAGCGCTTCCGCCTTCGAACGTAAAACAGCAAAATCGCCATTGTCACAGCAGCACAAATGATTAAATACGACTCATAAAACTTTATTTTCAGCTTTGGATCGGCAATAAAAAACAGCCCATACAACGCAGTGCTGGCGACGATGGCAATCAACAGATCTCGCCACCTGACCAGTTTTAAATGATGCAAAGCCGCTCCTGCCACGCCGCCTGCTGCAAGAGCGAGGAAGTGTTCCCACCGATATTGCGGAGCGGACAGCCCGTTGAAAAGACTTCCGACCATCGGACTGTAATGCAATACGCATAATGTGATCGTCAGCACGGCAAAAAAGCGGAACGCCCGTTTTTTATATAGAGGAGCTATGAATAAACAAAGCAGCACAAATGCTGGCAAGATGACAAGGCGTCCGTGCAGCAGCAAATTATCGACGGGTCCGATTAGCGGAATGGCATCTTCAAAAGGAGGCCTGTAGTTGTTTAAATAACCGTATACCGACGGAATGAAAAACGGAGCGCTTAGCCCCGCACCTGTTAGCCCGCCGAACAGAAACAGCTTGATCTGCTTCCCTTTCTTCGTCTCCTCCAAAAAGAGTGGAAACAACCAGCGGAACACGATATAAATGCCCGCAATCAAAAAGTTCACGTACGCAAAATAGAAATTGTCGATCATGTTCAATGCGACCGCGGCAATGAACCAGCGCACTTTCCCATCCTGCATAACGGATTCCACGCCAATAAGAAGTAACGGCAGGAATAGCATCGCATCCGCAAAGAATTCCCAATACGTCACGTGGCGGAAGTACATGACGCACGTTCCGTACAGCGCTGCCGCAACAAATGCGGGAAGCTTAGCGAAATGGATCTTTCTAAAATAATATGTAGTCAATGCAAGAATGCAAGTCATCCGTAAAATACTGATGACGAGTATGATATTTGCCCAGTAAAAAAGATCCGGTGTAGAAATCCAGCCCATCTTTTCCAGAAGGAATGTAATTAGGACCGTCACATAGAAGACGAGGGATGTGGAGAAGTAATAACCTAACTGCGAGAAGACTCCTCCGCCAAGTCCGAAGCTCTCCGAATAGAAAAACTCGCCTTCCGTGAATAAGTTGTATAGGAAATACTTGAATGGGATCATTTGCGAAAGACCGTCATTGAGCCCTGTCATGTACCTGCCTTGAAAATACTCCGTCAAGAAAAAGAGATGACTTAGGATGGCCACTGCAAGACAAGCCATCCCGACAATAAGTTTCGGATGCTTAACACCATTCATGCTGCTTTCAACACCTTCCCTGTCACAACGAAAGTAATCGGCACCGTTACGAATAGAGCCGCAATCGGAGCTGCACTGCTGTTCATGCCAAACCATTCCACCAGCAAAAATAGCAGGATGAATGTAACCAACACGTTGACAGCCTGCGTCAGTGGAAAACGGACAAACCGTGCCCATGTCGGTTTCACTCCGTATGTCACATAGCAGTTCAAAAAGAAGGAACCGATCATGCTTATAACGACAGCCACCCAATGCGCCGTCACATATGGTACATGGACAAGATGAAGACCGGCCAAATAAAGGGCATAGTATACACCTGTATTCACAATGCCGATGAGCGCGAATTTATTAAATTCATAAGTGATGAATCGACGCATGGACATCTCGTTTCCCTTTCACTTCGGTACTCGACTGGCCGACCAAATAATGCGGCCTCTTTTTCGTTTCATTGTAAATTCGCCCGACATACTCCCCGATGATGCCTAACGATACGAGCTGCACGCCTCCGAGGAACAGGACAGATGAGATGGTTGTAAAATAACCCGGCACAGCAACGCCATTTTTAAATATGCCAAGTAAGGTAATGGCGATATATAGCAACGCTGCCCCGAGCGAAAGCAATCCCATGTAGAAGCAGAGACGGAGCGGCTTCGTATTGAAGGAGACGATGCCGTCGATCGCATAATTGAGCAGCTTTCCAAATGACCATTTTGTCTCGCCATGCTGCCTTACAACATTTTCATACGTAATCGTCTTCTGTTCGAGACCAATCCAAGCGTACAATCCTTTTGAAAAACGGTTGCTTTCACTCAATAAAAGCAGGGAATCGACCGCCTTTCTGCTAAGCAGCCGAAAATCTCCCTCCCCGTCGCTCAGGCGAACATCGATTGCTTGGTTGACGAGACGATAATAGGAGCTCGACAGAAAGGAACGGACTTTGGAATCCCCTTTCCGGTTCCGTTTTGCAACGACCTGATGATATCCTTCCTCAAACCCTTGCAGTAGTTCGGGAATCAAAGAAGGGGGATGCTGCAGATCAGCGTCCATAATAATGACGGCCTGCCCGTTCGCATGCTGCAAGCCAGCCAAGATGGCGGCTTCCTTCCCAAAGTTCCGTGTGAAAGATACATACTCTGCTTCAGGATACGTAAGAAGCACACTTCGAATTTCATCCATCGTCCCGTCCGTACTTCCATCATCAACGAACAACACTTCAAAATAGGCCTGCTGATGACGCATTTCCTTTGCAATGGCATCCATGACCGAGGCAATATTCCCTGCTTCATTGTAAGAAGGGATGACGAACGAAATCATCAGCTGATTCATTTAGACACCTACTTTCTCTTGTTGAATTACAAGTCGCTCCGGAAAATTAGTTGTAATGACAAGTAAATCGGAAAGCTGGTTCAGCCTCTCTAGATCCTGCGCAGTATCGACTGTCCATACACCGAGCTCGATTCCAAGTGGCTGCACAGCCTCTACTAATTCCTTCGACAAGAACTCATGATGGATGCCGATATAACTCGCCTCCACCTGTCTGATCTGCTCGGCAATCAATGTTGGCAGGCCAAGAAAGATGGGACCTACCGCAATGGACGGGTCGAGCGCTTTCACTTGCTGCAAGGACAGGTGATCGAATGAAATGACAAGCACTTCCTCTGTCATGCTATGGCGTTGAATGAGCTCTACCACTTTCTCTTCCAATCCGTTGTAATAGCCGGCTTTCTGCTTCAATTCGACTAACAGGCGCTTCCTACCCTTTGCTAGCAACAGGACATCCTCCAAAGTCGGAATGCGCTCATACGCAAAACGCCCGTTAAACCAACAACCTGCGTCTAGCTGTTGTAACTCCTCCACAGTGTGATCCCCGACCAGCCCGCTTCCATCCGTCGTGCGCTCCAACGTAAAATCGTGAATGACGACAGGCACGCCGTCCTTCGACAAATGCACGTCCAACTCAATCGCTTCAACTGTATCGTTACCGAGCGCCATCATGAAAGCAGCCATCGTATTCTCAGGCGCCCTGCCCGACCACCCTCTATGTGCAACCAATCTTCGCATGCTATAACCCCTTTTCGGATGTAATGAATGAAGAATTGCTTACCAAACAGGATTGCGTTATACCATTGTTCCAACTACTCAACCACACCTTGATTGGTCAAGAGCATTTTGCGCGCCAGGGGATTGTTTTGATTAAAGAGGGAATCCCGCGAACCTCCTGGCACCCGCGGATAACCCAACCGCACCCGCGCATAAACCAACCACACCCGCGCATAAACCAACCGCACCCGCGCATAACCAAATCACACCCGCGTATAACTCAACCGCACCCGCGCATAACTCAACCACACCCGCGCATAACTCAACCACACCCGCGCATAACTCAACCACACCCGCGCATAACTCAACTACACCCGCGCATAACTCAACTACACCCGCGCATAAAAACTAATCACACTCATAAAGAGAAACCTGTTCTCCTCACTTCACCCCGGTATACACAAAAGCACGGATAATATGCCGTTGCGCGAAGAAGAAAACAAACAGGATCGGCACAACAAGGATGAGATTGCCGGCCATTAAAATATTCCAGGCCACACCGCCATCCACTTCACGCAACTTGGAAATGCCGAGCGGCAATGTCCGCGAGGCATCGGTCGTTGTCATGACGAGCGGCCAAAAGTAGTCATTCCAATGGGCGATGAAGCTGAACATCGCAAAGGTGATCAACACCGGTTTCGCCATTGGCACCATGATCCGCATAATGATTTGCCATTCGCTCGCCTGATCCAGTCGTGCGGCCTCCAGCAGCTCCTCTGGCACTTGCTTGAATGACTGGCGCAACAGGAAAATACCGAATGCACTTGACGCAAATGGCAAGATGAGCGCCCATAACGAGTCAAGCAAACCCCATGCACTCATTTGCAAGTAAACCGGCAAAAAGATGAGCTGCGTCGGAATCATCAATGTCACCATCGTCACTCCGAAAAAGAAATTGCTGCCTTTGAATTTATATCGGGCAAACGCGTAAGCAGCAGGTATGATAGTCGCAAATTGCAACACGAGAATACCGAGCGCCACAATGGTGCTATTGAAAAAGTATTTTAAGAACGGACCGGAATTCCAGGCCTTCGAGAAATTTTCCCAAAGCAGGCTGTCTGGAATCCATTTTGGCGGAAACACCATCGTCTCCCCCAAAGTCTTGAACGAGGTGGAAATCATCCAGACGAAAGGCAGTGCGAATATAGTGATTAAAATCAGCAACCCGATGCCATTGAGGACCTTCCATAGCGGATTCTTTTTCATCTGCTCTCTGCCCCCTTACTGGTAATGGACTTTCCGGGATAATAACCGGAAATATAGAATGGTAAAGACGCCGATAATGCCAAGCAACAGAACACCTGCAGTCGATGCATAACCGATCTTAAAGAAACGGAAGCCGTTTTCGTAAATGTAATAAACGATCGTGTTTGTCGAATTAATCGGGCCGCCGCCTGTCATGATGGAGATCGTTTCAAACACTTGGAATGAGCCGATCAACCCGATAATTGTTAAAAAGAATAGAGTAGGCGATAACATCGGCAGCGTTAATTTGAAAAACGTCCGCACTTTGCTTGTGTCATCCAGTGCTGCAGCCTCGTATATATCCTTCGGTATGCTTTGCAGGCCGGCGATGAAAATGAGCGTGTAATACCCGATCCCTTTCCATACCGCCACGATAATAAGCGACAATAACGACGTCTTCGGATTTGTCAGCCACGGCACATTCGAAATGCCAAATAGGTTCAAGAACCAATTGAGCAGGCCGTAATCCGTATCCATCAGCCACATCCACAGCATAGAAATGGAGACGAGGGAAATGATATGTGGGCTAAAAATTGCCCCTTGCACAAATCCATACATAGCGCCTTTCCGGTTCAGCCACAAGGCCAGCAGCAACGAAATGCTGATTGTGAGTGAAACGGTTAACGCAGAATAAATGAACGTGTTGCGAAGCACCTGCATAAACTTGGCATCCTGTAACAGCGCCGTGAAATTGTTAAAACCGACGTAGTTTTTATCCGGGCTGATGAAGTTCCAATCATGGAAGCTTAGATAAATCATGTAGCCGATTGGATAAATGAAAAATAGCGTGAATACCAAAATGGCGGGGAAAATCATCATGTACGGCCTTGCTTTTCCTAAGCTCATCTCAAGCCCCTCCGACCATTGCCGGCATCGGAGCTTCCATATCGACTTCCGTTGCGCGGATTCGTTGCTCGTTCTCGTCAAAGAAGTACAACTGATCAAACGGAATGGCGATATATACTTTCTGCGTATCCGTGATCGGCTCCGTAAAACTTTTGATGTTCATTGTCCCGGCTTGATTCACAACCGTATAGATCGTCTCCGCTCCGAGCGTCTCGGTTGTAATGATTTCACTTTTCATTACCAGATGATCTGGCATCTTCTCCATCTCCGCGCTAATATGCGCATGTTCTGGCTTGAAACCAACGTGTCGGACACGGTCCATAAGACTCGGGAGGAAAATTTCAAGGCGCTCCCTCTCCAAAATGTTCATTGCCGGGGTACCGATAAATTCTGCCGTGAATACATTGTTCGGATCATGATACATATTCATCGGGGAATCCATCTGCTGCACAACGCCTTTATTCAAAAGAATAATCTGGTCGCCCATCGACATCGCTTCCACCTGATCATGTGTCACGTAAATAAATGTCGTACCAAGCCGCTTATGCAGCTGGATCAATTCACGTCTCATCTGTCCCCTCAATTTCGCGTCAAGGTTGGATAGCGGCTCATCCAAAATGAATACTTTCGGCTTCTTCACCATCGCGCGGGCCAATGCCACCCGCTGCCGTTGTCCGCCCGAAAGCTGCTGCGGCTTTTTGTCCAAGTGTTCCGTAAGACCAACAATGTCGCTGATCTCCTGAATCAATGCTTCCCGCTCTGCCTTCGGAACCTTTTTATTCACCAGCCCGAATTCAATATTCTTTCGCACCGTCATTGTCGGATACAAAGCGTAGTTTTGGAACACCATCGCGATGTTTCGTTTCCCCGGCTCCACATTCGTGACGCACTGGTCGCCGATCCAAATGTCGCCGCTCGTCGGTGACTCCAGGCCGGCAATCATTCGAAGCGTAGTCGATTTCCCGCATCCGGAAGGGCCAACGATCACTGTAAATGACCCATCTGCTATGGTCAGATTCAAGTTCTTCACCACTTCATCCTCATTAAATCGTTTCACGACATTCTCGAGCCTGATTTCCGCCACTGTCGTTCATCTCCTTTTTCCAATCATAATTTCACTGCGGAGGGTTGACGCAAAAAGGCGGCGAGCTCCTCCACGGTCTGTACCGCCACATCCCACGCATGACCTCCGAAGTGGGTATACGGTGAAATAAGGCACGTCCGTCCGCCCAAGCGTTTCACTGGCGCCAAATCATTGAATGGATTATCTCCGACTGAAAGGATCTCATGAGGAGCGTACCCTTCCTCCATCAGTTTCTTGAACATGTTTTCCATGCCGACCGGTTTTCTTGCATCAAACACGAAATCATCAAACAGCGTACCAATATTTAAATAATGAACGAATGCAGGGCCGGTTTCCCCCGGTGTATTCGTCATGAAAATTTTCCGCTCTACGTTCATTGCCCGGATGCTTTCGAATAAAGGGGAATGCAGGCGAATTCCATGTGGCTGGCGAATCATCTCATAACGGACTTTTTCAAACGCACTCGCCCGCTTCTCTACTGGCACCTTGTATTTTTCTGCATAGACATGTGCAACACACCACACATCCCCAATGAACAACAATGAGGCAGGGTCGATTTCCTTCCCCTCCTGCTTCAGTCCCTCCCATGTAAAACTGGCTGTCGGTTCGAAATTCTCATGCTCGTACACAACATGTTGCTGACGGTCAAAAAAGCATCCAAACGGAACAGAGTGACTTCCATCCAGTATGTCGTATGCTTCCATGACGACTTCTGCAGCTTCTGTTTCATCCAAAGTCCCTTCCAGCATATAGGCAAGATAGCGGCCCAAAAATGCATCATCCTGATATAACGTTCCATCCAGATCGAATATGACCACTTTCAATTCATCCAGCCAGTTCAACATGATCATCTCCTTTTTAAATAAGCAAGGGGAGGGCAGCCTCCCCGAGCGCCTTTATTTCAATAGTGGGTTGGCGAGTGAAGCCGCTTGGTCCAATGCCTCTTTTGGCGATGTACCTTCCAATAGGCATCTGGCGATTTCATCACGTAAAATCGTTGCGATTTCCGGGTAGCTGTCTGCCATTGGACGCGCTTTTCCAAACTCAAGCTGATCGACGGCCACTTTATATTGAGGCGTTTCCTTATAGAGATTTTGCATCTCCTCTGAATTCACAGCGGATAATCTGCTCGGCAAGTAGCCTGTGTAGGTGCTCGCATAGATTGTCTGCTCTTTCGCTGTCATCCATTTAATGAATTCCCATGCCGCCTCCTGCTTTTCTGGAGACAGTCCTGCCGTCATGACAAGGTTTGCACCACCAGTCGGCACACCATTTACTTTGTTTGCCGGCATAAATGCTGTATTTAACTCAAAACCATTTTCCTTTGCTATGGACAAGTTGTTCGTCAGGCCAGCTGTCGATCCGAAAATCATCGCAGATCGGCCGTTGGCAAAGTCTTGGACCGCCTGCGCGGACGCCTCATCACCAGCCGGAATCTTCAAAACACCTTCGCTGGACAGACGCTTCCAGAATTCCAATGCCTCTACGCCCGCTTCGCCGTTAAACGTCACTTGTTTCTCATCCTTAGATAACATGTCGCCGCCACCAGCTCCGACAAATGCCTCGAAGAACCAAATATCGACTGGCATGCTCATCCCGACAGACTTTCCTTCAACCGTCAATGCGCGTAAATACTCTTCGAATTCCTTCCAATTCTTCGGTCCAGCCGGATCAAGTCCCGCCTCCTTCAGCATATCGACGTTCATGTAAAGGATCGGTGTACTGCGTAAATACGGCAGTCCATGGATTTTCCCATCCACGTACGAGTTGCCCATCAACCCTGGGTTAAAGTCATTCAACATAATATCCGAATCCCGCTCGATGAAAGGCGTCAAATCTTCCGTCATGCCGGAGCGTGCAAACACACCAATGGAAGCAATTTCATTCAACGTCACTTCAGGCGCATTTTTCGCAGCAAATGCCGCTTGTGTCTTCGAATGCAAATCGGCATAATTTCCTTGGAACTCTGCTTTTACCAGCACTTTATCTTGCGAATCATTAAACATCTTGACGAGGTTTTCATTGTTTTCACCGATTTTATCTCCGAATGCATACCAATACGTAATCTCTGTCCTGCCACTATCCGCCGACACTTTGTGTTCCGAACTTGCCTTCTCTTCCTTTTTGTCTCCACAAGCGCCAAGCACCATCATCAGCGCCAGCAATCCAAGCATTCTACAAATGGTTTTCAATTTGTTCCCTCCAGTTGATTGATTGGTAGTTTTTGAATGAACAAGCTGCAAACGGGTTTCATCTTTACAGTCAACCCCACCTCCATGGCTTGCCTCCCTACAGCCCATATTCTACGGTCCAATTGTTAAGCCCATATCCTCCCTATGTTAAGGTTTCGTAAGTTTCGGAATTTAGTAGATTGTTTTCATATGCGTTTTCACTTACAGCCCACGCATTTTCCTTCCCTTCTCTCCGAGCACACAAAAAAACCACCTCCTCTCGGAGATGGTTTTCATACCTTATTTCAACTTCTGCAAAATAACGACTTTTAAGTAATTGAATTCAGGGAAGTCCCGGTTCGTGCGGAAATCTTTCGGCAGTGAGGACTCTTCCAAGATCTTATACGTAGATCCTGATTCGCTGAATGCTTTCTCAATAAATGTTTTAAACTTCTTCATGCCGAAGCTTGCATTGTTTGTTGAAGCGACAATGATACCCTTTTTTGCAGTAATCGCAATAGCATCCTGCAACAGGGCCGGGTAATCTTTCGCTGTGCTGAATGTGTGTTTCTTCGAACGGGCAAAGCTCGGCGGATCTAGTACGACGAGATCGAATTTCAACTCATGGCGCTTTGCATAACGGAAATAGTCAAACACATCCATTACTTTAATGTCCTGTTGTTCGTAATCAATTCCATTCACGCTAAATTGCTCAATTGTTTTCGGCAAGCTCCGCTTCGCTAAGTCGACACTCGTTGTCTTGACTGCACCGCCAAGTGCCGCTGCAACGGAAAATGCTCCTGTATAGGAGAATGTATTCAAAACATTTTTACCTTCTGCATAATTATCGCGAATTGATTTTCGGACATCACGCTGATCCAAGAAAATTCCGGTCATCGCCCCGTCATTCAAGTCCACGGCAAAGTTCATGCCGTTTTCTTTGACGATGATTGGGAAATCACCCGGGGTTCCTTTTACGAAATCGTCCTGTTCGACGTATTGGCCTTTCCCATCAAAGCGTTTCTTTTCGTAAATCGCCTTATATTCCACAAGCTTATCCAGCACGCCATATACGTGGTGTTTCATTGAGTAAATGCCCTCGCTGTACCAGCTGACTACGTAATAACCGTCGAAGTAGTCAATTGTCAGGCCGCCGATTCCGTCCCCTTCTCCATTAAAAAGGCGAAACGCATTCGTCTCGGGGTCTTCCATCAATTGTTCACGTCTTGCAAATGCGGACTTCATGCGTGATTCGAAAAACGCAAAGTCGATCGGCTCCTCGTCCTTCCGGGTCAACACCCAGCCGACACCTTTATTTTGATTGCCATAATAGCCTTTTGCGATAAACTTCCCGTACTTGTCCACTAAACGGATAATCGTTCCTTCTTCTTTTAAGACCTCTGGCTGGACTACGGC
Organism: Sporosarcina sp. AD_1; assembly: GCF_057373025.1. Taxonomy (NCBI): domain Bacteria; kingdom Bacillati; phylum Bacillota; class Bacilli; order Caryophanales; family Caryophanaceae; genus Sporosarcina; species Sporosarcina sp. AD_1. The sequence continues at coordinate 105,365 of NZ_JBPVIR010000003.1, forward strand.
ATCCTTCAGGATCAGTGGATAGCCTTTTTTAAATGCCGCCGTACTTTGTGCGTTTACTTGTACATCTATTGTTTTTGTCATCGTGTCATCCTTTAATCTTCATTTCTTCCCATTATCGCACGGATTCGCACAAAATGCGAAAACGAAAAAAGCCTCCCCTTGGCAAGAAGAAGCTTCTTTATGCAAGTAGCCGGAACGCCAGGCTTTTCAATAGCCCAATCCGGATCGGAGCCTCCACCGGACCCCTAGTGGTATTCAAATAATGTTGCAGCTCGCCTTCATACACCAATTCCAAATGAGGCATATCCACCAGGTGGTGTGGCATTGTCAAAGATGGTGTCGTGCCAAGACGGTGATTTTCGCTCTCCTGCATGACAGTTGCGACAAATTGCGAGCAGAAGAAAGCGCGTTTCCGCCTAATTTCCTTGTTCAAGGCTACACCAAACAATCCAATAAAATTATATTTATACATTTTTTGATTTAACTCAAACATCCGGACTTTCTGCCTGATCCGCATGTAAGCCTCCGTCGAGACCTCACAACGATAAATGGCGCAATCAGCGTCCCGGAATATGCCGTCTGTAACGTTCTCTCTTACAAAACCGCCGATAAACGGATTGTATTGCTGCTTCCGGCCAAAGCTGTATATGTCAGTCAAATGTTCATCAAATGCGATCGAGGCGTGGTTCAAGTCCTTCCTCGTGTACATGCCGATCGCTTTGGAGAGCAACGTTCCTGTATCCGTCAATACGATATATATGGATTTCCCCATAATCCCAACCCCTAACTCGTCTATCTCTCTACCAGTATGCACCAACCATTTGGGAACCTAAACCGTCTATCGGCGGAAATTCTCTACAACTCCGGACGTAGTTGCATGCCGTTTGTTTATCTATTCTATTATACGTTTTGCAGGTGGAAGAAGTTTCATCTATCGAAAGAGTTTCGCTTAACGAACTAATCTTGGAGGGGATAAAAAAACGCAGAACTTGGCTGCGTTTAAAATTCATACCGATCAATATTCATAATAGGGGAGCGGCAACGATAAGCATGGATGATTACATCTTTGTGCATCTTTACATATTTGGCTGCATCATTAGGCGAATAAATGAGGAGACTTCCCTCATCTATCGGCGGTCCGCTATGCGCTTCATCGACAACGATAATAGCGTGGTTCCCTTCAGCCTGAAGCCGCTTAATAATTTTTTCATTTCCGATCGTTCTTCCCAAGATCAAATGGATTGACACCTTTTCCCCCGCCCCTTTCCTACGATACTATCCATATCGTAGTACATCCGCTATTATTTGTCGATTGCCAAAATGCTTCTATTGAAAAAAGCACTGCCTAAAGCGGCAATGCCCGTTCTGTTACGACTGGCGGTCCGCATACACTTTCATCGCATCGCGCATAAAAGCAGCTAATCCCGTACCAAATCTATCAATATTTTTTGTAAACCGTTCATCTGCTACATACATTTCACCCAACCCAGCAAATGCCTCCGGCGAATAATGTCCCATCCGGTTCAGGAAGTGAAACCATTCCCCGATTGCCTCTTGCGCTTCTTCAGACGCAGGATCGACAGTTCGCAATTCGGCAAGCTTGGTGTAAATCCGATTCATTCCATCCTGCAGTTCCTCTTCTATACCTGCAATCCGTTCATTTGCCTGATCTACTGCTTCATTTCCCCATCGGTCACGCGCTTCCTGTTCATAAGGATTCGTTTTGAAATCAAATCCTCGGAACTTCTCTTCATTCGTCATTTTGATTTCTCCTTTCTCTGCCCGCAGCGTCTTGTCAATCGTTGCAATCATGGCATCCAACTGGCCGCGCTTCGCCACTAGCATCTCACGCTGCAGTTCAAATGCTTCCAGCCGGTCAAAAGATGGACGGTCGAGCAATTCCTTTATCTTCTTTAAAGGGAAACCAAGCTCACGGAAAAAAAGAATTTGCTGGAGCGTCGCCACATTATCATCCGAATACAGTCGATACCCGGCATCCGTCACGTCCTCCGGAACAAGCAGGCCAATTTCGTCGTAATGATGCAGCGTTCGCACACTGACCCCCGAGAGTTCTGCCACTTCCTTCACTTTCAATTTCCGTCGCCTCCCTTCCTTGTTTACAATAAAGTATGACGTTACGTAAGAGTCAATAGAGAAATCAATCTTTATTGTGATACCACTTTAAAAATGTCTCTTTTTCAATGACATTCAGAATACAAGCTTCTCCTACCTGCGCTTCCAAGTTCTTATGTTCTTCAGGATATTCCTTTTCCACATGACACTTCATATAAGGGAGCTTCTCTTGTGCCCTTTGTGAGCGCCCATTTTTCTTTTTCGCCCCTGCAAAAACAATATCTAAGTCAAGGTCTGTGAAGGCAGTATATAATATCTTCCGCTTAGCTGCTTCGTTGAATCCTTTTCCCCAATAGGGATATCCAATCCACGTACCGTTATGCCCTGTTTTCTTGACTGGATTTATTTCTTTCAGTGTAATCACGCCTATGACGTTTTCCTGAATATCCAGTATGACTCTCGAATATTGCTTCCCCTCGTTTTCCTGCTCCTGAATAAACGTTATAAAACCTTCCGTCCCCTCTCTGGATGTCTGCTCCACACTCAGCCCTAATGCATCCCGTATTTCTGGAACAGACGACAGCGTTGAGATCGCTTCAGCGTACTTCAATTGATGGGGCGCGAGTACAATCGTAACCATCTGGATCCCTCCATTTTTTATTCGAAATTTTCACTCGATCGGAACCCACACTTCCGTTTCATAGGGTTTTGACGGGTCAGGATGAATGTAACGCTCAAACCCGTAACTATAACGCATTTCAACATCCGGTGTTTGCATCAGTGTATCGAACATGGCCGGAATCATCTCGATTCCCCCTTCTACTGTTCCGACGATGAAGCGGCCGCCAGGCACTGTAAGGCTTGTCAGGCCCTCTACACCTTTCGTCCATTCGGCCTTAACACCTGCCAGGTAATGAAATTCTGTACCGTTGATAGCCATCGTGATGCCAAATGAATCATCTGCCGCTATCTCTTTGTCACACAACATAGCATTCAACTTGTCCCACAATGCAGAGATTTCCTCGACTGGCCCCTTTATTTCAAATCCCGATACAGTAAATCCTTCAATTGTTTCAATCCTTTTTTCCATCTTCCATTCCCCCTTTTTCTTTACTATACGGGAGGTAGTTTAGGAATTTCAATAAATTTCTTAATTATGGAACTTCCGTTATACTAGAGACGTAAAGAAGAAGACAAAGGAGGAATGATTTTGTTACAGACAACAACAAATGTATTGCAAGGTAAAACGATTGTGACCTATCACGGGATTGTATCAGGCGAGGCGATCATGGGAGCGAATATCGTCCGGGATTTGTTCGCCTCTGTCACAGATATCGTCGGAGGACGCAGTGCCGCCTATGAGGATAAACTTGCGGAAGGACGTCAAATTGCTTTGAACGAAATGGAGGAACGCGCCAGAAGATTAGGGGCTAACGCCATTATCGGGATTGATTTGGATTTTGAAACCGTTCGCGAAGGCATGATGATGTGTATCGCAACTGGGACGGCTGTGACGTATCAGGACGGTGAATAATAAATAGGGATAAGCAGCTTCTATACGGACTGCTTATCCCTTACTATTATTCATATCAAATAATCACTCAATCGGCATCCAAATTTCAATAACATCCTCCGTTGCCCCGACTGGATGGACGTATCGTTCAAAATCATAGCAATCCCGCAGCTGAATATCTTCCATCTGAATAATCGCATCGTACGTTGCTGGAATTCCCGGAATGCCACCCTCGACCTTTGCCACAATGAATCGGCCTGCCGGGATGACAACTTCATCTGATCCCGACAACTCTTGTGCCAAGTCTTCTTTCAGTCCGGCGATGTAGTGGATCGTATCGCCTTCCATCTTCAAACAAACACCGAACGATTCTTCTGCAACTACCTCATGCTGTTTAATGTCCTCATTCAAAATGGCCCATTTCGCCGGAATATTCGATACCGGTCCGATCACCTGATATCCTTTCACTGTAAATCCGCCACTTTCCACAATACGTGTTTCCATTTGATTGTCCCCCTTGGTCAGTTTCCGTTCAATCGCTTCCATTGTTCCTTGCAGTTCCTGAATTTCCAATTCAATTTGCTGTCTTCTCTCGCGTAATAACGAGTCCATTTGATCATCCCCTTCGCGTAAAATGTCGGCCAAGGAAACGCCAAAACTCCTCAACGTTCGAATACGGACAAGCTGTTGCTGCTCGTGCTGCGAATAAAAGCGGTAGCCCGAATCGGGATTGACAAATGCCGGCTGGATGAGCCCAATGTCCTCGTAATGTTTAATCGTCTTCACTGTCACCCCTACGAGCTTAGCTGTTTTTCCAATCGACAGCATACACACCCTCCTTTTATTCCACTCTAAACCTGTCTGTTAGGGACGAGTCAATTCGTTTCCGAAAATATTTTTCTCTAAATCGAACGTATAAATCACTTCTGCATACTCATTTTCTTTGTTCTCGCTGATAAAGCCGAACTTCTCATATAAATGGATGGCATGCAGATTGTCTTTTTCGACTGTCAAGGAAACTAGGCAACATGCGGGATGCCGCTCTTTTATAAACTTCACGATTTGTAGTAGTGCTATCTTTCCATATCCCTTGCCTTGGTGCCTCTTATCGATTTGAAATCCGCCAATCCAATAGTTGTCCTTGCTGTCAGGTGTGTAGGAAAGATAAAAAACACCAATGATCGTTTTATCTACTAAAAGAACATATGGATCTAACGCTTCATCCCAAGGCTTCAAATAAGCAAACGCCAAGCATTCAGCGACCGATGGGACGAACGACTTCTGGCTATCACATACCCCGATTGCCATAGCCTCTCCCCAATTTCTTTTCGTGATCGGCTCAATAGTAATAGCCCCCATGCTCCTCATCCCCTTTAAATGCGTCTACCCGATAGTCCGCTTCACTTTCCTTTTTGTCAAAAAGGCCAGTTTTGTTTCCGACAAGATGATAGCAGCTAAAATCAAAATCGCACCAATTCCCATGCGAAGTGTTAAAATTTCACCAAGTAGAATGACGGAAAACACCATGCCCCAGAACGATTCAGTTGATAAGATAATGGCGGCTTTCGTTTCAGAAATAAATTTCTGTGCAACCGTTTGTAATAAAAACGCGATAGTCGTTGAAAATACACCTAAATACAATAACGACGTGAGGGCTTCCGGCTGCATGTCAAACGATGTTTCTCCTCTAGCCAATACAACAACAAAACCAATGATGGCCGCAGTCCCCATTTGGACAATTGTCAAATGGATGGCATCTTCCTTCTTCACAAATCGAGAGGTGTAGAAGATATGGAACGCGAACGCAATTGCGCAACATAAGGAAAGAAAATCGCCGAGATTGATATCGGCTGACAGCTGCAAGGACAGTACAGCCACCCCAAGCATTGCCAAAACAGCGCCGCCCACTTCAAACAAATCGAGCTTCCTTTTATAAATCAACAGCCCGATAAACGGGACAATGACCACGTTAACTGCAGTCAAAAATGCATTTTTAGAAGGCGTCGTGTACTGCAATCCGACCGTTTGCAAAGCGAATGCAATGTAGAGGAACACACCTAAAATGGCCCCTTTCCAGAGAACGCTCTTTGAAATCTTTTTCAACTTGGGGAAAAACACAACGCCTAAAATAATGACCCCAATTAAAAACCGCCCTGCCAGTATTTGATAAGGGGTATATGATTCGAGCGCCATGGCACTCCCTACGAATCCGCTTCCCCAAATAATCGCTGTCAATAAAAGTCCTATTTCACCTATATACTTTTTCATCGAATCCCCCGCTACGTTTTTTGGATACAACCATTATATCGCATTGCCGCAAGGAAAAAGCATATGTTCGAAAGTTGTGCATTGTTTTGCTTTCATGGGAAATCCTAAGAACAACACCACTTAGGAGGAAATCCTCAATGAAAAAGACATACATGATGTTATTGCTGGCCGGAATGCTTTTATTGGCACTCCCTCAAACGTTGAAAGCGAACCAGAAAATCGAGTCCCAGACGATTCAAGATGCGTTTCTCACCACATTAGCCCCCTCGATTTCAGAAGGAATCATCCAACAATATGGTTACTTAAAATCATACCGACTGAATGATGCCTCGATCGTAAGCATGAAGCGCAACCAAAAGGAAGGGTTCGATTTTACTGTACAAGTGGAAATCAAAACCTTTGAGAACGCTGATAATCCACCTTATGGAACCGAAAAGATGACGTTTCAGATTCAAACGGACGGTGTTGCATTGGTTGAAGTGGAACATGAAGGAGATGAAGAAGAAAGGAAGGTCAATGAGTTTTACAAAGATGTTTTAATGGATATTACCCACTCCTTTCATCTGAATGTCTTGCCGTTCGAAAAATACACGTACCCTCAGCTGCAGTACCAAGCTGAACAAAATAATGATTTCAATACACTTCAAGCCATCGTAGAGGACATCGTCATTAACATTTTGAATCCCGGCATACAGCCTCCGAATAAAAATGTCATCCTGCCTGTTACCTATTTGAAAGAGACGGAAGGATATATTGTCTTTAAGAAATCCGATGGAACCAATATGCTATATGTACTGAAAAACGAAAATGGCCAGTGGCAGGTCGTCGACAAGAAGAGTGCAAAAGGTAAGAAGATGAAGGCGGATCTGCTTTGGTATATGTAAGGGACACGTTTTTGTTAACAAACAAGAAAGAGGCCGGCGCTGTTGGACAACGCCTGCCTCTTTTTCATTTCGTACATGTGAAGGATTGATTACTGTGTTGCACCTTTCCAGTTCGAAATGTCTTCCTCTAGTGGAATCTGTGCTCTTCTAGCCCGAATGGCCGCTGCAAAAAACAGTGCGACAATGAAGAAGGAAATGACACCTGCTCCAATGTATGCAACGTTCATCGGCAAGCCGAACCCAATGCTAGCGTTCAAAATATAGGTGTTTGTTGCCATGAGCATAAACGTCCCCGGAATAAGAGCAACCCAATAATTCTTGCCTGCAATAAACAAGTACATAGCTCCGACAAACAAAGCGATAACAGCAGTCGATTGGTTTGCCCATGAGAAGTAACGCCATAAGATATTGAAATTCACTTGTGTCAATGCTATAGAAATGACAAACATCGGAACTGCAATCCATAGACGGCTTATCATTTTTACTTGTGATATTTTAAAATAGTCCGCAATGATCATCCGTGCGCTTCGGAATGCCGTATCTCCTGAAGTAATCGGCAACACGATAACGCCTAGAACTGCCAGCGTACCACCAATTGCACCTAGCATCATGGTAGACGCTTCGCTGACGATCAAACCAGGTCCGCCTGCCGTCAACATTTCGTTCAACCCATTATAACCATTGAACAAGGACATGCCAGCTGCCGCCCATATCATGGCAATAATCGCTTCCGCGATCATCATGCCGTAAAAAATCTTGCGTCCTTGGCCTTCCTTTTGTGTTGTCCGAGAAATAATCGGCGATTGTGTCGCATGGAAACCAGACAACGCACCGCAAGATATTGTCAAAAACAATAGTGGAAAGATCGGCAAATTATCAGGATGCAAATTCGCAAGTGTCAATTCTGGAATATCAACACCCTTAATAATCATCATTCCACCGACTCCGACAGCACTAATGATAAGCAAAGCGCCGAAAATCGGATAAAGCCTTCCAATAATCTTGTCAACCGGCAAGAGAGTAGCGAAAATATAATACGCAAAAATTAACGTAACGATAATCCCCATCGCCATCCAGCCGTTCATCAGTGAGTACAGCAATCCGGCAGGAGCCGAAACGAACACGGTACCTACTAGAACTAACAAAAGAATAGCAAACGCATTGACAACGTGCTTCATGAACCCGCCGAGGAACTTCCCTGCCAGTTCTGGCAAATGCGCACCCCGGTTACGAATGGAAATCATTCCAGTCAAATAATCATGGACGGCTCCAGCAAAAATCGCGCCAAAGACGATCCAGATAAAAGCGACCGGCCCGTACAGCGCACCCATGATCGGTCCAAAGATCGGGCCGACTCCTGCAATGTTCAATAATTGAATGAGCGAGTTCTTTTTCGTGCTCATCGGAACATAATCGACCCCATCTCCACTCGTATACGCTGGTGTCGCACGGTCTTCCTTCACGCCGAACATTTTCTCGATAAATTTACCGTACGTGAAATAACCGACAATCAATAATAAAATACCAAATAAAAACGTCATCATACCTATCTTCCCCTTCCCCAAATGATAGCGGTTTCATTCAGTTTAGAGGAAATCTTCCTACAATAGGACATATTTTCATAAGATGCTTTGAAATCAGCGCAACATGCCAGAATGGTAGATTATCGTGTATTTCAGGTTAGTTCCAGACGATGCCGTAAATCCCGGACATAATTGCGGCTCACCGACAATTTCTCGGCACGCCCCTCGACTTCCAGCTGGTATGCCCCATTAAACCATGGCGTCAAACGCCTGACATGAAGCAAATTGACGAGATATCCTTTATGAATTCTAAAGAAGGAATAGGAGGACAACCGGCTTTCCAGCTCCTTGAGCGTCATCCTCACGTCATATTCCTTCTGTATTGTGATGATCTTCGTCAATTTCTCATCCCGGAACATGTATAAGATGTCTTGAATCGGAATGTAATCGATTTCTCCATCGAGTTCAATGGCCAGCTTCCCCAACCGCAAATCAGGACTCTCTTTTGGCATCAGCTTCTCTTGAATGCGGATAATCGTTTGTGTCACTTGTTCTTCCTCATACGGCTTCAATAAATAATCTACGGCGTTAATTCGGAACGCTTCCGCCGCAAACTGGGGATATGCCGTAGCGAATACAACAAGCGGCACTTTTTTCAATCCAAGCAACGCCTTGGCCGCTTCCATTCCGGACATTTTCGGCATTTCCACATCCAGGAACAGAACGTCCGGCTGGAGCTGAATCGCCTTCATGATCGCCACTTCCCCCGAATCCGCTTCGCCCACAATTTGGATGAATGCATGTTTCCCGAGTAAGTATGCGAGCTCCTCGCGCGCATACCGTTCATCATCAACTACAACAACACGAATCGTCCGGTTCATACGGCCACCCCCATCTTCGGTATTTGAAATGAAATTTCCGTCCCTTTGTCTTTTTCACTTCCGATATGCAGTGCAGACTGATTGCCAAACGTCATGAGCAATCGGCGGTTGACATTGTAGAGCCCCATGCCGGTACCCGAATCGGATTCCATCTTTTCTGCGCCAAGCAGCACTCGTCTTTCCTCCGCGATTCCCTTTCCATTGTCCTGCACGATAATATCTATGGCGTCTCCAACATCCCGGATGATCAACCGCACTACACTATTTCGCTCCATATCCCGGATGCCATGTTTTATCGCATTTTCCACGAGCGGCTGCAAGGTGAGCGGCGGCACCGTTTCTTGCAGTACGGCTGGATCTACATCAATGTGGACTTGCAGTTTGTCGATAAAACGCGCTTCCTCTATTTCCAGATACGCTTTCACATGGGCCAGCTCCTGTTCCAGCGTTACCTTTTCCATCGTGGTCCCCATCAAGTTTTGACGGAGAAAATAGGATAACGATGTGAGCAGGCGTCTTGCTTCATCAGGATTTGTACGGATAAGAGACACAATAATATTCATCGAATTAAATAAGAAATGCGGACTGATTTGCGCTTGCAACGCTTTGATTTCCGCTTCCTTCGCAAGCTGGTATGCCCGATCGGCCTCCGCAATGGCGAGCTGGTTGCTTAGCAGGGCGCTGAGTCCCGATATCAGTTCAATGCTCACATCCGTAATGGCTTTCGCCGAAGGATAATACAGCTTTAACGTACCGACTGTCTCATCGCGCAATTTCAGCGGTGCAATGACAGCCGCCCCAAGCGGACAATCTTCCCTCACACAATGAATGGACATTTCATCTGCCACGACAAGCTGCCCATGCCGGAGCACTTCCTTTGTAATATGCGTCTGCAATGGACTGTCCGTCTGATGATGGTCATCGGCAATTCCGACATGCGCCATGATCTCCGTACGATTTGTCATCGCCACTGCACTCGGCTGCAGTTCTCGGAACAAAATATTACAAACCGCCAATGCCGTCTCCGAATTCATCCCTTTTCGCAAGTGCCCCACGGTTTGATCGGCAATCCGCAAGGTTTTCTGCGCTTGCATCGCCGTCGCCTTCTCCTGGTCTCCAATGACATTGTAAACAATCAGCATGAACAAAGCCGTCCCGATACCGTTCGCCAGGATCATCGGCAATCCAATCGTTTGCACGAGTGACAGCGCTTTTTCAAATGGATCCGATATTAATAAAATCAAAACCATCTGGATCGTTTCCGCAAGTGCGCCGATAGCGAAAGCAGCGACTGGTTTTGTATGCTTGCCGCGCTTATAAAACGCACTGGCAAGCAAGCCGGAAATAATGGTAGACACTCCGCAGGAAATCGCAGTGAACCCGCCAAGTGACATCCGGTGTATGCCCGCAATCAAACCGGCCCCAACTCCTAATCGGTATCCCCCTAAAAGCCCTGCAACGACAATTCCAATAACCCGAGAATTGGCGATGGCCTCGTCCATCGTCAATTCAATAGAAACGCTGTTAAAATGCAAAGTTTGCGTATTGAAAGCGACACCAAAATAGGTGCCAATAATGCCAAAAAAACCGAAAAACAGGATGGCAGTCATCTCTTGTTTCCGGTCCAATCGATCTTGGTGCACCATATTTTTAAAAAACCGGAAACGTGTTAAGATGAACGCCACCGCCACAATCGTGCCGACCCGTTCCAACATAATGACTAGTAAATCCAACACGTTCATTCCCCCAGCCGTCCATTCGTTTGTACACCATTATACGTTACCACTGCTCCGTTATAAATCATTATTTTCAGTAAACTAGTGGAAGGGCTATCTCTATCCTTTCAATAAAAAGAAGCCGTTCACCTCAAAATGAGATGGCCGGCTTCTTCGGATTATTTTAGCTGGAGATCAACTTGGTCCCGCTTTTTCAATTGAGTCATCTGGAATGGGTTCAACAACCGATCCAGTTCTTCATTCGTCAACACCTCGTAATGAAGGCAAAGTTCCTTGATTGGCACGCCTGTTTCAAACGACTCCCGCGCGATTTTCGAGGACATTTCATAGCCGATGTACGGGCTGAGTGCAGTCAATGTACCGATGCTCTTCTCCACATACTCTTTCATCCGCTCCGCATTCGCAGTAATCCCGCTAATGCAATATTCCCGGAACACCTGGATTCCGTTCTTCATAATCGTCAGCGATTGCAAGAGATTATAGACGAGCACTGGCTCCATTACATTCAATTCGAATTGGCCCGCTTCGGAAGCCAAACTGATCGTATGATCGTTGCCGATTACTTGGAAAGCGATTTGGTTCAGCACCTCAGCCATAACCGGATTCACTTTCCCCGGCATGATCGAGGAACCTGGCTGTCTGGCTGGAAGATTAATTTCACTGAAGCCGGCTCTTGGACCTGATGCCATGAGACGCAAGTCGTTGGCCATTTTCGAAAGGTTAATCATACAGATTTTCAGCGCTGAAGATAGCTCCGTATAGACATCGGTATTTTGCGTCGAGTCAATCAGATTCCCAGCCGATTGCAAAGGCAATCCGCTGATGGAGCTCAATTGATCAACTACCATTTCGATATAATCCGCATTCGCATTCAACCCGGTACCGATGGCAGTCGCTCCCATATTAACGGAAGAAAGAAGTGGTTTCGTCCGCGCGATACGCTCAATATCCCGCTCGATGACACTGCGATAAGCGCCGAACTCTTGTCCCAGGCGAATCGGAACCGCATCCTGCAAATGAGTTCTTCCCATCTTAATGATGCCGTCAAATTCCTGCTCTTTCCCTTTCAGCTCATCCACGAGCTGATCCATCGCTTCCAACAGCTCGTTCACAAGACGTTGTGCCGCAATTTTGATAGCTGTCGGAAATGCATCATTTGTAGATTGAGACATATTCACATGGTTGTTCGGACTAACGATGCTGTAATCGCCTTTTGGCTGGCCCATGATCTCAAGCGCGCGGTTGGCAATGACTTCATTCGCATTCATGTTAAATGAAGTGCCAGCGCCCCCTTGAATCGGATCCACGATAAAATGATCCACCAATTTCCCCTCAATCACTTCATCCGCCGCTTGAACAATCGCCACGACCAATTCCTTCGGCAAATCATTAACAAAGTGATTGGAGATGGCTGCCGCTTTCTTCACCACGCCGATGGCACGGATCAACTCCGGATGCATGCGTTCCTTCGTAATCGGGAAGTTCTCCGTTGCCCGCATCGTTTGAATTCCGTAATACACATCATTCGGAATCTCTTTCTCCCCTAAAAAATCATGTTCGATACGTCCAGCTAGTTCACTCATTATCCTGTTCCTTCCTCTCGATCATCGCCAAAAAGGCATTCCTTCACTATAGATGTATGATGTCTGTCCAATTCAGGCATTATCCAAATGCTTTCAGTTGGCGCATGATAGTATGATTTTACTCACGCCGCCCTTGTCTTCGTCCCTTTATCGGATCTTCGACCGGACCGCGCAAAGTCACCCCTCTAATGGTACGCCTTTTATGTTAGCAATGCCATGCTTTTTCGAAGGAAAGTGTAAAAACCATATGATATTTTTTTGAGACAATCCTAACTGCAGCAAACGCGCGAGCCAAGTTTGGTTGATTGGATAATTTAGAAGATAAAGGCTAAATATATACCCTCTATCTTTTTCATATTTTATGTTCAATTCACTTCACTTCCCAACAATTTAAAATTATTATCACCAAACTTTTCTGTTGTAGTTGGTGTTGCTACTAGAAGTATTTTCTTTTTTATCCAATCCTCGCACTAGGTATTCACCTTTCATGTGAAGCTTTAATTGTCATCAAAAGTTTCCTCTAAATATTTCATTATCTCAATCCACTAAGATAAAACTTGAAAGGCATAAAGCCAATCAAGTTAAACTCCTTAAGATTCAAATGTCATTTTCTCAGGAAATATACTGCTTTCCTTAACTAGACATCTTGCCATTCTCTGAGCCGCTCTATCGAAGTAAAATTGACTTGAATGATTAGGATTATTAATCGGTTCTAGTTCGGAGAACATTCTAGTTTCTTTGTTTAATTCAATCTTTCCCATTATCTCTTCTTTTGGGCCGAATCTATAAACCACAACTGATTCATCTTCGTAGTCTTTTAAGAGTAAAACAAAAGCTCCCATTTTTAATCACCTCTAATATAGCCAGCTTAACAAAGTGTACGTACTAAAGAATTTATTAAAACATTTTATAGGGCTTACAGGTGTTGTGTCCCTATTCTCCAAATAACAAGTGACTTATTCGGCATTCCATCCATAAAAAATACCTTAAGGAGAGTAATAGCTCTGATTATTAATTAAAGTTATGCCATTTAATTTAGCATGGTGGTTTATACTTTTAAGCAACTTAATAGACAGACAAACTGTACGGTATTTCTCTGTGGTTATCAGGGAATAGGTTTCATTTAAAAAAAGCCTTAAAGGAGAAAGACCTTTAAGGCTTATTGGTCATGGAATTAGTTTGCTTAAAGCCGTATTCAGAGAAAATGAGTCGTCTGAAATTTCAACCAGGCAAGTGTCATCGTCAGTTGCTGATTCGTAACCTATTCGTATCTTTGGGACATTGTATTTCTCCTTTATTTTAGACAAATGTTCTAAAAGAGAAACACACTTGTTCCTGACTGTTCTTGCATCCCCTTGTAATAAACTGGAATCAGGGAAATTTATAACGATCTCGCCATCATTCTCGTTGAAAGAAAAAGTGATCACTACATCCTCTAAAACAATTCCTTGTCGTAATTCTTTAAGAACAATACTGCCTGTACCAGTTGGAGAAAGAATTTCAGCAATACTTTGAATTTGATAATATTCCCTGTCTTCCTCAATACGTTGATCATAAAAATGGGAGGACTTAATATCTGAATCTCTAAAAGACATATTTTCTCTAAAAAACTCATCGACATCTTGTTTACAAATATCCAAATATATTATCTCTATGTTCTCCATCTTTTTCTCTCCTCTACTGATCAATAAAGCCTTTAAAGGTTCCATCCATATTTAGTCTTACTCCACGCCCATCAGAAAGTTTCTTCTCAAGGAATTGTATTCCGTAAGGATTCGTGACTTTTGTGAATCCACCAGGAGCGTTAATAATCTCCTCAAGATGTTTCAGAGCAGATTGATTTATTTGATTTGGTCCACCTTTGACTTTTCCCCATATACCTGGATTTCTTCCGGCATGCTTTTGAAAAGCGTGACCAACTACTGTCTCTCCACCTTTTTTGGCGGCTGTTGCTGAGAAAATTATTGTGTCATTATTGACTTTAATAATGTTACCCTTCCCCTTAGTCCCTTCCAACCCACCAGTCTTCTTCGGCTCCTCTACCTTTTCAACCTTCTTAATCTTCCCTCCCATTGCTTTCCTGCTCAATTTATAAGTTTTTCGGCTACCCTTGAGGATCTTTCCGTAGGGAGTCAGGAAAAAGGCAGCGGTCGCTTTTTGCGTGAATGTTGTGTCATTGTATGATAGTTTTAACATCTTCATGGATCAGGAAGTCAAGGGCACCTTTAACTGCACCTAGCACGACTCCGCCAAACCCAGGCGGGATCATGCCGCCGTCAATAAATAAAAGGCCGTTTATTCGACTCTAATGAATAAGCTATTTGAATATCAATAGTTTATAGGATTTTTTCTAATTGTGAAATTATTGAAACATAAAATAAAAACCCCCTTGATTTATTAAAAGGGGGAGTAGTATTCCAAAACAACTTTTACCTTATTATAACGCTTGGAGTGTATGTCGTTAGTTTCTATTACATCATTTGGTGTAATAAACACATAATGTCCAGCTTGGTTTGGCTCATAAATACCAGAACTTTCTTGAAGAAACCAATTTATATACTCGGTGTTTGTTAATTTTCCAGATCACTCTAAACATTTCTAAACAAAAAACCTTGAAAGGCTTTAGCCCATCAAGGTATATGTTTAAAGTAACATTTTTATTTTTGACTATCCCTTTTCCATACACTTTCTCCGTCAGTTAAAAAAACTGCACTTGGGGGATCATCATAAATTGAAATTTCAACTAATGAACCTTTCTTTTGTATTAACCAATTATATAAACTACTTTCTTCACTAGTAGGATGCGCTAAAATATCAATTACTTGAAATGTAACTGCATAATATTCGGAATAATTCACATCAACGTCATCCAACCCATTGTCTGTTTCAAAGAGTGTGTCTGGTTCACCAATAATCTTTAATCCACTATCCCACTCTATTATCAAGTCCCTATCTTTATACTCTTTTAACGCTTTTATTAACGGATCATATTCCATGTATATCCTCCTCTTATTACCTCTGTAATGGTTCTGAAGGCACTATATGCGCTCCGTCTTTTCCGAAATGAATCATTCCTCTAGTAGTTTCAAGGTATTCACCAGTATCACGATCACAGTATTTTCCAATCGGTTTACCAAAGTCTACTCTTTCTTTTTTACCGTTTGGCAGTAGTTGACCTTTCCCTGCAAACTTATCAAGCAATTCTTATGCTGTTTTATTAGCACCACAAACAAAAAAGAAACCTTGAAAGGCATCATACCAATCAAGGTCTGTAATTCATTTTAAAAGTTTATATATTTATTTCCAACTTTCTCTTTAACTGGGGTTGCCGCATTTTTAATTTTATGAATAAACTCATTTCTGTCTATTTCTTTAGTAAACCCTTTAAATTCAAAGTTATTAGCTTCATTTTCATACAATGCATCATATATACTTTGTATTTCTTCAAACATATTATTAATTTCTGTATCATTTTTAAGTTCCTCAACTAAATCATTTTCTACCAATTCATCATGTTCGTTATACACCCACATCGGAAAACATTTGTATTCTAATAATATTTTTATTTTTCCCACTCTCAAACTCCTTATGGTAATGATGTTGGATTATCACCCACTCTTACTCCTCAATGTCTTTACAGGTTGTGTGGTTAGATAATAAAGAAACCTTGAAAGGCAGGTACAATATAGTTTTTATAGATTTGCAGTCACATCTAAAGTTTTAAATGTTGATGGTGCATTTGCTTTAGAAGCATATAATTGAGGACTTTCCAAATTTGACATATTGAATATTTCACCATTTTTTAAGTCTATGAATTTTTTCAATCCCGCTATTAATTCTTTATAGTCAATTTTTGTATATATCTCAATAGGTAACGTGATTATTATATGTGAATATTTTAATCTATTCGTCCTACATATATATGCATTATAATCATAAGCAGCTGTTTCAAAATTATCCGGAAGACTATATATAGATAACGATGAAATTTCTTCTTTATTTTCAATTGCACTCAATAAGTTCTTTTCTTCTCTTCTTATAGGAGAAATTTTGCTACTTTTAACTGATCTACTAGAAACCGCCATATAATTCGGAACCAAATTTATTGCCTTAATAAAATTTAATACATAGTTATAAAATTCTAACCATTTATTAGAATCTAAGCAATCAATTTTACCATATAGTACTATTGATGTTGTTAACCTTTCAACCATTATATAACCTCATCTTTCATTATTTTTGTAGAAAAACTTGTAAGTATTTATCAAAAAAACCTTGAAGACAGTAAGCATTCAAGATTTATATACAGTCCTATTCCTCCAATTTTACATTGGTACATACTACTGACAACCACGGTTTCGAGTAATCAGCGGTAAAAATTCCTAAATGTTGTTGCTCGACTGAACTCCCTGTCAGTTCTTTAAAAAGAACAATCGTAAAGAGACTTTCTTTGTTTACTGAATCGAGGCATAAGGGAATTTCGCCGCTAATTTGGAAATCAACTTTTTGGCAGCCTTCAAAAATAATCTTCAATATTCTTGTAGTATCATACCCATCCTGAATATCCCAATAATAATCAACATTAACTATCAGGTCCATTAGGTTGTCAGACCATCTCACTTCAGTAACCACGCTATCCGTAAGGTCGAAATTTTTAATAATCTCTTGGAAGCTTGCAGCCAACACTTTCTCTCACCTACTTTTTAAAAAAAGAAATGCGTCGCGTCTCTTAATTCTTGCCTTTTAATTCTTCACCATTTATAAAACCTTGAAAGGCATCAAACCAATCAAGGTCTGTAATTTATTTTAAAAGTTTAATTTTTTTTCGATTATATATTTATTTCCAACTTTCTCTCTAACTAGGGTTGTCGCATTTTCAATTTTATGAATAAACTCATTTCTGTCTATTTCGTTAGTAAACCCTTTAAACTCAAAGTTAATAGCATCATCTTCATACAATCCATCATATATACTTTGTATTTCTACAAACATATTATCAATCTCAGCATCATTTTTAAGTTCCTCAACTAAATCATTTTCTACCAATTCATCATGTTCGTTATACACCCACATCGGAAAACATTTGTATTCTAAAAATATTTTGATTTTTTTCATTTTCAAACTCCTTATGGTAATGATGTTGGATTAGCACCCACAATAAACCCATTATTCCCTACAGTAATAGCGACTCTTTGTTTTTGGCCATTGAATACCACTTCGTATATTGGTCTCCCTTGTCCCCGACCTTGATATCCAACAACTTTACCCTCACTTAATGCTTTCATTAACAAATCTGGTATATCATTAGTTTTTATTCCCTTTGCTGCAAATTCATCTGCGTGTCTCATTACATGATAAAAACCTGCTTTTGAGTTTCCTTTTTCAAGCCATACTAATTTACCATTAGAAGTTTTAGTTACAGCCAATACATCAGCAGGATTATGTTTAACTCCACTTTCCGATAATTCCCTCAATAAATTCGATGGTTTTAAATTGCCATTTTCTATATCCTTAGTCCCTTCCAACCCACCAGTCTTTTTCGGCTCCTCCACCTTTTCAACCTTCTTAATCTTCCCGTCCATTGCTTTCCTGCTCAATTTATAAGTTTTTTGGCTACCCTTGAGGATCTTTCCGTGGGGAGTCAGGAAAAAGACAGCGGTCGCTTTTTGCGTGAATGTTGTATCCTTGTCTATGATGGTTTCAACATCTTCAAGGAACCAGAAGTCAAGGGCGCCTTTAACTGCACCTAGCACGAATCCGCCAAACCCAGGTGGTATCATCCCCCCACCGAACATAGGCTCCACTGGACCTTTGACTGCGCGAAAGTCCATGACGGGATCGCCGTCTGTCGCATAGGCTTGCCGGTTCAGTCCAACATTTTCTGATGGAGAATACTTGGCCATTTCAGCGTAAAGCTTCTCCAGTTCCTCTTTGTCACGGACTTTTTCCATCTCGTTGATTGTCGCTTCGAGGTCTTTTCCTAGCTGTTCCTTCGACTTTGATCCAGTCATGACACTGGCCAGCACATTGCCTCTGTAAGCCATGTCCGTCTGTAGGAGGTTTTTGGCGAGCAGCTCGGCCCATTGCCCCGTGTCGTAGTGAATATCGGACGTGTTTTCTGTAAATAGGCTGGATGCGTCCGCAATCCAGCGTTCCATCACTTGTAGATGGTTGTCGATGGCTATTAGTGCATTGGTTTGCTCTGAATCAAATGTATTTAGCTCCGTGACTGTATTATCGCGTTTTCGCTTCGCTGTGTAAATGCCGTCCTGTACATTGCTGTCGTCCAGATGCGGCAAGGCAACGATGTCGGCCACTTTGTTCATGATTTGATTCGCTTCGTCTGTCAGACTTGCGGTGATTCGGGCTATTTCATCCAGGCCCTGCTCCACTTCCCCTTCTAGAAAGCTCTCTTGGATCCATCCTGAAGGATGTGGTTCCAATGTAGTTAATGCAGCAGTCATTCGTTCCAGTACATTCACGAAGTCACTCTGCATCATATGGAAGAGCTGGATGAACGGCAAATGCACTTCATCATAGAACGAACGAATGGCTTGGCCGCCTTCTCCTTTAAATGCTTCATCTAACGCTACAAATGTCTCGATTGTTGTTTCGATTGCTTTCATTTCAGTTTCGAGCCGATTCAACGCACTCAGCATATTTCGCAATCCTTCTTGAAACGGTTGGACTGCCAGTATTTTCACTTTTCCCTCACCCCTATTTCATCACGGAAACCACTTCTCACACCCTCCAGGCGTTTCAATAAATTACTTGTATTTCCATCTGTACTTCTAAAAAAACAGGATGCCTAGGCATCCTGCCAGAGTGTAGACAAAGTTGATTTTAACTTTGTCTACACTTTTGTAATTGCTTTTTCGACTAATTAGCACACACCTCAGCCTGGCTTGAAAACGCTTGCCATTGAAGAAGGCAGTCTCAGAGCGCGACGTCCTGTCGCGACGACTGCAGACCTGCATCCATGCAGGCCCGCGAAGGCGAGCGAAGACTCGAATAGAACTAAAGTTCATGAGAGGACGAGCGAGCCGAGCAACAACGTATGAAAGCGTTTGTCAACAGGCTGACAGGATGCCTAGGCATCCTGCTATTTGGTTTATTTGAAGAATGGAATAAAGTACTCCAACAGAAGGATTATGGCGACAATCGCAATAATTTGGATTGCAGTTACGTGCCATTTTGTCTTTTTGTCCTTTTCCCACACATAATTGTTGAGGAAGACTACTGCTGCGATGACTAATGTTAATTGAATAGGACCCATTCTCCGCCTCCTACTGGAAACTGTTTGTTACCCCTTAAACTTTTTGGTAGTGACTTCTCCATCCGGGGTTATGACAAAGCGAACCCGATGTGGCCAATTCTTTCCTTCATCTTCACTAAGATATAAAATGACCTCTTTCGTCCCGATTGAAGGTACCGTCGTGCCAATAATTTCTCCCCATACTGGCACTTTCTTTTGGATTTCATAGGATGCGACCCCTTTGCCGATTGATCCCGCGTGAGGTAATGGCACTTTCTTATTAAATAGATCAACGGCTTTAGTCGAGCCGGGTATTTTCCCTAACACTTTGAATATACCTGCCGTTCCATAGAAATTAGCTACTGCTTCTGCGGATTTAGCAGAGTAGTAATTGAAGCGTCCCATCTCGGCTCCCTGTGTATAATACTGTAAATCCGGATTGTCTTTAAAAATGATGAGCTTTCCGTCTTTCACCATATAGTTGACATCATGTCCGTATAGATCCAGTTTGTCCGGCCGCACGCCGAGCGAATCGTAATTGATTGGCGCTCCTTTACTGACGACATGATTTCCATGTTCTCGTTTCCATATAATATTTCCTTCTGCCAGCTCTTCCAACGGTTTATCCGTTACTGCCATTCGTTCTTCGATGGACGAACGGTCCGACACCTTCAGCATTTCTTTTAAGTCTTCCAGCTTGAAATAGCCATTGCCTTCTTGTTCCTTCGTTTCTCCACTGGCCAGCTTCCCTCCGACCGGAGTTGTTCTATGATCCATAACGGTTTGCAAGGGTGTCGTGGAGGCATATTTAGCCCACTGTTCTGTAGGGAAGGACACATCGGTTAAGTTCTCTTCCATTAATCCTTGAATATCCGCTAGCCAAAGTTCCATTGTCAGCAAATCGGATTCAACACTCGTTAACGATTCAGTTTGTGTCCTATCAAAAGCATTCAAGTCGGCGATTGTCTGGTCTCTTCGCTTCTTCGAATTTCCGATGCCTGTCTGGACGTCGCTGTCATTTAATTGGGGTAAGGTGACAATGTCAGAAACCTTCGCAATAATTGCATTCGCTTCCTCTGTCAGACTCGCAGTCACCCTTGAAATTTCAGACAGTCCCTCTTCCACCTCTCCCAACAAAAAGCTTTCTTGAATATAGCCGTCCGGATTTGGTTCAAGCGCTTCGAGTGCACCTTTTATTTGGGAAAGGACGCTATAGAAATTGCTTTTGAAGAGTTGCATGAACTGAAGGAACGGCAGATGACATTCCTTGTAAAAGGATCGGATTGCACTGCCACCCTTCCCTTTTAACTCTTCTTCCAGCCCCACAAGTTTTTGGATCGTCTCATCTATTTTCTTCATTTCCCCTTCGAGACGATCGAGCATTTCCTTATTGTTTTCAAGCCCTTCTGATAAGGTGCTGACCTTGAGGATTTTCATTCGATCGCTCCCTTCAGACCCATTGCACTTCCTGCCGCGGCAATCCCCTTCCCGATTGTTTCGTCGGCGGCCTGCAGGAATTGAACTGAGTTCTCCGTTGTTTCTACATTTTTCAGCAGCAGCGTTTGGTAATTGGTCAGGAGTGTCTCCAATTTCGTTTGCAATTCAGTTAGTTTCGTTACGACATCCATTTGGTTTTGAGAGATGGCAGGTACGGCTGTAGGATCCAGCCCGTCTGTCGCCCCTTGGATTTCACCCAGTTTGCTTTCAACCTCTTCATAGACAATTTTCATTTCCGTCATGAGAAAGCCTCCTCTGTAGAACGTTCATCTAGCTTCATCTTTGTATACGGAGATTGACACGAACCCCGTTTATTTACTTCCTTGCTTGGCGGTTTCCTTTGCCGCCGCTTCCTTTGCCGCCTGTTCTGCCAACAACCGTTCAATCGTTGCCTGGATGCTTGCAATCTCGGCATTCAGTTCTGCAATTTTCGCATCGATTGCATCGTACACTTTTGTAAATTGATCTCCGGAAAGCTCCACATAGGAGGCGAGAATCTCCGCTTCCCGAATCTCATCAAATTCATCGGCGTGCTTGCCATGCCATGTCGTGAGGGTCAGTTCAGGCTCCATGCACTTCTTTTCGTTGTCGTGAAACTCGCTCTGCTTGCCGGAAAGTTCCCCTTTGCATGCTTGCAGCCTGGCCACATCGTTCATTAATTTCGCCTTCAAGGCAATATAGAAACCTATCAAACTGTTTTCCTCCTTTTCCTCTCCCTGACAGGGGATTCCTGTATGGTTTTTGGAATGAACACGGTGAAGAGTATGACCGTTCCGATCACGATCAACAAAACGAATAGCAAGGTCCGGCCGTTGCTGTCACGCTGTTGCTCCACGGGGATATACGAACTGACAGTTGCCTCATTCTTGCGGACGGCTGTCTTGGTAAACAGGCCAATTTCCTTCGACCTTGCCGCGACGGTGCTCCTCTCCCCACGTACATCGGTTCTGAACAGATAGGAACTGTCGCCACGTGCAGGCAACCGGCGACTCCCGTCGAAATGCAAGTTGAATTGCTTTTCGGGGAGTGTATTTTTCATTTCGATTTTACCTGCATCATGTAAGTAATCAGTGTTCTTGTTAAACTTCAATTTCTCATAGAGGACCGGCTCCAAATCTTCGATCGAGCCATCTGTGGCGGCCGATCCCCTAGCCTGCATACTGAAAATGACGCTGCACAGTAGCACCATCACGACGATGGATTTCGCTGCTTTCATATCTCCTCCACTACTGGCGGTTCCCCATTTTTTGGCCGGTTCACAAAATATGAAATAGTTAACATGCAAATCGCTATTGTCGCTACGATGGCAGTTCCCCAGCCAAAGAGTGTTTCAGGGTCATATTTAATGGAGATAAACACTTTTGAAACCAAATCAGGAATTTTGATTTCCGGTACGCCAAGCACGAGTAACGGCATAATATATAGTCCCATCAATACGATGGACGCAAGCCACCCGAGTCCCAGGCTTATATCGAGTGCCGTTTTGATAATAGCCGATCCAGCGAGAAGTAACAGAATGGTGAAAATGGTCCACTGGATGGCACGGTCGTCGCGTAGAATATACATATTCACGCTATATAAGCTGATGATCAAGCCCACTAGCAATGAAAGAATCGTAATCATTCCAAGATCCCATAAAACGGAAGCGCCTTTAATTCGATGGGCGAAAAAGCCGATCGCGAGACTGCTGAGCAGCAAGATGATAAAGAGGATAAGTGGCGGCACTTTGGTCATCTCATCTGCCACGACTGCCTCTCCTTTCACTTCCAATGGGTTCACTAAATAGTTGAAGACATACCCATTTTCCTGCCCATCCACGTAGGTATTCGCCAAATAACTTTGAATGTCATCTTTGAATGCTGACATCTCCGTTAGATTTTTCTGCCATTTATTTCCGAACGCTAATGAGCTCTCTTTTATATCATTCGCTTTTCCATAAAGATCGGAAGCATAATTGACCAAGCCGTTTTGCCGCTCGGATAGTGAAACCATCTGACTGCTTAAGGAAGCAAGCTGTGAACTGACATTTTGTTGGCCACCCATGACTTGCCCTTCAGATACATTTTGAGCGGGTTCTCCTTCTGTCGATTGCAGCTGTGCCAAAAGGGCGGATGCCTGCTCGTCGAGCGTATTCAGGTCGTTCTGCAGCTCAGTATGCTGCTCTTCCATTGATTTTTCATAACCGGACATGATTGCGGCAAATGAGGTGCTGACATTCTCCATGCTGAGTTCAGTTTCCGGAATGCTGGTGCCAAGATCTTTCCAGCTTTCCAATTCCTCTACATTGAGCTCCACAACCTCTTCCAGCATCTCCTTCGTCCTGTCATCCTGCAGCAACTCTTGCTTTGTTGTTCCTCCTTGACGCTCTTCCAGCATGAATTCGTATTGATCTAACTTCGCAAAATAGGCTAGAAGCGAGTCAAAGTTCACATGTGCATTATTTTGCTTGAAGACATTACCGAGCTGCTCTTTTTCTACAGCTGATAATGCCGGATTTTTCAGCAACTCCTGTTCTTTCAATTCAATGGCATATCGGATGGCAGCCTGATCCGGTGTATTGTTTTCCAAAATCGTTTGCAGGCTCTCATATTTTTCGGCCAGCATCTCAAACGAAGCCTGCAATTCATTGAACTCCGAGGACGCGGTTCTGTAGTCACCTGTGTCTGTACTAACCATCTCGTTAAGTGTTTGGGCCTTCGCCATGATGGCTTCGTTCAACGTTTGCATTTCAGATTCCAACTGGCTAATAGTAGTACCCAGCTGCTGGCTTGCTTCATCTTCTCCCAATTGGGATTTCAGCGAAGATAAGCCCGCTAGAATTGCCTGCATTTCCTGTTGTTCCTCCGCCAGATTCGGCGTTGTCCGACCGGCTTTTTCTGTTGTCTTCGCCGCCAGCTGTTCTTTAATAGCGGCCCAGTCTTTTACATAAGGGAGTCCGTCAATCTGCCCGGAACCCGTCGACAGCTCGCCTTTTTTCCCGGCCTCCACTTCTTGGCCGACTCGATTGAATAATCGATGGGCATACCGGTCAATTGCTGTTCCTTGTACCGTCAGCAACTCTTCCACTTGTCGGGATACTTGCTGCTGCCGCATTTCCGCCAAAGCGAGGAGCCGCTCTTTATTGGCATCAATCGCTTCATTCACTTCCGTGATGCGGGAATTCAACTCTTCGTTATTCTCCTCCAAGGTTTGCAAGGACTCGTTGTAACGCTCCGTCTGCACAGCGGCTGCCTGTTTAATTTTCTCCAGGCTGCTGCTCTGCATATGGAGGAGCAGTTCCTTTTGTTCCGCCTGATAGTACTTATACTTTTCAACGTATGAAATGAACTCCGACAGTTCGGAGCTGAAAGCTTCTGTGCTTTGAATATGAGATGCGTGGGCTTCGCCCGCATTGCCGATCAGGGACCGGAGCCCTTCCACCTGCTCCTTCTGCTGTCTCATCTTTTCCGCCAATTGTTCGGAGCCCGGCATGTAGTAGGCTGACATGGCGTCGAGGAATTCGGTCTCCTTCGTCAGGATCTTATCGAATTCTTTTTTGATATGATCCATTTCATTGGCGACATAGCTCCAGTAAAGGGTAGATATTTTTTCATTCACCCGATTGGAGGCTTCATCTATCTCACGCAGAACTCGTTCCTTTTGCAATCCGTCTTTTTGCCGTTGCACTTGATATGTGAATTCCGCTTTTTCAGGACTTTGCTCATCGTAAGACATGACGCGATTTGAAAAGTCGGATGGGATATAGACGATTGCATCGTACTGGTTGGATTTCAAGCCGTTTGTCGCCGTTCCTCGCCCCATCACTTTCCATTCGTACTCGGAATTGTCGGATAGGATGGAGACGACCTCCTTGCCCATCTCGACCGGTTCTCCATCTCTCGCAACGCCAAGATCTTCGTTAACAATCGCGATGATCCGCTTCTGATGGCCGTTCATATGCAATAGACTGCCGCCCATCAACTGAAAGAACAGGACGGGGACGGCGAGTATCACTAACAAACCGGCGATTAATTGTATTTTTTTTCGTTTGCTGCTATTCATTGCGCTATCTTCCTCTCCAGCTGGCATAAGGGCGTAAGTAGTTTCCAATCCTGGCCGTTAAGAATGTAGTGGGCATAGCCCATCGGCAACTCCGGCTCTTTCCGCTCGTAAGGGATTGTATATAAGGTCTGCTCTGATTTCCTCATGAACAGGACAGCCTGTCGAACCAGTTTCAGCTCATTCGTCAATACATCGTATCCTTTGGTCACTTCCGCATTGCTGATAGAGACGATTATATTGAAGCCTAAATGTGTATATTTTTTCATCAGCTTCGCCAAGCGGTCTTGGATGCCGGCATCGACTGTCTGCAAGAATCTCGTATATCCATCGATAATGAAATAGGAAGGCAGGATCGGAGTCTGTTTCCCTTTTTGGAGATTCTCCAAATAGACTTGTTCCGTCCGCTCAAAGTAAAGCTCTACTACTTGCAGCCAATCTGTAAGCCGCTCCTTCGTTTCCAAATAGTCCACTTCATGTCCCTTACCGAAATCGGCCAAGCCTCTGTCGAACGAGTCGAAAATGCCAATGAATCCTTTTTCTTGTTCGTTCAATTGTTGGAGGATCAATTTCAACAAGTTGGTCTTTCCTCTTTGCGGCTGCCCGATGATCAAGCAATGGTTTGTTTTTGTAAAATCAAGGACGATCGGCTGAACGGTATTTTCGTCCAATCCAATTGGTAGCTGTCCTGCTTTCAGACGACGATCCATATAGTCATAGAAATTGTTTGTCGTCAATTCAAGCGGCAGCATTGGAATCGGCTTCGGCGTTCGGCATCCTTCGTACTTCGATTTCAACGAACGAACTGTTTCTTTCATGGAATCGAGTACTTCCCAATCATTTGCACCAGGTGCCGGCAAGTATAGCTGGGCAAAATAGGATTCTTCCTTCTTGATTGCAGCTCTTCCCGGGAAAGGTTCCAGATCAAACGGCAGTCGCCCAACAACACCAAATGCCTCTGACGAATCCATTAAG
The DNA here is from genome assembly GCF_057373025.1 of Sporosarcina sp. AD_1. Lineage (NCBI taxonomy): Bacteria > Bacillati > Bacillota > Bacilli > Caryophanales > Caryophanaceae > Sporosarcina > Sporosarcina sp. AD_1. The sequence goes on from NZ_JBPVIR010000003.1 coordinate 131,591, forward strand.
TAATGAACGATCTTCGTCTTCAAATTATTCATGAGGGATTGGCGAATGGATTGCGCCCTTGTCGTACTGACAAATAAATAAATCCCGAGCGCCTGTCCGTCTCTGCCGAACTGATTAATCGCAAGCTCGGTCTCTTCCATTTCCTCTCTGACAATATCGTAGTTATCGATTACGATAAACCATAACGGGAATGGTTCGTCGGCCACTTCGTTATACATCCGAATCGTATTTACTTCGGCCTGCTGGAATGCCCGCTTGCGCTTTGTCATCTCTTCTGTGATCCGCTTGATCAGTTTCGTACGCTTCAAATCCTCCCCAAGGGTCAGATAATCCGCAGTGTGCGGTAGCTGCCTCAATGGCAGAAGCGAGCCATTACCGTAATCCAAAATATAAGCATGCGCCTGCTCCGGCGACAGCTTCTCACAGATGCCTAACAGCATCGTGAGAAGTGTATAGGATTTGCCGTAGCCCGGAGAGCCAAATACGCCGACATTTCCATCTTCCATTAGCTGATAGCCGATCTGAGTTTGACTCTGTTTCTCTGCTTCATCAATCATGCCGATCGGCACGGCTGCCGTATCCTTTTCAATCAAAGCCGGTTTTTCGATCCGCATAGCAAGAGGCGGCAGCCATGGACTTCTCAGCTTGCGGATCCCCATATCGTGTTGCACAGATACAATTTTCTCCGTTACCACTTCAATTTCAGTAATTTTCGCTTTGCCTTTATCGGAACGTGTCCGGATGCCGGATAGTGGATACAGGCCGAGATCGGTCACGATAGCGATCTCATCCTCCCCCTCGAATGTCTCCTCTAAATACGGAGACCGGCTATACGCGGATTGGAAAAGTTCGTACACTTCATTGTTGCCGACTTGCATATAGCCCCGGCCAGTTACTGTAATGGAAGCCGCGTCATTATTTTTCAAGATTTCCTTACTATCGGATTCGTCTTGCACCTTCAATGCGACGCGGAAACGGGCATTACTCCAGATTTGCTCATCGATGACACCACCTGGCTTCTGTGTCGCCAGTATGAGATGGACACCTAAGCTCCGCCCGATACGCGCCGTACTGACAAGTTCCCGGATGAACTCCGGTTCTTCACTTTTCAACTCAGCGAATTCATCTGAAATAAGCAATAAATGCGGCATCGGCTCTTCAGCGACCCCTTCTTTATAGAGCGCTGTGTAATCATCAATGTGGGACACGCTGAACCGGTCAAATAGGATTTGCCTGCGTTTCAGCTCGCTCTTGATAGAGGTCAGCGCCCGCATACTGAAGTTTTTGCTGCCTTCGATATTTGTAATTGTCCCTAGCAAATGCGGGATTTTTCGGAAAGGCTGTGCCATTCCGCCGCCTTTGTAGTCAATTAATAGAAAGGCGACTTCGTGAGGATGAAAATTCACGGCGAGCGATAAGATCAATGTCTGAAGGAATTCACTCTTCCCTGAACCGGTCGTTCCGGCTAACAATCCATGAGGTCCGTGCGCCTTTTCATGTAGATTCAATTCAACAAGCTCCGAATTCCCTTTCATACCGATCGGGACGGCAAGTGATTTCGCCGATTCATTAGATAACCAGAACTCATGGATCGGCAGCTGTTCCACTTCTTTCACGCCATACATTTCAAGAAAGCCGACCATTTTCGGTATGGAACTGACCATGCCGACTTGGTGGTTCAGCGTCTTCAACATCCGGGCAAACGTTTCATTCGTTCGGTCCTCCACCGTATCCAGGCGAAAGGGAATCCGGACAGCCCGTTTTTTATTCATGACGATTTCGCCTTCCCGCTCATTTAAATACCGGACTAGCGTTTTCGCGTTCTCAGGTATCCATTCCTGGGCGGATGCCGTAAAAATAACGGAAATCCCGAGTTCCTCCAATTGATTGCCTTCCAAATACTCCAAAATCATATGTTCAGCAATTAATTGATAATCAGAGATGATAAATACCAGATGAGGAGAATAGATCACCTTTCCTTTGTTTTCATCCACGTCCCGCTCCCTGATCATTTCATACAATGAAGACAACAGCTGATCACGCGTCTGCTCGTTATGAATAAATCCTTTCGCATGCATATGAGGAAGCGTGAAATGCGGAAGCCATTTCATCCATTTCACCTTTGGATAATCGGCGTGCTTGCAAATGTAAATAAACCGCACATCATGATAGCTATGGAAAAATGCAAGCTGGCCGAGAATTTGATTCAACTCTTTTCGGATAATCGAATCCTTCCCGATCAGGCCCACCATACCGGAAGCGAGTCCTGCCGTAATGGGTGCGTCCTGGATTTCCTTGAACGCTTCCTCCATCATCCGGGACTGTTCCAGCAAATCATCTGTATCCCGGTTGGCAAGCTCTGATGTCGACATCGTGATTCCGTAACTTGACGGCACACTGCCGGTTCCAAGGCGGAATTCGAACGCATCATGGCTATCCAGTGTCTTCTCCCAAATCCGGCCGGATAGTTGGTTCGTCATATGTTTCATTTGCTCGAAAGAAGGAAAGTGGAAAGCGAGCACATCCTTCTGTTTTTTTGCTAATGTATAAAGCTCTTCGCGCATATTGCGTAAATATGCGGTATAGACCCGCTTCCTTTTTTCGTTACTCTGTTTTCTTCTTTTCTTATCATTGAAATATTGAATCGTGGAAGTTATAAGCGTCACGGTGAACATGGTGACCGAAATGATAATGAAAATTCCACGTGGAATGAGAATCGCCACAAGACCAAGCACGATGAGCATAGCAAGAGGCGGAGCAACAATGAGCCACAGCCCTCTTCCTGTATACTCACTTTCCTGCGTTGGAAATGTGATTGTCACTCGTTCATCCGGCAAATCATAAATCATACGGGGGGTCCGGCGGTATTCAGGATAGAGCGCAGCCATTTCTGAAGCAGGCAGCTCCATTTCCGGAAGTACAGTTTGCACTGGCGTAATCGAACGGATTGCGAGCACATCCTCTTCCAGCAAACGAAGCTCCATCCCACCCCACTGGAGGATATCCCCGCAAGCGAGCGCCGGACTCCCTTCCTGTTTTTCTCCGTTTATGTATAGAGGACAGTTTTTTTCCATCTCGATTCGCCAACCTGTTGATAGTTTCAACAGTGAAAAACCGCCTGACGGCTTTCCGAGTGGATGCTCTGATTGGATGTTGCTAATTACCGCATCTCCATCCATCCGGACGGTTATTTCTTTTTCATCTCCGATAAAATACGCCTTTTCTTTCGATAACGCTTTCGTTAAGCGTAACGTCACCAATCGCCCTTTTCGTGAAACGGAAACACCGTCTTCCATTGATAAAATGCCGAGTCTCTTTCCGGATTCCCGTATCGCAAATCCATCCTTCACTTCCTCAATGACAATCGAACCTTGCGGAAATGGAAAATCCAGCATAGTGATATCATCATCAACGGAAGAACCGATCGTCATGCGGTCAAAATCGTATTCATTGATCGGCACCCGTTGGTAATGCCGATCATAGAACAGCCAGAGTTCCAACATTATCCTCACCTACTTTCCAATGGCGGTTTCTTTTTATTCCTCGTCCTCTTCTTCTACCATTAACTTTTCATACTCTTCTACTTCATGGTCAATATCTTGCAGCAGTTGCTGTTTTTCTTCCCCGGTCAAATCCCGATCTGCTTGGATTTCCTCCCGTCTTTTCAACAGCCCGTAGACGATCAATTCCCCGTCCTCCATGGACCGGGCCAAATCCACCGCTTCTTCCGCTTCCGCTCTCCCGATATAGATCCAGTACTTCAAATAATCCTCATCGGTCTGCAAGGTAATATTAGAGAGAACATTCTTTTTCTGTTCTTCATCCAGCCGTTCATTCGTCACGTAAGAAAGGGCGGCTTCGTACAGAACGACATAAGGCATTTTGTTCACCTGAAGAGGTTCCAGCGTCGTAACTACTTCACTGTACCGGTGCGCCAAAAATAAATGGTGGCTCGTCATATAGGCATCTGTCGTCGGTTTAGTATAGATAAAGTAATAACATACGAAAATAAGTGCAGGGACTAGCAAGGCACCTAGACTGATGGCTGTAATTTTCCACGACTTCCATTTCTTCTTCGGCAGCTTGATATAACGTTTTTCATTCTCCTCAATCAGCTGAATCTGTTTCTTGCAAAACACCCGCAGCTCTTCCGGATCTTTCGCAGACAGGATCGATTGCTCCACTGCATTTAACGGCAGAGCATCTTGGTATTTGATATAGTCGTCAAACGTTCTAGAGTTGCTTACCGCCGCAGCGACCGCAGCTTTTGTTTCGGCCCAGACGCGGTCTGGATTCTTTCCCATAGGCGGCAGGGCATCGATCATTCCGTAATGTACGAAATAAGGTGTCATTCCTGTGTTGTACACGATATTTTCAGGACAGACCGCTAGCGTAATGCGATCGTAAGGATGCTTTTCCACCTTCTCAATTAGTTGGTGAGCAAAGATCCATCTCGTTTTCATATTCTCTTGGCGCAACGCCTCAAACGGCTGATGCAATTCCGGAATGATTGCCGTTATGATCAATTCATCATCTGTAGTCGTGATCGCTTTAGGGATTTCCGGTTCGACTTCGCTTAGGAATTGGACGACCGACGGACTTTTGAGACCAATCCGTTCCCGTTGAAATGACAAGATGATTTGATTTTCTTCCCGGCGCACTTCCGTATCGATTACACTTTCGAAATAGGAGCTTTTCTGTTTCGACATCCCAATTCCCCTCACATGACTTCCACCCGGTCACCCGTCGTAATGCCGCACTCGGCCAGCGTCAGGTATCCCGGATACGCCTTATTTTTATTAACAACTCGAATCCAATGCCCTTCCCGCTGCTTTTCCGAAATGGAACGGACCTGCCAGGCGATATCGATCAACTTCTTCAAGCTATGCAAATCGGATAAGCGAAGGTCGAATTCCTCGGCTCCATATCGCTTCACATCAATCGTCACTTCTACATACACGAGACTTCTCCCTCCAAGCAAAGAAGCGCCTTCCACTTAACAGAAAGACGCTTCCGAATACGTAACATATGGAATGCATTCAGCCGCGAATTTGACTTGCAACTTGTTGATCCGCGTCTTGAAGAGCTTCTCCTGCGCGATTCAACTGGATTCCAATCTCGCTCAATAACTCTCTCATTTCATTGAAGTGCGGCTTGAGACGCTCATACTGTTCAGCAAACGCAACGCTGGAAGCACCTTCCCAGACCGATTGCAATTCACCGATCATCCCATCAAGACGTCCGATTTGAGAAGCGACCTCTCCAGACTCGTAGTTATAACGGTTTGCCATTGCCGATAGTTCTGCGGGTGTGACGCGAATAATTCCTGACATGCTTCATCTCTCCATTCAAAAATTTTTTTATAAAATAACTGCGTGGAATCACATAGCCCACGACAGATATTTCAACTATGAATCTATGAAAAAGCTAGGTACTTACTGTAATCAATAACACATCCTCAATTTCATTGTCAAAAAACTTTAAAAACGCGTAATTGCGGGATAGGAAAAGGGTAATGAGGTCTTGGTCATATTCTCCAATTTCCACCATCCTACACTCTGTCATCCCATGTCGAAATATAAGTATTTATTTCCAAAAAGTCACAAGTATTCTTGCAATTTTAGACCTTTTGATTCATTTATGGCGAAATCATGTACATGTTGGGCAAAGAGAAAATAGACCGGACACCTACTTCCATATTATGGTTACCTTTCCCGCCTCACTTCGTACTGTAAATGTATAACAAAAACTTAGGATTCTATCGTGAATACATAAAAAAGCATTTCAATGCACAATCGGCATTGAAATGCTTCGTCGTCAGTTGATGAACTTCCGTAATATTTCCTCGACAGTTCCTTCTGTTGTGGAATGGACCTGTTCACCCGCCCACATGGACATGAATTCCGGCTTCCCTTGTTTCCCCGCTTCGCTGCGTATCTTTTTCGTTAAATCGTTTTGAACTGGATAAGGCGCGATCGGTGCGTTCTGCATCATTTCGATAAATTCATTCTGAATGCCCCTCGCCATTTTTCCGGAGAACGTATCGGTTAGTACAGTGCACCCCGCTTCCGCCCGCAGAACAGCCTGTTTATACAGAGGATGTGCCCCGCTTTCTCGGGCGGCGAGTAAGGCGGTCCCGATTTGCACAGCTTGCGCCCCATAGTTCAGCATTTGGTTCATTCGAGCCCCATCCGAGATTCCGCCTGCTGCGATGATTGGTATGGATACAGCCTTAGCTACATCTTGCAGCAACGTTTGCAAAGGAATCAAAGGCAATCCAATAAAGGAACCTCGATGCCCGCCTGCCTCGCTGCCTTGCACGACAACAGCATCCAGCCCCGCTTTCTCGACTGCACGCGCTTCTTCCACCGAAGTTGCCGTGCCAATCAATTGGACACCCGCTTCTTTCAGGATTTTTATGTCACCTGGCTTTGGCAATCCGAATGTAAACGAACAGACATCCACTTCTTCTTGAATAATTACTTGCAGTTGCTGTTCAAATTGAGAAACAGAAAGCGTCACGTCCCATAATGGCATCCCCAGCTTTGCACCGATTGGCTGCAATGCCTCATATGCTTCCTCGTACAGCTCTTGTTCCATCTGCACTTCTTCTGGAACAAACAAATTCACTGCAAACGGCTGCTCCGTCCGCTTCTTTACTGCTTGAATAAACTCCCGCGTTTCATCTGCAGACAAATAGCCTGCCCCAATCGAACCGAGCACGCCAAAGTTCGACGATGCCGCCACAAATTCAGGCGTCGTCACACCCGCCATCGGAGCTTGGACGATTGGATGCTCAATACCTAACAGTTCTAACAGTTTCATTTGTGCACTCTCCCTTCTCTTCGGTAAATAAGAAATAGAAGCAACAGAGGTAGTAAAGGAAATAGCGCTATCCATTTAACTGCATGGTTGACTCCCCAAAAATAATACGAGATTGGCAAAAACATAACCGCACATAGAAGCAGGGCTCGCTTCTGCCTCGTCAACAAACCAAAAAAGAACAATAGAATTGATATGATCAATGCTGCCTGCCAGAGCACAACCGCCACAATCCATCCCCTCCTAGTCTTTTCTCCAGTCATACACATCTCGCCTGACATCCAACACCTTGCCGTTGATGCGCACTGTATGGCTATCCAGCCACTCAATAGAAGCTTCTTCCTCCCGATATTGCCAATAAATATTTTTCTTTTTATCTTTCTTCCTATGATAAACCACTTCAGCCCGCACCGCATAAGAAACGGTTGCTCCCCCATCGACCAAGTACGCTTTTACCGTATAATCACCACCGGGCGAGACCGACTCTGTTAAAAAGACCCCTTCGGGCAGCCGTTGCGTGTTGTAAAAGAATTGATACCAAATAATAGAGAGAACTGTAACGAAAATAAGGAGCGGTATTAAAATAACCAAGATAATAGTAGTTCTTTTCTTCATCATTTTTTTACTCCCCTACAGGTAGGTAGCCAGACTTCTCTACGATTTCCTGTCCCTGCTTTGAGCGCATCCATTCAATAAAAGATTCAACGTGGGGATTGTCAGTTCCTGCGGTTACGACACTTAAAACAGCTGGGATGGGATACACATTTTTCTTTATCATCTCGTTATTCGGTTCGATTTCTTCCACCTTTAACAATTTGATATCATTGTTTTTCATCATTTCAGTAGAATCATGCCATAGTGTAAAGCCAATCGCATTCTTGTGGTTCTGATAATCCAAGACTTCCCCTGTAGTCGTTCCTGTAGATGAAGCGATCTCTTCCTTCGGCGCATCCACGATCCGTTCATTCCCCATAAACCATTCTAGTGCTATTTGGCTTCCACTATCTGCAGGCTGTTGAAACGCACGGATCGGTTCATCCCTCCCGCCCACGTCTTTCCAGTTAGTAATCCATCCCGAATAAATTCCCCTTATTTCATCTTTCGTAAGGCTCTCCACGGGATTTTTGACATGAACAAAAAAGACGAACGCATCACTGCCAATCGGGACGCTTTTTAATTGCTTACCAGCACGTTCCGCTGCCTCCAGTTGGGCAGAAGAAAGATTCTGAACAAAAATCATATCCGCCTTGCCAGAAATCAGATTGTCAAATGCTTCTCCTGTATCATTCGACATCACCTCACTGTCGTGCGGATCATAGTCCTTTTCCGGATAAACCGCCTGTGCAAAAGCGGAGTATACCGGATATAACGCTGTGTCGCCATCGAGGACCGGCAAATCCTCTTTTATTGAGAAGCTCGAAGGTTCCTTTAAAGTCAACACATTAGATCCTTCTCGAAATGGAAGATACTCCAAAACTTCAACTTTCACTTCACTAATGACAGGTCGTGTCTTTTCATGCCAACGAGGGATCGCATAAACTGCAGTTCCGGCGATTAAAACAGCGGCCCCTCCGTAGATCAACCGCCTCTGCTTTTTCATTTTGAATGCGACCATGACAAGAATTGCTCCAATGGCCAGATAAACAGCCCCAATAAGCGGCTGCAAAAAAGCAAAACCCTTCAAATACGCATAAACCAGACCCACCCCTGCAAGCGGCAGCAGCGACAACATAATAAGTAGTACTTTGAATCGTTTCTTTCGCAAACTAATCCCCATCCCCTTGCCGATTGGTCTACTTACTTGAACCTTTTGGCTTTCAATTATAGTTAATTCCACTTTTTATTATTTTACCATAGGTAACTAAATTTACCATGAGGTGTTTTTACGCAAACCAAAATTATCGAACAAGTCGTCCAGTAAATATTGAACAATAAAACCAAATCATCTATACTCCATTAAAAGGAGATGTGCGTTATGAACACTTTATCGATTACCGGCAGAAGAAAGGAAACCTATATTGTCGAGCTTGAATACTCATTGCTTTGGGAAAGCGCGTTAGGGATCGCTGCCTTCACCAACACCCCGTTGCTTGATACGCTGGAAAAAGAGAAGTCCTTTGAGATGCTTCGAAAAAATATGCCCGACCCATTGCTTGCGGAATTGACATATGTCGAAGCGAATAACACATGGAAGAGTTTGCTGCAATTGTTGCACGTCTGCACGGAAAGCACATTGGAGGGATTTGCTGTATTCCTGGAAACTCTATCTGACAATGAATTAAAGTATCACTGTTTGCCTTTTACGGGAAGCAGGAACGAGTACACAAGAATTGCCGCCTCAACAGGAGATTTGAATGCTGTCAAACAGTTGCAGACTGTAACGGAAGACATTGGCTTTTTCCCTACTTACATAACGTTCATTCATGAAGTGAACGGAGACGACTTAAAGAAACACCTTACAAAGGTTCTCACCTTATGGCATGAAATTGTCGTTCTGCCTGAGGCGGATCAATTGTTAGCAATTGCCTCTCGGGATATGAAACAGAAGAGAATGATGCAGGAAAAGCTAAGTGCCGAAGAATTTGTTACGTGGGCGACAGGCGGTACTGAATATTCGCCCGAGCCGAGTGTCAGCCGGGTTTTATTAATACCACAAATGAGTTACCGACCGTGGACTATTGTCTCCGATATTGAAAATACGAAAGTCTTTTACTATCCCATTCCGAGTACCAGCATTCATCCGGACGATCCGTATCTTCCCGATTACCTGCTTATCCAGAAGTATAAAGCGCTGGGAGATGAAACACGGCTTCGGATGATTAAACTATTGTCCAAAAAGGATTACACGCTCAAAGAGATAGCGGAACAACTGAATATCGGGAAATCCACAGCCCACCACCATCTGAAACTGTTGCGCGCAGCGTCCCTTGTAGGAATCCGTTCTTCTAAATACGTGATGAAGCCAAAATCGATTACTTCATTGCCTACAGAACTGCAACAGTATTTAGATTTCCATCCAGTTGGAGAAAACGAATGAAGGAGAGGATCACCCGCAATAAAAATTTCCTGTTGCTTTGCACAGGGGGGACGGCATCCGAACTCGCCGGTGCCTTTGGAACATTCACCAATTCGGTTCTCGTCTATGAATTGACCGGATCCAAACTGGCACTCGGAACCATGTGGTTGTTTTACTATGTCCCGTCAATTTTGTTCCAGCTCATCAGCGGTCCTCTCGTTGACCGCTGGAGCCGAAAATGGATCATGGTCTTCTCCCAATGGACAAGGGGCGTCATCTTCCTTCTCCCCCTTTTCATCATGAATTTTGGGATTTTGGAGACCTGGCATATCTATACGGTGCAGATTGTTATTAGCTTTATTACCCCCCTTTACGTTCCAGCGAGCCAAGCAATCGTACCGACGATTGTCCCAAGTGAAAATTTACCTTCAGCTAATGCCGTTTTAGATGGGATTACAAGGATGATGCTGTTCATGGCTCCAGTTCTAGGCGGTATTGTAATTCAGTCGCTAGGTTCTTCCTTAACTTATCTATTGGTCAGCGTTTTACTTTTGTGTTCAGGTTTTCTTTTAGTCTCTCTACAGGAAGAACGAAACCCTTTAGCCATTCGCAAGTCGTGGCTGGGACAGCTGCGTGAAGGGTTTACATACTTCTTCCAAATGCGCATTGTCGTATGGTTGGGTATTTTTCTCGCGTTCGTCCAATTTGGGGTTGGCGTCACAATGGTCATCAATTTACCATACATCACGGAACTTTTAGGAGGAGATTATAAAGACTATGGATACTTTATGGCCGGGTTCCCATTCGGCTATATTCTCGGATCCTTTTTGATTGCCAAACTGCGAAGATTTAACAGACGATATCTAATGTTGGGCGCATTAGTAATTGGGGGTTTCACCTATATTGCCCTTGGGATTGTCCACTCCATCCCTTTTGCTATAGCCTTTGAAGTGATGGCAGGTATTGTTATGGCTATCTTCAGCATCCACAATCTATCCATCTGCCAACAGACCATCCCCAATAACATGATGGGAAAAGTCATGTCTGTCCGTTTAGCCGTCATAAAATCTGCCATGCTGCTTGGTATACTGGCAGGCGGTGCAATCAGTGAACTATGGGGCATTCGTCCGCTGTACCTGTCAATCGGCTCCATTATTGTGCTCGTCTCTTTAGCAGGCATGGCGATGCCCTATTTTTCTTTTATTGACAAGCCAACCGCCCAAAATTCATAAAAAATAGGACGGTCGTCTTGAAAGCAACCGTCCTAGCAGTGTGTTTATTCTCTTTTTAAAAATAATTTCATCGTCAGAAAAAAGCCTACTGTCACATAAACCATTACCCATAGCGTATCCAACCAAAAACCATCTCCAACTACATAGGGCGTGCCATCCGTAAAGTGAAGAATGACTTGATAAATAGCCGGAAACGGCAGCAACAGCCATTTGAAGAAGGACGCCTTTTCGACAATCCCTTCTGCTGCCAATGAAATAACGATGACGAACATCGCGGAAAGCCAGGCAAATCGTTTAGACTCTATGTTCAAGGTCGCGAAGAAGGAACCGACCAATATCCCGAAGGACGCACATATTATATGTCCGTAAATAGCCGCCATGAGCTGGACTGGCTGAATCGGCTCCTTAAAGATTGAAAAAACGAGCGGGTATACGAGAGCGAAAGCCCCCAAGACAGCAGCAGCCAGGAAACAGACGACCCATTTCCCGATCAAAAATGCACGCTTGCCTTTCAGCTGGACAATCAATAAGTTTTTCTCGGTTTCCTCTTCCAATGAAAAAACATTCATTGCTACCCATGTCATGACTAAATACATCGAAACACTTGTTATGACATAGCTGCTCATAATCGGAACACCACTGTATGTATAAAAAATAATGACCCAGGCTCCGAAAAGAGTGACAGGCGGTATGAAAGTCAAAGAACGGAGGTAGCTTTTCATTTGATATTGAATAAAACCCGGCTGAATCATGATTTCACCTTCACTTCCAATATGGAACAATCTGCTCCCAGCAGTTTTCGTAACAGGTTGTCACTCTTATCCTCTTCCACCGTAATGACCGCCGTCTTTCCGTCAAAGCGTATTCGGTCAGATGGCACGAACGCCAAATCCTGTTCGTCTTGGAACTTCACGCAGATCAGTCTTTGCGGTTTCCTTTGCCTTTGCGGCTGATAGACGCTCATTTTTCCAGTCTCTATTTGTAACGTCTCTGTCGCAACCTGTGTGATTGGGCCATCCTCATGTGCGGTGAAAATAATTGGGAGCTGCCCTCGTAATTCATGCAACAGGCCGACAAATGCTTTTTGCGCGTCTTGATCTAATCCAGTAAGGGGTTCATCCAGTAGAAGGAGTTCAGGCTGCATGAGGAGAGCCTGAATAATACCGACCTTCTGCTTTGTCCCTTTGAAGCAATTGGCGAGAGAGGTATTCTGAAATGAATTTAATCCGAATAGGTCCATGTACTTCGCAAGGAGCAACTCATTCTCCTTCGTCGAAGTATGGAAGGAAGCTGTCAATAATAAATATTCCTTCACTTTAAAGCGCAGCCCTTCTGGGAAATGCTCAGGGACATAGCCAATTTTGTTTGTGTTCCATCGCACGTCCCCATCGGTCGGTTCATAAATACCGGCCAGAATCTTCAGCAGTGTACTCTTACCCGAGCCATTCCCCCCCTGAACGAATAAGATGGTATCCTGTGTGCAAGAAAACGAAACATGCTGAAACAATCTGCGCCCGGCTACTTCTTTGCCGATATTTGTTACTTCCAGAACAACTTCCATTCCCATCCCCCGTTTAACAATCACTTAAAGCACTAGTATACAGTAAATCTATTGGAAAAATAAAAAAACACCGGATTTCTCCGGTGCCTTCTTCCTTCTTATGCAGTTCCCATTTTCACGCCGAGCTCTTTCAAATACTGACGATAGGCAATGCTCATGCGGTCACAGACAAGCGACAGTTCTACTTGGAGATCAAGTGGCAATTCTTCAGGTTTTTGATTTTCCACGACTGGCTTATCTTGTGCGAAAATTTCATCCTGGAATTGAATCAATGCTTCATCACTGAGACCTGTATCGTAATTAAATGACAGGATGCCATACGCCATGGAACGATCCTCGTCGATCGGGCGAACTGTCAGCAGGATGGTCATCAGCGTATTGTTCTCCTTGTCTCTCTTCGTAAAGCTGACCGTGAAAGGTCGATGGATTTCATAGGTGTAGTACACATATTTCGGGATACCCGAGCCATCCGGATCCGGCTGGAAAATCGCGATTTCATCGGAGAAAATACGGTCTCCTTCCTTGTGCACCTTGTAATCATGCACTTCCCGGTGTGATTCTGTACCCAGTGCTCCAACATGAACGACCGCAAGATGGCCAACATCGAGGAAGTTCTCGATAATGCGCGGCGGCTTTGCAACCACTTCTTGAGGACCCCAAATGACATGATGGTAGGTTTCATCGTTCATCGGCTTATATTCAAACAGCTCAGGATCATTACCCGCAAGGTTCACCCAGATCAATCCATACTTTTCTACGCATGCGTACGAAGTGGCCTTCGCTTTTTTCGGAATTGCCCGTCCTTCCGGAAGCTGTGGAATATGGACGCACGCCCCTTCATCGTCATACTCCCATGCATGATACGGACAGACGAGACAGTCATTTTTCACTGCTCCTAGCGAGAGGGCTGCCCCTCTATGGATACAAAGATCCTTGAAGGCGTGAACCCCTTTGCTATTGCGAAAAATCGCCAGACGTTCTCCCATTAATACGACTTGGATCGGCGACTCCTTGACGTCTTCTGACCGGCATGCAACGAGCCAATCTTCGAGAACTACTTGATCATCTATCATTTTTATCGCTCCTTCTGTCTGCTTCGCTCTTTGGTTGCTTTACGTATTTTTGACCTTTGCGGTTAATCAATCTATCTACATAGTACGGGAAAATTCTATAGCACGTCAACCCTAAACACGAACTATATTTAATACCAATATTTTTTTGTTCGTTTTTTATATACAAAACCGAATAAAAACTATATAATTCACTTGAAAAGTTCGTAATAAGCCAAAAAGAGAGGTTAGCAACTATGGAAAAGAAACCGGATGGCATTATTATTGGCGTCAATGAAAAAGTAAGCGCCCCAAAAGCCTTGGTTCTCGGATTACAGCACGTACTTGCGATGGACTTATATATCGCCCCGATCATCATTGCAGGACTTCTTTCTTTAACAGTAGAAAATACGTCTTTCTTTATCCAAATGTGTTTCTTTGCAACAGGCATTGCCACATTAATTCAAACGGGTGCCGGCATCAAGCTCCCTGTCGTGCAAGGGCCGTCCTATGTTCCGGTTGGCGCCATTGCGGCCATCGGCAGTAAATTGGGACTTGGCGCTATTGCAGGAAGTTTGATTCCCGGCGCTATTTTTATCGCCCTACTTGGCTATCCTTTGAAATGGTTCGCGAAAGCGGTCCGCAAAACAATTCCCCCACTCGTTGGCGGAACGGTTATTATCATCGTAGGAATTGCGTTAATGCCAATTGGCCTGAACAATATCTTTCTGGCGGAAGGCAGCATCGGTACGAATATTATCGTAGCTTCTGTTTCCGCTATCATTGTAATTGTTTGTATGCTGCTCGGCCGGAGACTTGGCGGCATTGGCACCTTCTTCCGCTTGGTCTCTGTCATTCTTGCAATCGTTGGCGGCACCATTACTGCAAGCATTCTGGGGACCGTTGATTTCTCACCTGTCCGGGATGCGGCCTGGTTCTCCTTGCCATCGCTATTGCCTTTTGGTAAACCGGTATTCAATACAGGAGCTATCATCTCAATGATTTTCGTCTATTTAATTATCTTGATTGAAACGACTGGCACCTGGTTCGTCGTCTCAACCGTAACTGGAGAAGAGCTTGACGAAAAGCGGTTGAATCGTGCTTCGTTCGGAGAAGGGCTCGGCTGTCTGGCTGGTTCGCTCGTCGGCAGTACACCGATGACTGGCTATTCTTCCAATGCCGGACTTCTTGCGATTACAGGCGTTGCCAGCCGGACCGTCATCATGGTCAGCGGAGGGATTCTCGTCTGCCTTGGCCTAGTTCCTAAACTGTCGACTGCGATTACATGCATTCCCGAACCTGTCATCAACGGGATTTTCGGTATTGTCTGTGTAGCCATTGTTACGAACGGCATGAAAGTCATTCAACCGATTGTGATTGATGACCGCAATATGATGGTCATCGGCATTCCAATCCTTTTGACAATTGCCGTCACGGTACTTCCGAAAGAAGTATTGGCAAATGTTCCGGACTGGGCCAACTATATCCTGTCATCCGGCATCACAGTCGGCGCGCTGGCTACGGTTTTATTAAACCTACTTATTCCTGTCGCTAAAAAGGAGACAGCACAATCAATTGAATAAGAAAAAAGAGTGCAAACACGCATTGTGTCTGCACTCTTTTCTTACGTTCATTCCAAAATATCACATACCCTGCCGACTTGACCATCAGCTAGGCGTACTTTAATGCCATGCGGATGAAAGCTGGAGTTCGTCAATAAATCTTTTACGATACCTTCCGTTTTTGTACCAGTCCGCTGATCCTTTTTTAAGATGACATTCACTCGCAACCCGGGCTTCACGTCACTTCTATTCCGTCCGTCCATTAGGCGTCTCTCCCTCTTTTTTAAATATGCATTGTACCACATGGGCTTTCCCTGTGTGGAGCTGTCCTTCCTCTCGATATACTTCTCCTATATGAAAATGTTTAATGAAAAAGCCTTCAAAGCTTTGCAGAAAGTGTACCGGATCAACTAGCAATGCCTCGTCACGCGGCCCGCCTGTTCCATAGCGCAGTTGATCTTTCGTGTAGAGCTCACTGATGTAAGAGCCACCCGGTCGGAGCGATTGCTGAATTCCCTCTATTGTTCGTTTCATCACTTTTCCAGGAAAATGGCCAAAGATGTGAACAATGGCATCCCACTGTTCGGATCCCCACTCCACATCAGACAAATCATGCAGCTCCGTCTTGACAGCCACTCCTTTTTCCGTTGCTAATCTCTGTGTCTTTACCAGACCCGACTCGGCATAATCCCATGCCGTCACATCAAAGCCAAGCGTCGCCAAATAAACGGCATTCCGTCCCTCGCCTTCCGCGATGCATAGCACTTTGCCTTTCGGTATCTGCTTCGCCGCCTCGATGACGAACTGATTCGGCTCTTTTCCATAAACATATTCCTCTGTATCGAAACGTTCGTGCCATGGATTCATCGATCATGCGTCCCTTCCATCTGCATTTCTTTCAGTGTAGCACGGAAGCCCACTGGATACGGTTTCCTCACTCCTACGATTAGTAAGGTTTTTTGGGGCGTTAGACTGGAGTTATTGGCGTTCATTTCGGTTTATTGGCTTTCGGCCAGAGTTATTGGCGTTCAGCCAGAGTTATTGGCGTTCGTTTCGGTTTATTGGCGTTCAGCCGGAGTTATTGGCGTTCATTCCAGTTTATTGGCGTTCAGCCAGAGTTATTGGCGTTCATTCCAGTTTATTGGCGTTCAGCCAGAGTTATTGGCGTTCGTTCCAGTTTATTGGCATTCAGCCAGAGTTATTGGCGTTCAGCCAGAGTTATTGGCGTTCATTCCAGTTTATTGGCGTTCAGCCAGAGTTATTGGCGTTCATTCCAGTTTATTGGCGTTCAGCTGGAGTTATTGGCGTTCATTCCAGTTTATTGGCGTTCAGCCAGAGTTATTGGCGTTCATTCCAGTTTATTGGCGTTCAGCCAGAGTTATTGGCGTTCATTCCAGTTTATTGGCGTTCAGCCAGAGTTATTGGCGTTCAGCCAGAGTTATTGGCGTTCAGCCAGAGTTATTGGCGTTCAGCCAGAGTTATTGGCGTTCGTTTCGATTAATTGGCTTTCAGCCGTGCTTTCTAGCGTTCACCCACGGTTTCTGGCGTTCAAACACTATTTTTCGCCGAAATGAAATTTTTTCACCACTCGACCCGTTATACTGAATGAAACAAATAAAGACATGCGCATGTCCGTTTCAAGCAAGGAGGTCACCATGGAAGAAGAGCAGCTTTGGATACGCCAAGTGTTGGCAGGCGATAAGCAAGCGTTCGCTAACATTATTAATCGATATAAAAACCCATTGTATGCGACCATTTTGCGGATGACTAAAAATCCGCAGGACGCTCAAGATCTTGTACAAGATGCTTTTATTAAAGTGTACCGCAATCTGCACAAATATGATGGAGGCGGCGCTTTTTCCGGATGGCTCTACCGGGTGGCCATCAATCATTGCATGGATGAGTTTCGAAAAAAGCGGTATTCCACTGTGCAGGTGCAATTGGAAGAAGAAGCGATCATCAACCCAAATCATCCTGAAATCGTGTTTTTGAAAAAAGAGAAAAGCCGTCAATTGGAGCGACTGATCTCCACTTTGCCGGAAGACGAACGACTCATCATTCTTCTCCGCTATGTAAACGAAATCAGTTACGAAGAGATTTCTGAACTAATGGGCGTGCCTTTGTCTACCGTTCGGAATAAACTGCATCGGGCAAAGAAAAAGATGAGAGACACCGTGAAACGTGAAGGAGGTTATTTTCATGAATTGTCCAACGGGGGATAAACTTTCACAATATGTTGATTTCTTGCTGCCAAGCGAGGAGCATGCAGAAATCAAGAGACATGTAGAGACATGCAGATCCTGTCAAACTGTTGTTTCTGCTTACCAAGAAGAACAGGCCTTCCTGGAAGAGACTTTGAAGACACCGGTGTTGCCTGATCACTTCGCAGACATGGTATTAGATCAAGTAGAGCCTTACGAACAACCCGTAACAAAGCGCCGATTCAGCGCTTGGAAACAGGTTTCTGCGGTAGCTGCCGGACTTCTATTAGCTGTCGCCATCGGTGCAAGTCTTAATCCTAGCTTTGCTCAATTCATCGGCGGCTTGTTCTCCACTGACCAAGTCGACAACGGATTAAAAATAGCAGCGGATGCAGGTTTGGCTCAGCGAGTAAATTTACAAACCGAGGATCAGGGGCTGACGTTTGTTGTAGAAGACGTCATTGCGGATTCGTCCAGAGTCTCGCTTTCATACAAAGTGTTGAATAAAGACGGCAAACCAATGGATACCGATTTACGTTTTTATGAGTCGGGCAATATGGTTACTGCAACAGATCAAAATGGCCAGCCACTGGAAGAATGGGGTACTGGCTGGCAAGAAGGAAGCGATTACGGCAACATTGAATTCTCCTTACGTAGTCATGGCGACGTGGAACGCATAACGGTTCGTTTTAATCTCGATGAACTTAATGGAATAAAGGGCAACTGGCAACTAGAAGTCCCTGTCGATTTGCATGAGAACCGCAAACTGACAAAGAAGACGGATTTAAAGAATGCCACTGGGGTCTATCACGGTGTCCAAATCGATCTAAAAAAGCTGCAGATCGCACCTTCTTCAATCGAATTATCGTACGAGACTGTTTTCACGAAAGAGGAACGCAAGAAGTCCGAAGAGGCAAAACGCAAGTTTGAGGATATGTTCGGTAAAGATAGCATTGATTCGCTTGTCTTCGGAAATAACACCTCGATTGCCTATCATATTGAAAATGCGAAAGGTGACGTTATCTACTATGCCGGCCGTTCCACAAGAGAGGAAACCGGTTTGCTGCGAGGAAGCGGCGAGGATATTGACATCACAGGAGGCACCGCTTGGATTGATTCCTTCGTACCTAAAGGCGAAGAACAACTGACCTTTGTATTGGATGGTGTCTATAAAACGGAGCCGACCGATCTTACTCTTGCATTTAAACCGAAAGACATTAAAAAAGATCCTGTTTCCTTCAGCTATAAAGGAAGCCATTTAACAATTAAAAGCGTGAAAAAGCCCCTTTTCAGCAAAGATAACTCTGTTGTGATCAAAATGGAAGGCGGCATGGAATCGCTAAATGATGATTTCGGCAGCTGGATTGCTGTAGACGATCAAGGAAATAGCTACACAGGTAACTTCAATGGTTCCATTTTCGATGAAAAAGATAAAAACGGACGCCATAAGGCAGAGTTGGATTTGGTGTTAGAAGGGTTGCAGGAAGTACCGGAGGAATTGACTCTTTACCTCGTTACAAAACGAAGCTATTATCCAGTTGAAAAACAATGGAAAGTCCCGTTGACTGAAAAAGAGTAATACGCGATAGACTGCTGCTTGCCAGATGGCTTTGCAGCAGTCTTTTCTATTTGCTTCTATTGGATGAACGGCTGTCACTAAATTGCCACAATCAATAAAAGCCCCACTCTGCCGCAACCCGTTCACTTTTCTTGCGATAACCGCCATGTTGGAAGATTGACGAATAGTAGTAGACCCCCTAAACTATATTTATTAGTTGAGGGGGTCTACTATATTGAAAGAGAAATTGAAAGAAGCCATTGATCTATTCGAAGAAGTTATGATTTACGGTTCCGAGCAAGTCATGAAATCTGTCGATATTGATATTTGGAAAGAATATTCACCTGAACAGATTCAAGTGCTTAAAATTCTTTCGACCCAAGGACCGCTTTCAAATGGAAAGCTAGCTGAAATCCAAGGGGTTCATAAGAGTGCTGTTTCTATTCGCTTGAGGAGACTAGAGGAAAAAGGATTAGTCACTTCCTCCAAGAATCCCAACGACCAGCGTACAAAGGTAATAGAACTGACTCCGTTGGGAGCCGAGATTCTCCGACAATCGAATGACGCAGTGTACGAAAGTGTCGTTGAGTTATTTAACGGCCATATCAATGAAGAGGAACTAGATACGTTCGTAAAAACGTTCCGTAAACTAAAAGATATTTTACAGATGAGAGGAATGTGACTATGAAACTCGTTTTAAAATTCAAGTGGCCGATTTTTATCGGTTTACTTGCGCTTACTACAGCGCTTTTCATTCTATCTCCCGATCTTGCCAAGCAAGCGGAAAATGCAGGCTCATTTCAGTTGCCAGATACAGCGGATTCGCAAAAAGCCGCTGACATTCTGGAGAAGGCTGGCGCTTCCGAAGAAACGATATCACTAGTTTACGCTCTTGATACACCAGTCGATGATGCACGCAGGCAAGATGTCTCTGCTGTTGCCAAGAAAATAGAATCCCTCGGCAAACCAGTCAAGGCTGTTCTAAATCCTTTTGAAAACGAAGAACTGGAAGCACAGCTTGTATCTGAAGACATGAAGACCATTCTCGTCCCCGTCACAGTAGATGGTTCCCATGAAGAAATCATTGATCTGGCGGATAAAATCCATTCTGACATCTTGCCGAAAGACGAAACTGTCTATCTAACGGGCGAAGCCATTATAAACAATGACGTGAATGTCAGTGCACAGGAAGGCTTAAAAAAGACGGAATTGATTACGGTCATCCTCATTTTCGGCCTGTTGCTCATTGTGTTCCGCTCTATCGTGACACCATTTGTTCCCTTGCTGGCGGTCGGGATTTCCTACTTGCTTAGTCAATCACTTGTGGCCTTCTTTATTGATTGGTTCGGCTTTCCCGTTTCGAACTATACCCAAATTTTCTTAGTGGCCATTTTATTTGGCCTTGGCACTGACTACTGCATCCTCCTGCTCAGTCGCTATAAGGAAGAGTTGCTCGCGGGCCATGAAGTGGAGGAGTCCATTCTTAATACGTATAAAACAGCCGGCCGTACATTATTCATCAGCGCGACTGCCGTCTTTATCGGTTTTGCGGCAATCGGTTTTGCTGATTTCCCGATATTCAAATCGGCTGTCGCGGTAGCCGTCGGTATCGCCGTATTGCTTGTCATCTTGTACACAGTCGTTCCGTTGTTTATGGTTTTATTAAAGGATAAATTGTTCTGGCCATCCAAAGGGGCCGCCTCCCATAAAGACAGTAAAATCTGGATTGCATTCAGTAAAGTGTCGGTTTCCCGCCCCCTTCTATCGATGCTCATTGTGGCGATCATCTCGATTCCATTATTGCTGACGTATGATAACGATCTTTCCTTCAACACAGTTGATGAAATCGATGACAGCAAGGAGTCGGTCATGGGGTTGAACCGGATATCGGAAGCATTCGGAGAAGGCGATTCATTGCCTGTCCAAGTCATTTTGAAAAAGAATGAACCGATTGTGAATGAAAAAGATGTCACGTATCTTGAATCCATCAGTAAAGATCTCGAGAAAGTGGATGGGGTTAAAAGTGTCAGGACGATTACACGGCCGACTGGCGAATTGCTTGAAGATTTGTACGTAGATCATCAAATTACATTGATGGCAGATGGGTTGGATGATGCCGTTGGTGGTCTAGCGGAGGTACAAAAAGGACTCAAGCAAGTACAAGGTGGCTTGAATGAAGTAACAGGCCAATTGCCTGCCGGATCAGCTGCCTCTTCAGGCGGTGCTGGATTGCGTCAAGCTGCGGGCGGCATCGGGAAAATAAATGAACAGCTTGGTCAAATTGCAGGCGGGCTGGAAAAAGGTATGCCAGCCGAACAAGCAGCCGGTGGATTGAAAGCAATGAGCGGCGAACTGAAAAAAATAAGCAACAGTTTGTATGGCGCCGCCAACCAGCTGGATGGCTCAACTGGACAAATCGGATCTCTTTCAGGCGGATTGACGGAGCTAGCCAAAGGGGTCGAAGCTGCAAATGGAGGCCTCGGTGAAATCCATTCAGGTCTTTCGGATTTATCTGCCATGCTTCATGATATGGGTGATTCCAAGAGCGTCCGGGATACCGGCTTGTTCATTCCTGAAGGAACGCTCGATAATAAAGACTTTAAACAAGTATTAGACCGCTATACGATTGACAATAAAACCGGGATCATTCTTGAAGTCATTTTAGAGCAGGATCCGTATTCAAGGGAAGCTATTTCGACTGTTCATGATATAAAAGAAACGATGGAGCGTTCTGTCATCGGAACACCTTTTGAAAAAGCGGAAGTTGCACTAAGCGGAATCTCAGTCATGAACGCAGACTTGAACGATATTTCGACGAAAGACTTTACCCGAACCGTAACCATTATGCTCGTTGGTCTGTTTGTCGTCTTGTTCATTCTCTTCCGTTCTGCCATCATGCCGGCCTATATGATTGGCTCGCTCCTGCTGACGTATTATACATCCGTCTCCATTACGGAGCTGATTTTCGTGAACGGCCTTGGCTATGACGGCATCAGCTGGGCCGTGCCATTCTTCGGGTTCATCATGTTGATTGCGCTCGGCGTGGACTATTCGATCTTCCTGCTCGACCGGTTCCGGGAAGAAAGCATTAATGGTAAAAATGTTCGCGATGCTTTGATTACTTCCATGGCTAAAATGGGAACGGTCATCATTACGGCGGCCGTCATTTTGGCGGGAACATTTGGCGCGATGATGCCGTCCGGCGTACTCAGCCTTGTGCAGATTGCAACGATCGTCATCACCGGCTTATTGCTGTATGGTTTGATTATCTTGCCATTGTTCATTCCAGCTATTACGGTGTCGTTCGGACGCGGCGTCTGGTGGCCGTATCGAGGGTAATAAAGAACTTAAAAGCACCCGATCCTTATGCGATCGGGTGCTTCTTTCATTTTTTATATACGATGTCACCGGCCACGACCGTCATGGCGACATCCGCATTCGGGATGTCTTCTGTCGGAATAGAGAACAGGTCTGCATTCAATACTGTGAAGTCAGCATCAAATTCTGGTGCAAGCTTTCCGCGTGATTCGGACTTCCCAATCGTCGCCGCACTGCCTGTTGTGAATAAACCAACCGCTTCAAAAGGAGTCAATGCCTCCTTCATCAAGTAGCCTTCATGCGCAGCGCCCGGTTTCTTGCGAGATATAGCCGCGTAGATGCCAAGCAATGGATCGACTTCTTCAATCGGTGCGTCCGATCCCGCCCCACAAATAAAACCTTCCTCAAGCAGCCGCTTCCATGCATAGGCCCAATCCAAACGGTCTTCGCCGAGCCGTTCCATGACCCATGGAAAGTCCGAAGAAACGAATACCGGCTGGATATCGAGAACGACAGGCAGCTTCTTCATACGTTCCACCAAGTCATCACGGAGTACATTGACGTGAATAAGCCGGTCGCGTTTCCCTTCTGGAACTGGATGCTTTTCGATTGCATCAAGCGCTTTATCCACAGCCGCATCCCCGATTAAATGAATGGCAACTGCTTCCCCGTATGCCCTAGCCAATGCCACATGAGCATCAATTTCTTCATCTGTCAGCACTGCCGTTCCAGAATTTGAAGGGTCATCCGCATAAGGTTTACTTAGCAAAGCGGTACTGCCTCCCAATGCGCCATCGACGAAAAACTTCATTTCACCCGGATGAATCCATGGCTCATCATATGCCGCTTCATCCTTCATCAATAGTTCAAACACAGTAGAACGGCGCAACAAATGCGCTCTGAATTTCTTCTTGTCATTTCCGATGACATTTTTGAATGCGTTTAGCGGATTTCTATAGTCTCCGTAATACCCTAAGTCATCCGTAACCGCTCCCGTGATTCCTAAAGAATGGAGGTCATCCACCGACTTCTCAAGCGCCTTTGTTAAAGACTGCTCCGTCGGCTCCGGCACTAAACGAAGCAGCCGGTCCATCGGGCCTTCCTTCAAGAAACCAGTCGGCTCCCCATTTGCATCACGCTCAATTACTCCATCCACCGGGTCTGGTGTATCTTTCGTAATTCCAGCTAACGCAAGCGCTTTGGAATTGGCAAGCGCCGCATGTCTGCACGTTCTTTTCAAGACCATCGGCGAGCTTGTCACTTCATCCAATTCCTGCCGCGTCAAAATCCGGCGGTCGGCAAAATTGTTTTCATTCCAACCTTCGCCAATGAACCATTCATCCTCTTGTATATCAGGGTAGGCATTGTTCAATAGATCCAGCATGTCATCTGCGGAAGTCGCTTTCGATAAATCCAGCCGGAGCAGCCTCTCCCCGTGTCCGATCATATGCATATGATTGTCAATGAAGCCTGGATATAGCACGGCTCCTTGGAGATCCACTTCAGCATCCGCTTGCGGCGCCAGTTCGTCATACGTGCCGACTGCTGTAATCTTTCCATTTTCCGTCAGCAATGCTTCCACGGTTTCGCCTTCTTGATTCATTGTGTACAGCGTTCCATTATGCCAAATAGTCTTCATTTCGGATCCCCCTCTTCTCCTTTTATTCTAAACTTTCATGCAACATCCGGCAATCCTTTTAGACCAGTGCTATAATGAAAGCATCATATTTGGGAGGGATCGTATCATGCGAATTACCGTGTACTTGGCAGGAGAAATCCACACATCCTGGCGGGAAGAAATCAAACAGAAAGTGATGACACTCCAACTCCCCATCGACTTCGTCGGACCGATGGAAGATCACGACCGCTCGGACAACATAGGTGAAGAAATCCTCGGTAAACAGCCTGACGCTGTCTTCAAAGACGCCGCCGCATCCAGCTTCAACAACCTGCGGACCGAAATCCTATTGAAAAAGGCCGACCTCGTCATCGCCCTTTTCGGCGAACAATACAAACAATGGAACACCGCCATGGACGCCAGCAGCGCCATCGCTCAAGGCAAGCCACTCATTTTAGTCCGTCCAGAAAAATTGCACCATCCGTTGAAGGGGCTTTCCCGCAAAGCCCATGTGACAGTGGAAACTGTCGATCAAGCCGTTAAGGCATTGCATTATATTTTTGATTGATTCCCAGCTGGCAAAGGAGGCCTGGCATTGAGTTACCGGGCCTCCTTCAATTTATTTAGAGCGAGGGGTTAATCGAAATTCATTTACCACCGGCTTGGACACCTTTACCACCGACTCTCAACCTTTTACCACCGACCTGCCCCACTTTACCACCGACTCTCAACCTATTACCACCGACCTGAGCCACTTTACCACCGATTCTCCCTTTTACCACCGACCTGAGCCACTTTACCACCGACCTAGCCGCCTTTACCACCGACTCTCAACCCTTTACCACCGACCTAGCCACCTTCACCACCGACTCTCCCTTTTACCATCACTCCCCACCTTCCCACTCCTCCATCCAGTTCCACCACCCTAAAATACACACCATTTACAAACTCTTAACAATCCCTTCATACAAGCTCAACAATCCGCGGGTACAATGAGTAAACAAACCTCAATAATATGGGAGGCCATTCAAAAATGGTAGTTAAAGAACGGATTAAAGAAGCGCCATTCAGTGTCGTGAACAACGAGACCTGGAAGAAACCGATTTATGAAACGCATGGTTTGAATTTATGGTATGGCACATCACACGCCTTGAAAAATATAGAGATGTATATAAATGAAAAAGAAGTCACTGCTATTATTGGGCCGTCCGGTTGCGGGAAGTCCACTTATTTAAAGACGTTGAATCGTATGGTGGAAATCGTGGCAGATGTGAATATTTCCGGCAGTGTCACATTCAAAGGGAATAATATTCTGGGCAATGCGATGCCTGTTGAGCTGCTTCGCGCGAAAGTGGGCATGGTGTTCCAGAAGCCTAATCCTTTTCCTAAATCCATCTATGAGAATGTCGCATTCGGCCCTCGCGTTCATGGAATCCGAAACAAAGCGATGCTCGATATGATTGTAGAAGACAGCTTGAAAAAGGCGGCTTTGTGGGATGAAGTGAAGGATCGCCTTCATAAAAGTGCATACGGGTTATCAGGCGGCCAGCAGCAGCGGCTTTGTATCGCACGGTGCCTTGCCGTCGATCCTGAAGTAATTCTTATGGACGAACCGACATCTGCTTTGGATCCAGTTTCGACTCATAAAATTGAAGAACTGATCAAATCTATCAAGAACGATGTAACTATTGCTATTGTTACGCACAACATGCAGCAAGCTGCCCGCATTTCTGATCGCACTGCTTTCTTCCTGAACGGAGAAATCATTGAGTGTGATCGAACCTCAACCATTTTTACAAACCCATCAGACAAGCTGACTGATGACTATATTAACGGCCGTTTCGGCTAAACCACAGCATCCGCGAATCAGCGGATGCTTTTTTTAATGGCGTTTCTAGAAAGAATACCCTAGTGAAAACTGCTTCCGCTGTAATACTTCTATACTGGTGTTTGCGAATTTATCACCTCCTCAAACCCTTTACGAAACCTTTACAAGTTTCCCATACTCGCTTTACAAACGGCCCCTATACTATGAATTGAAGGCGATGCCTTTAAGATAAAAGCCATTTAGGGAGGACAATTCGAATGAAGATCAACAAAGTTCTTTTATTCATGATCATTGCTGCATTTGCTGTCATCATGGCGGCATGCGGAACAGACAAAGAAAAAGAGGAAGACAGCTCCTCATCTGACAACAACTCCTCAGCAGAGGCCACAGGCAAAGAGGATCAGGAAAAAGCGGCAACACTTGAAGGAAGTGTTGTGATTGACGGATCGGGTACTGTATATCCGCTAATGGCACGCATTGCTGAAGAATATATGACAAACGAACAAGAAGGCGTTTCGGTAGAAGTCAGCCGCGCGGGAACGAGCGCAGGCTTCAAGAAATTCCTTGTAAATAATGGAACGGACTTCAATGACGCATCTCGCCAAATCAAAGACGAAGAAGCGGCAGAAGCAGAGAAGCTTGGCATCGAAGTGAAAGAATTGAAAGTGGCATTAGACGGTTTGACATTCGTTATTAATAAAGACAATGACTGGGCGAAGGAAATGACGCCTGAGCAGCTGATCAGCATTTTCCTTGCTGATGGCGGCGTAGAAAAATGGTCTGATATCAATCCAGAATGGCCGGATGAGAAAATCAATGCAATGGGACCAAATGAAAACCACGGAACCTATGAGTTCTTCTATGAAAAGATTTTGGACAAACAAGATATGAACAGCTCTGTAAACTTGCAACAAGAGTATTCGACACTTGTAAAACTAGTATCAGAAGATAAGAACGGTATTGCGTTCTTCGGTTTTGGCTACTACGTCAATAACAAGGATAAATTGCAAGCAGTGAACGTTGACTTTGGCAATGGACCTGTCGAGCCGGCTCTTGAAACGATTGCAGAAGATGGCGATTACGCAGACTTCACACGTCCTGTATTCACGTACTTGAACGTGAACCATGCGAAAGAAAAGCCACAAGTCTTGGATTATGCCATCTATGTCATGAATAACATCAACCAGTTTGCCGGAGAAACCGGATTTGCACCGATTCCGGAAGCTGAAGTGAAAGACAATGTAAGCTTCCTTGAAGGCCTAAAATAATCGATTCAAGAATGAGAGCTGCTATCAGCTCTCATTTCTTATCAAAACAGCAATTTGGAAGGAGTACTATCATTATGGTAAATGGCGGTTTCTCTAAAAAAGATGTTAGCATCCGTGAAGTAATTGATCATAACCGCAAAACCCAGCACATCAAACGCAAGGTCGAAAAGGGGATTCCTGTCGTTCTATTTTTAATTGCATCGGTCTCCGTTATTACGACAATCGGCATTGTGTTCACCCTATTATCTGAGACCGTTGAATTTTTCAAACGGGTTCCGATTGCGGACTTTTTTACAGGAACCGTCTTAAAACCGCTCAGTCAAAATCCTGAGTTCGGCGTGCTCCCCCTTTTAACAGGTACGGTTATTTCATCTCTTATCGCCATGCTGGTGGCGGCGCCAATCGGATTAATGGCGGCAATTTATTTAAGCGAATATGCATCGGCCCGTGTACGGAAAGTTCTTAAACCGATGCTGGAACTGCTCGCAGGCATTCCGACCATCGTTTACGGTTTCTTTGCTTTCACCTTTGTCACGCCCGTATTAAAGAACTTGATTCCTTCATTAGAATCAACAAATATATTAAGTCCCGGCATTGTTATGGGTGTCATGATCATCCCGATGATTGCTTCCCTTTCAGAGGATGCCATGAGTTCCGTACCGCAAAGCATGCGGGAGGGCGCCTTGGGATTGGGTTCCACTAAGCTAGAAGTGACAAGAAAAGTTGTTATTCCAGCAGCTCTATCCGGCATTATCGCCTCTTTTGTTTTAGGGATTTCACGCGCTATCGGGGAAACGATGATCGTGACAATCGCAAGCGGCAGCACGAAGAACTTCACATTTGACGTGACTCAATCCATGCAGACAATGACTGCTTATATCGTAGAAGTGACAGGCGGCGACGCACCTGCCGGATCGACTGTGTACTACAGTTTGTATGCTGTCGCCATGACACTATTCGCATTTACCCTTCTTATGAACTTGTTAGCTCGCTATGTCTCAAGGAAATTCAGGGAGGAATATTAATATGCAACTTAGCAATCAAACAGTGATGATGAAAAAGATGAAATACCGGATTGGAGCGAATAAATTCGCCAAGCTTCTCTTCATGCTATCCGCTTTTTTCGGATTAGGCGTACTCGCCGTTTTGTTTTATCAAGTGTTCTCTCAAGGGATTCAATTTATCAATTGGCAATTCCTTACCGGTAAACTTTCGACTCAACCAGAACGTGCCGGTATTATGGGTGCCATTCTCGGAACGTTTTGGCTCATGCTTGTCGTTGCCCCTGTTACAATGTTTCTCGGGGTAGGCACAGCCATCTTCTTGGAAATGTATGCAAAGAAAGGCCGCCTGGTCGGTTTAATTCAAACGAACATCGCCAATCTGGCAGGGGTTCCCTCTATCGTGTACGGTATTTTAGGACTGACCGTCTTCGTGCGGCTGCTCGATTTAGGAAGTGTCGTACTTGCAGGCGGACTTACAATGGCATTACTGATCTTGCCAATTGTTATTGTGGCAAGCCAAGAAGCGATTCGTGCCATTCCAAGCCAAATGAGCGAAGGTTCCTACGGCCTGGGTGCCACAAAATGGCAGACGATTCAACGGATTATTTTGCCGGCTGCCCTTCCTGGTATTTTGACAGGTGCGATTCTTTCCCTATCTAGAGCAATCGGGGAAACAGCCCCTCTAGTCGTCATTGGAATACCCGCCTTACTCATTCCTTTCCCGGGCGGTATTCTTGATCGATTTACGGTCCTGCCGATGCAAATCTACTACTGGACACTCGATTCATCGCTCGTAGCGGAATATGCAAACCTGGCATCGGCCACGATTATCGTCTTGCTCATTACCTTGTTCGTGCTCAATTCCTCCGCGATCATCATCCGGAATAAATTCCAAAAAAGCTACTAAAAAACCGTCAAACGACGGTTTTTTTCATTCTATTCCAAGAAAAAAAGCCGGTAGAACTCTCAGAGTTCTTCCAGCTTTTCTCTTATTCTTCTGTTCCCATTTCAGAACGAACCACATCTGCAATTCGTTGTACATAACGGGAGCAGTCGTGCTGATCCGGTGCTTCTACCATGACACGAACGAGCGGTTCGGTTCCTGAAGGTCTTACGAGCACGCGGCCGTTTCCTGCCATTTCGGCTTCCACGTCCTGAATCGTCTTTTTCACCGTTTCGTTTTCCGTAACGGCATTTTTGTCTGTCACGCGAACATTGATCAGTTCCTGTGGATAAACTGTCATCTCACTCGCCAATTCCGATAGTTTCCGGCCTGTCCGCTTCATGACATTGACAAGCTGAAGTGCGGTCAGCAATCCATCACCTGTCGTATTGTAATCAAGCATAACAATATGGCCGGATTGCTCCCCGCCCAAATTGTAATTGCCTTTTTTCATCTCTTCTACAACATAACGGTCACCTACTGCCGTTTTGACACTCTTCATTCCATGAACGTCTAACGCCTTGTAGAATCCTAGGTTGCTCATGATAGTGGAAACAATCGTATCCGACTTCAGACGCCCCTTCGATTGAAGGTGTCTGCCGAGGATGAACATGATCTGGTCACCATCAACAATTCGGCCCAATTCATCGACCGCAATGAGGCGATCACCGTCCCCGTCAAACGCCAAGCCAATGTCCGCGCTTTTTTCGACGACAAGCTTGCTTAACCCTTCCGGATGAGTGGAACCGACGCCGTCATTAATATTCAACCCATTTGGTGATGCACCCATGGTGGATAAATCTGCGTCCAGATCTGCAAACAGATGAGTAGCCAAAGTCGAAGTGGCTCCATGTGCACAATCAAGCGCCACATGAATATCCGTGAAATCCTCGTCTACCGTCTGCTTCAAGTATTGTATATATTTATGGCCGCCTTCGAAGTAATCCGTTACCGTTCCAACATCTGCTCCGATTGGGCGTGGCAGCTGGTCTTGTTGATCGTTCAGCAGCGCTTCGATTTCTTCTTCCTGCTCGTCCGTTAATTTGAAGCCATCCGCCCCAAAAAACTTAATGCCGTTGTCGGCAACCGGGTTATGGGAAGCTGATATCATGACACCCGCCTGCGCGTTCATCGCACGGGTTAAATATGCAACCCCAGGTGTACTGATAACACCCAGACGCATGACTTCGATTCCTGCCGACATGAGACCTGCGATAAGAGCACTCTCCAGCATTTCGCCCGATATCCGGGTATCTCTTCCGACTAATACTTGCGCTTTTTCGGTCAAGTCTTTGGTCAGTACATATCCGCCCAGCCTGCCTAATTTAAAAGCCAGTTCAGGTGTCAATTCTTTATTTGCAATCCCACGAACACCATCGGTTCCGAAATACTTTGTCATAATGATTCTCCCTTTCAACGCTATGCATTCTGTCTTTTATCAAGCTAAAACGATTTCCAATGTCACTTCTTCATCAGAAAGCTTCCATGCAATGGCATCTGGCATTTCTGCCTGTATGGGAAACGTCTGCTCCCCTTCCACATTCACTTTCGATGTATCGATGAAGAGGTTGAAATCGGACGTCTTTAGTGAATTGATGACATCCTGATCAGCAGTTACCGTCACATCGACAAGCCCATTTAGGGGTTTGCTGAATGTGCTTTTATATTGTGGTTGAAGCCCTCTTATTTCTATAGGTACATTTGAAAATTTTTTCGTTACTTTCATTTGCACGGTCGTTTCTGTTTCTGGTTCAGCTTCCGGTTCGGCTGAAGCTTCCGGAGGCGATTCATCAGAATTTGCCTCTTTCGTCACATTAATCGTCACTTTTATCTTTTCAGACGAAACGTTTTTGACCCCTTTCGGCTTTGGCAAAGTGACCTCATAAGTTCCCGACTCTTTAATATCCGCCACATCCACATTGACTGCCAGCTCCTTAATCGGTTCCAGGGCAGCACGAGAGCCGTACAGTTTCACTTCTTTGGCATCGCTCGTTATGGAATTAATGGTGATACCATCCGCAGGGGTCCCTTTCTGCTTTAATACGATCGGAACTTCTTTATGGTTTTGTTCTATTTGAACTTTCACGGTCACTTCCTCAGGGGACATGGTCACATTTAACTTATTAAGCTCTCGATCAAGCACTCGCACTCTTGCTTTTTGCTCAAACGATTTATCAATTCCCTTTTCTTTTGTGGCTGAAACCTTAACGAAACTGATCGATTCAATGACACTTTTCGCACCTGTCACTTCAATGCTCGAAGGCTCCACTTCCATTTTAACAACATTATAATCCTCTGCAAGCAATCGCTCGTTCAATTCTGGATCTACCCGGAATGATTGTGTAATCTTTTCTTCAATTTTCACATCGACCATAGCGGGATCAAGTGTTACTTTCAGCTTGTCTGATAGGTTTTCTGTTTGGATTTTAACTGTATGCTCACCAATTGTCCGATCTCTCAAATCCACTTTCAATGAAAAGTCCCTCAACAATTTTGTCGATTGAACGATATTGGCTGGACCTTCTATCTTCATATCTACTGTTTCCGGCACACCAGTCACAACTAGGTTTTCAGTATCATAATACACTTCCACCGGGACATCGCGAAGGATGTCCAGGGTATCACCTATCATCGTACTCGATTTATTTTCCTCTTCTGCCTGGACGGTGAAAAAGAAGAAAACAGCCAAAGCCAATGCTGTGAAGCGAAGAAACCACGGGCGGTCAAACAAGTTATCCATTTTTTCGCTTCCCCCATTTCCAGAAAGAAGTATTTGTCTGTTCTATTTCCGGTCCGAACCAGACAGTCCGCAATTGGTTCTCAAATTCCTCCATGGATAGGTTCCGGTTAATGTCCCCGTTGACCGTTATGCTGACAGCTCCCGTTTCCTCCGAAACTACAATCGTGATTGCGTCTGTCACTTCACTGATACCTAACGCGGCCCGATGGCGTGTTCCTAACTCCTTGGATATGAAAGGGTTCTCAGACAACGGCAAATAGCAGGCAGCCGCCGCAATCCGATTTCTCTGGATAATGACAGCGCCATCATGCAACGGAGTATTCGGTATAAAAATATTGATGAGCAACTCGGACGATACATTCGAATTCATCGGGATGCCTGTCTCGATATAATCACTTAATCCCGTTTCCCGTTCAATCGAAATGAGTGCACCAATTCTACGTTTCGCCATATAGCTCACCGACTTGCTGAAGGCTTCAATCAGGCGGTCACGTTCTTCTGCCTCTTGCAAGGCTGAACGTGAGAATAGACGGCCTCTTCCCAATTGTTCAAGTGCACGACGCAATTCAGGCTGGAACAAAATGATAATAGCGAGAAATCCAAATCGGAGTACCTGTTCCATCATCCACCTTAGCGTATCCAGTCCTAGAAATTCCGTAAGGATTCGGACAATGAGGATGACGAAAATCCCTTTCAGCAGTTGGACCGCCTTTGTTCCTCGTATGATAGTGAACAATTTATAGAAGACGAACCATACAAGAAGCACATCCACAATGTTTTTCAGTATTTCAGCCGGACTTGAATTCGTTAATGATTCCCAAATAGGCATGTGCTCCCCTACCTTCATTTCCAATTTCTTATTTTTTTATTATAGCATACAGATAGTTACGCCGCCCCTTACAGATTGATTACAGTTGCGTAAGATTCACTCACCAGGCAGTAATAGGATAAGGATATATTTCTGCATCTATTCCTTCCAGTTGGACATCTCTGCTTTGCCACTAAGCATGCTCCCGCAGCCGCAATAAAAAAAACGATCGGAGGGGCCCAAGAGCCTCCCCGGTCGCTTATTCGTTATCGGTACGCGAATCTCCATCCTTGCCATTATCGGAAGTTGGAAGTAGACCTTTCACAGTCGATTTGATTTTATACCAGAGCCAATCGAAAGCTTTGTCAATTTCTTCACTCTTCCCTGTGACAATGGCAGTGGAAGCCATATATTTAGATCCATTGATAACAGTCACATTTCCGTCAACCTCACCTTCAATCCGGATATTGCCGTTTTTCACAACGATATCCCCTTTGACGGTCTCCCCTGCTGGAACGACAACGGTCTCGCCTTCAATTACAAGGTTCGGTTGTTTCGTTACCGAGAATTGCTGATTGTTATAGCTCGAAAAGAGTGTGGCGCTCATTAGTATGATAAACATGGCTGCCGCCGCAATTAACGGGTGCCTGCGGAGCAAACGATGAATACCGGCCTTTGGCTTCTCTTTCGGCAGACGGTCCATGACACCTGAAACAAAACCCTCAGGCGCTTTAACAGGCTCGGCAAATTGCAGAAAAGAAACAGCGGACTGCAGCTCATCCATCATCTCTTTACATGATGGACACACCGCTAAATGCTCTTTCAGTTCACGCTCTTCATCCCGACTGATATCTCCGTCTAAATACGCGTGCATATAGTGGATCATTGACTCACGACACGTATTCATCCTTTTTTCCCTCCTACATATTACCCATCTGTTTCCGAAGTGCTTCCCTTCCGCGATGTACGCGGGTCTTAACGGTCCCTAGCGGCAATTCTAAAATATCACTGATCTCTTGCAACGGCAGCTCTTCCATATAACGAAGTATAATGACAGAACGATATTTATCAGGAAGTCTGCCAATTTCGTATTGGATACGTTCCTGTGTCTCCATCTTCTCCACTTCTTCTTCCGGCAAATCACCGGAGGCCGCAATTTGTGAGTACATATTGAGCCCTTCCGTTCCAGGTACTTCTGCATCCAGATAATAATCTGGCTTTTTTTTCCGGATTCGATCGATGCACAAGTTAGTTGCGATACGAAACAGCCAAGTTGAGAACTTTCTCTTTTGATCATACGTATGGATGTTCACGTATGCGCGTACAAAGGCTTCCTGGGCAATATCCTCCGCTTCCTGGCGATTGCCGAGCATCCGATAGCAGACCTGGTAAAGCCGATGCTGAAACATGGTGACGATCTCTTCGAATGCTTCATGGTTGCCTTTTAACACTTCATTTATTCGTTTATTGACCAATTCATCCAATGACTTTCATCCTCCGCTCCATGCGGCTGTGCCTTCTATACGAATGAAGGTATCAACAGGTTTCATTTTTTTCGATACTTTTATTTTAGCAAAGAGGAAGGATTTTTTCTTCCTTTTATCGAATATATTCTACTTTTCTAGCAAGACCTAACAGAAATTCTTTTGACTCACAGCTAATTAGTCGCATTCCCTAGATTAACCCACCACTGTAGCCAATATGTACCAACCGCATTTCCATGCATTTTATCACACTGCAAGCCGGCTATGCAAAAAACCCGCCAAAAGAGGCGGGTTCAGTTATTAAATCAATTTTTCTCCGAAAAGGGATCCCATTAAAGCAACAGCCACTTCAGCTGTTTTGTTCTTTTCGTCGAGGATCGGATTGACTTCCACGAATTCAGCGGAAGTGATCATCCCGGAATCCTCCAGCATCTCCATTGCAAGATGGCTTTCTCGATAGCTAATGCCGCCTGGCACCGGAGTACCTACGCCTGGTGTGTAAAGTGGATCCAAACCGTCCAGATCCAATGATAGGTGGACACCATCCACTTCACGGGATTGCAAGTATGCGATGGCTTCCTCCATAACAGCTGTCATGCCGAATTTATCAATCTCATGCATCGTGAACACCTTAATGCCTAACTCTTTGATGAGTTTCCGTTCGCCAGGGTCTACAGAGCGCGCCCCGATGATTACGATATTTTCCGGCTTCACTTTTTGGCCTTCCCGATGGAGATTGATGAGACGTTCATGGCCAAGCCCCATATTAACAGCGAGCGGCATGCCATGAATATTGCCTGATGGGGACGTTTCGGCTGTATTCATATCTGCATGAGCATCGTACCAAATCACACCAAGGTTGTTAAATGCATCTGCCAGGCCAGCGATCGTACCGATGGCAATACTGTGATCTCCGCCAAATACAAGTGGAAAACGGCCATTTTTCAATACTTGCGACACTCGGGAAGCAAGTTCTGTATTCGCTTGAATTACTTCATCCAAGTTTTTTAAACGCTCGTCCACTGGTTCCTTTTTTTCTACTGCGCTCACTTGCACATCGCCTTCGTCTTTCACTTCATGCCCAATAGCCTCCAGCCGGCCAACCGCATTAGCATAACGCATAGCACTAGGCCCCATATCGACTCCTCTTCTATTCTGCCCTAAATCTAACGGTACGCCAATGATTGATATGTTAAGGTGCTTCATCTAAAATCCTCCCTTTCTACATAACAACATTGTAAGACCTTCTGAATAATGGCTCAACTCGACATTTTCTCGAATATTTATGCGTTACAGACTCATCATTAATGAACAATCTTCAGCAGGAAGCGGTCGGCTATAAAAATAGCCTTGTCCCTCTTGGCAACCCAGCTCCAATAAGATCCGTGCCTGTTCTTCCGTTTCAATTCCTTCCGCAATTACATGGAGGCCCGCTGTTTCGGCAATCGTCACAATCGCTTTCACGATAGCACGGTTATTTTCATTCACATCGATATCCCGTATGAAAGACATGTCAATCTTAATCGTGTCAGCCGGCAATTCCTGAATATAGCTGAAGTTACTGTACCCCGTACCAAAGTCATCGATTGCCACAGTAATACCAAGAGACCGTATCGCCTGTAGCGTCTCTTTCATGTATAACTTGTCGGCAAATGAACTCTCCGTCACTTCAATTTCAATTAATTCAGGCTCGACTCCGGTATCGTGCAGCACTTTTTTAATCCGATCCACCGTTTCCGGATCTTCCAGCTGAACAGTCGACATATTAATGGCAACACGCACGGGTGGATAGCCCGCTTCCTGCCAGGCTTTCGCTTGCTTGCATGCTTCCTGTAAAATCCATTCGCCAAGCGGGATGATTAACCGACTCTCTTCAGCAAGAGGGATAAAACGATCAGGAGAAATTCGGCCGAGCTCCGGGTGATCCCAGCGGACAAGCGCCTCCACTCCTATCAATTCACCTCTTTCCAAATTCATCTTGGGCTGATATTCCAATGTGAAGTAGCCACGCTGCACACTCTTACGAAGTTCACTCTCCAATAAAATACGTTCGAGCGTTTTTGTTTCCGTGCCTGATTCATATACTTTTAAAGCGCTTCCTCCCATCTCCTTAACAAAGTGAAGGGCTTTTTCAGCATTTCTCACGAGTTCAGACGCATTTCCTGCGTGTTCTGGATAAGAGGCAATCCCGTAGCTCGTCGAAAGGGAATAGGTACGATTGTCAATGTGAATCGGCGTCTCCACAACTTCCTTGATCCGATGAGTCATTTCTTCCGCTTGGTTAGCATCACCTGACAAGGTAAAAGCAAACTCGTCACCGGAGATCCGTCCCAGCAGATTCTCCGCTCCTACCTGCTGCTGCAGCCTTTTAGCAATGACGGACAATACATAATCCCCTTTTTCATGGCCGAAGGATTCATTGACATACCGTAAGCGGTCAATATTCAAATGGACCAAACTGAAAGTCGATCCCGTTTTTTTGCAAGTCTCTACCTTATTCAATAACTGTTGCCGGAAAGAAATTCGGTTGTATAACGAAGTCAATTGATCCGTATGCTCCAGACTCTGAATAAGATTCTCGGTTTCTTTTCGCTTTGTCACATCTTGCATGGCGACAACCCAGTGTTGGAAATAGCGGCCTGGTTCTCGGATCGGGTTAACCGATACCTTCATGACGAGAGAACAATCACCACGCCCCGAGATCTGCAATTCCATTTCATCCGGCTGCCTATCCTCTGCCAACATTTCAAGAAGACGCTCGATGAGACCATGATCCTTTTTCTCTACAAATGAATACAACGTATCTTCATGGACGGAAAGCGGATACCCCAGCAACTTATCAAATGATGGCGACACATATTGGAAGCGGCCATGCTGATCGATAACAGCAATAAAATCGGATGCATTCTCGGTAATTAAACGGTACAGCTCTGCATTATCCAACATGCTCTGTTCCATTGTCTTTCTCTCCGTAATATCATAACGAAAAGCAATATATTGAACTGGCGAGGAGCCAGTTTCTCTAGTGATTGGAATTATTTTTGTATCCACCCAGTAATGCGTGCCATCTTTTGCGCGATTGCGAATTTCCCCTTGCCATATGTCTCCGCTCGTAATGGTCGACCACATGTCCCGAAAAAACGAGGGGGAATGGTATCCGGAATTAACCTTGCGGTGAGTGGAACCGATTAATTCCTCTGCTGTATACTGTGAGATTTCACAGAACAAGTCATTGACATATGTAATCTTGCCAGCACGATCGGTAATCGCAACAATCGCAGATTGATCGAGTGCATATGCGATATCCGCCAGCATTTCCACTGGACATTGTAAACTTTCTTCGCCAATAATGCTTTGCAACATCTTCACATAATCCTGCATACAACTACCTCTTCCTACAAGAGCTATTCACGTCTTTTCATATACTAAGACGAGGACTTAATACCTACAATATACTACATAAATGACGGGAAGGCTTTACCCATCTTGATAAATTTTATCAATTTGTGTCGAATTCGTGTAAAGAGAGCATGATTCGTGCATTTTTCATAGGAAATGCTACAGAGCAACCGATGGAATAACGCAAAGACACAAAAAAGCCCTCCCTAATAAGGAAGGACCTTCATTTATCTCAATATTAGAAATGTAAAGGTTGGCTGGGGTAGCTGGATTCGAACCAACGAATGACGGAGTCAAAGTCCGTTGCCTTACCGCTTGGCTATACCCCAATAATGAAATCTTGTTCATCCACTTTCTTACTATGGACCATTTAAAAAATTTCATACATTAAAATAAAAAATGGTGACCCCTACGGGATTCGAACCCGTGTTACCGCCGTGAAAGGGCGGTGTCTTAACCGCTTGACCAAGGGGCCGTATAAATAAAATGGTGGTGGGGGACGGATTCGAACCGCCGAACCCGGAGGGAGCGGATTTACAGTCCGCCGCGTTTAGCCACTTCGCTACCCCACCGTTTTAAAATCGCGATAAGCTTCGCATTATTGCGTCATCTGCTTTCGCTCAGTCAGTCACGTACGTTAGTACGCTCCTTCCTTCTCTCAATTGTTTCCTTGTCCTGCTCGCTTCTCCCAATTTTAAAAGGGCAGCGATAAGCTTCGCATTACTTCTGCTTTGCATATACAACGAGCTTTTTTTAAGAATGGAGCTTCCAGCCGGGCTCGAACCGGCGACCTCTTCCTTACCATGGAAGCACTCTACCTGCTGAGCTATGGAAGCAGAGTTGTCCATTGAGAGAATTCTTCTCTCCTAGGCACAAAACCTATTGTAAGGTCGGTCATTTTAAAAGTCAATAGTTATTGAAATATTTTTTATTTAATTCGGCAATAAAAAACCACTTCAGCAAGTGGCAGCCTGTAAAATAAAAATGGCTCCGCAGGTAGGACTCGAACCTACGACCGATCGGTTAACAGCCGATTGCTCTACCACTGAGCTACTGCGGAATATTATGTATTTACCACAAAATGTAGTATACCACATTTCTTGCTTTTTTCAACACTTTTTATGTGCTTGCCTTAACGACTTTTTTATATTATCACGGGGATTCATATTGGTCAAGCCTATTTCATAAAGTATTTTAATATCGTACTTCAAAGGGGTTCTACTATGAAGAAAATCATTATTCTAACTATCCTCATATGCGGGATTTTATTGCTCGTCCCGTTCACCAACAAACCTGCATTACTGTCCGTCTTCAAGTTGACGGAGGAGCCGGAACATATTATCGTGCGCGGATCATCCGGTTCGGCTTTAACTGTCAATATTTCATTTGGAGACGTGGAGGTCGAAAATTGGATCGCAAATTTAAACGCCCCCTATCCGCTCTTGTTTCTCGATATGGACTGGGTCGATCGCTTTCCGGAGACAGTGGAGTTGATCAAAGAGAAAAACATTCCGGTGGCTCTATTAGGACATCCCGGGGAAGCATATCACCAAAATACTGAATTGCTGATTGGCCAATTGGAACGGTTTGAAAAAGTTTTCGGTACACAACCTCTCTGGTTCCGAACGGCGGATGAGGATTTTCCTTATCCACTTCGCACTGCATTATGGGAAGCGGAAGTCAATGCCCTTGGCTCTTCTGCCATTTACACTGGCGGAGAAGTTCCACCTGTCATCGAGGGGGAAATTCTATCTGTGCCGCTGCATCGTGATGTCCGAGTATCGTTCGGAGATTTGAAGAACTTAATGGATAGCAGGGAATTTCACCCATTGGAAGATGTACTGTTTGCCATGTCAGTAAAAGTGAAGAAAATACCGAATTAGGGTAGATGCTCCTTCCACTTCGGAAAGAACCTCTATACAAAAGGCGGCTTGGAATCTAAAGATCCAACCGCCTTTTTCATGTTTATTATGATTTCGCCAATTTCCGTGCTTTTCGGCGCTCCTCCAATTTGGCTTTGTCCTCGTCAGATTTCCGATTATACTTCGGCAGCATTAATAATTGATATGCATTAACCGCAAGCAATGGGAATAATAAGATCGTCACCCATGAATCAATATTGCCCGAGCGAACCATTAACGCAGGCAACCATTCAAGTGTCGTAATGACAATCATGAAAAACAAGGCGGAGATAAGGGCGTGTTTTTTAGTCCACTGCGCTTTGTAATAAGCTGTGACAATGGAAGTAGCCAATAGTGTGAACAGCAACACTAAATATAATACCGTCCGTCCCGTATTTCCAGACGTCAGTTCAAATCTGAAGAAGATAAGATCAAACAGGACAACCGCGATGATCAGCAGCTGAACCCAATTCCATAACGTTAACGAGCGGAACATGTTCACCCCGAATTGGTGTACTGTCAAATAAGCAAAAAAGCCCATTTGTGCTACAACACTCATTGTAAAACCGAGAAAGATCATCCATAAGAAAGCGCCGATAAATTCCAGATATTCTCCGGACGCCACATATTGCGAGAAGAATTCCCACCGGACAATCAACCCTACGATTGCCGTGATCCCTCCTCCAATCAACAATGCATTAAAAAAGAACTTTACCCAATTTCGTATTGTCACTACATCGTTCCCCTTTTCAATTGCTTCCATAAGTGTATCAACGTTTTTGCAAAAAATCTATTTCATTGTGCTATCTATGCATATTACGCACCATATTGTGAACAATAATTGAAAAAGCAGCTGGAAGGGAATTTGATATCCATGAGAAAGAAGTGGATCTTTATCGTCGCTTGCGCGTTTCTGCTGATGGGCTGTACTCAGCAGCAGCAGAATCCGAATTATGACGAAATGAAAAAGATGATGACCGATGCACTGCAAACCGAAGATGGTAAAAAAGCAC
Organism: Sporosarcina sp. AD_1; assembly: GCF_057373025.1. NCBI lineage: Bacteria > Bacillati > Bacillota > Bacilli > Caryophanales > Caryophanaceae > Sporosarcina > Sporosarcina sp. AD_1. The sequence continues at coordinate 171,916 of NZ_JBPVIR010000003.1, forward strand.
TCCGGAAAACATTAAGTGACCCTGAATTTCGGGAGCTGATTGTGTTGGAGCAGCCGGAAGTGAAAAAGTCCATTGAAGATACACTGCTGTCGAAAAAGGGCGAGGATTTCTGGAAACATGCGTTTGAGGATCCGAAATTTACAGAAGCTATTGCCAAAAGTATGAAAAAACAACAACAAGACATCATGACACAACTCATGAATGATTCATCATTCCAGAAGGAAATGCAGGATTTCTTTGCTCAACCGGATATGCAGAAGCAAATGGAAACGATATTAAAGTCATCCGAGTTGAAAAAACAAATGGAAAAATCCGTCGAGGATACGATCAACAATCCACTCATGCAAGCCAAGTGGCAGGAATTAATTTTAAAAGCCGGAGAAGTCACACCGACTAAAGGTGAAAAAGGCGGGGGCGGCCAAGGTGGCGGAGGAGGAGGAAAAGGCGGAGGAGGCCAATAAGCCTTCCCCGCCGTTTTTATTTCGTCTTTTCAATTACTTCTGAAGCGATCTGCTTGTAAATGGAGCCAATTGGATGATCTTCCGCATATACGGATGGAGCGAAATCACTTTCATTCCAATCAGGCTGTCCTAATGGAATCTGCCCTAACAATTCTGTACGCAGTTCTTCAGCAAGCTTCGGGCCGCCTCCCGAACCGAAGACGTACTCTTTCTCTCCCGTTACTTTCGATTCGAACCAAGCCATATTTTCAATAACACCTAAAATCTCATGTTCCGTCTGAAGCGCCATAGCACCTGCCCGCGCAGCAACGAATGCAGCGGTTGGATGTGGAGTGGTTACGACAATCTCCTTGGATGATGGAATCATCTGGTGGATATCAAGCGCCACATCCCCTGTGCCCGGCGGCAAGTCCAAGATAAGATAATCAAGAGGACCCCATTCTACATCTCGGAAGAATTGGTCGAGAACCTTGCCTAACATCGGCCCGCGCCAAACAACAGGCGCATTATCTTCAACGAAGAAGCCCATGGAAATGACCTTGACGCCAAATCGGTCGACCGGGATGATCCGGTCGCCGCGAACGATCGGCAAATCAGTGATCCCCATCATATCTGGAATGCTGAATCCATAAATATCCGCATCAATTAAACCGACCTTTTTGCCAAGTCTGGCAAGGGCGACAGCCAGGTTGACAGATACCGTCGACTTGCCAACACCGCCTTTGCCCGAAGCAATTGAAATGAAGGTAATATCATTTAAAGGAGAGAGCAGGTCTTGTGTCTCTGCTTCCGTTGCGGTTCCTCTGAATTTCTCAAGTGTTTCGGCTGGCAGTTCTTCAAAGCGAATTCCAACTGAATCGGCTCCTGCCGCTTTTAATACTTCGACAACTTTCATTTGCAAAGCCATTTGTTCCGCCGTATTAATTTTGGCTATGGCAAGCTTCACACTGACGTGCGCTTTTTCCTCTTTTACGGACACATTTACAATTCCGCCAGTCTCGGATAACGGTCTATGTAGAAACGGATCTTGTAATTCGCCGACAATGTCACGGACGTTCTGTTCTGTCAACACGATAAAACACTCCTTAGAGGCTAATTTTCTCCTCTAAGTATACCATAGTACAACTCATTCAAAGCGGGTATCTGCTTTATCTCTCTTCTAAATCATAATATTGAATGATTCCTTCTACAATGGAGTCGGCCACTTTGGCTTGGTAAGCCGGGTCGACGAGCAATCCGCGCTCTTCCGGATTGGAGATGAAGCCTGTTTCAACCAGCACAGAAGGCATGGGAACTTTTTTCAATAAATAGACCCCTTTTATCGAGAGAGCCTCACGATCTGTGTTTTTCAGCGTATTCCGGATCGACATTTGAATGGAATTCGCCAACACTTCTCCTGACGGATGGCCGTCTGGATGATAAAACACTTGAGCGCCCCGCCACTGGGAATCCGGGATTGCGTTGACATGTACGCTGACAAATAAATCCGGATCTTCCTCCATCACAATGCTCTCCCGAAGCTTCAAATCGGCAAATTTCCGTTCCCGATTCGTCCCGAACTTCTCACTCGGTGCATGCTCCGCAATAGCGTCCCCATTTTTTTCACGCGTCATCACAACAATGGCACCCTTTTTTTCAAGCTTCTTCTTTAATTCATGAGAAATGGATAACGTGATGTTACTTTCAATTACTTCATCCACAGAAGCACCTCCATCCATCCCTCCATGACCCGGATCCACCACGATTTTCACACCGGCTAATTTTTCCGGCAAAAAAAAGCCACGGTCGGACGCCTTCACGCCATACAGCACCACACCTAATGAACAGACAAATAATAATCCGATAATGAGCCATCGCTTCATCTCGACACCGCCTTTTTCCACACTATACGCGGCGAACGGGTGGGATATGCATAGCTTGTATTTATCAAGACAGGTCTTCGCCACTCCCTTACGACGTCCTCTCAGCCGTCAATCTTCTATTCGAAAAGAGCCATAAAGCCTTACAGGACAATGCTTTCATTTCTTATTCAATTTTTTGAAGTATTACCCATTGACGATTTCCTCAAAATCAACTATCCTTAATTCAAGATATCTCGAATTCGAGATAAATTTGAATGACAGGAGAGATTTTGCATGGCAAATTGGACAGTAGACAACTCGCATTCCAGTATCGGTTTTTCCGTAAAACATATGATGGTATCAAAAGTGAAAGGTGTATTTGAAGATTATTCCGCTACTTTAACGGCAGAGAATTTGGCAGACTTGACGACAGCTTCCATCACTTTCGATATTAAAACCGCTTCGATTAACACAAAATCAGAGGATCGTGATAATCATCTTCGTTCCGCTGACTTTTTCAACGTCGAGGAATTCCCTGTGATTTCATTTCAATCGACAAACATCGTGAAAGACGGCGATGACGAGTACAAAGTGACAGGCGATCTGACAATCAAAGACGTAACCAAACCTGTCACGTTTGATGTGGAATACAACGGAAAAGGAACAAACCCTTGGGGCGTTGACGTTTATGGATTTGAAGCTGAAACTAAACTGAACCGGGAAGAATTCGGTTTGACTTGGAATGCCGCTCTTGAAACAGGCGGAGTTTTGGTAGGAAAAGATATTAAGATTACAATCGACTTGGAAGTGAATCCTGCGCAAGCCGAATAAGGATGATGTAAGACTACGACAACAACATTTTTGCTTTTATTCGCGAAAAGAGCCCTTCGGCACAAACCGGCGGGATCTTTTTGCACTTCAAATCGATGAAAGAAGAAAAAATCTCATCCTTCGTGAAAATAAAGAATGAGACATTGGATGGTCTTTATTCAACTTCGCCTTGCCACGCCAGCATGCCGCCGACCATATTCGTTACGTCATAGCCTTGGCCTTCAAGAAATTCACAAGCACGTCCACTGCGACCGCCTGAACGGCAAATGATAATATACGCCTTATCTTTATCTATTTCGTCCAGACGCTCCGGAATTTCCCCAAGCGGTATATGGATAGCCGTCGGAATCATGCCTTGTGCCACTTCATCATCTTCCCGAACATCGATCAGATGGAAGGACTCTCCTTGTTCCAGTTGTTCCTGCAGATCATTTGTTGTAATCTCTTTCACTTTGGTTCCTCCTCGGATAAGCATAACTCCATGATATACACCAGTTCATACCTCGTCCATCGAGATGCTTCCTAGATTTTTCAGCCGATCGTTCTGACAATGTTGCCTTCCTGATCCGTAATGGTTGTCTTCACGATATGAATGTTCATTTTCTCCTTCATCGGCACTTCGAATTCACCCTGTTTTGGCAATAGCTTTTGGCTCATGTCCTTAACAGTTTCGTCATTCAGTGTTATTTGGATAAAATCATCCGATTGCTCAAATGCGGCCTCTTGTCCCGGTTTAAATGCAACACGGATGCCCGCCCCCGATAGCGTCAATTCTTTTCCTTTGAGCAACCGGCCGCGAAGCAACTTCCCGACGATCTCCGCTTGTTTTGCTCCAATTGTCAGCACAGAAGGCGTTTGGCGAAGCCACCCCTTCTTTCCAGCACTCCAATCGAGTTGATCCACAAACAAAAATCCCGTATTGGAACCCTCTTTCTCCATTCCCTCGTGGACAATTTCAGCAACCGAGCGATCCGCCAACAGTGTGTCACGCTCTAAATCCGTTATATAACTAGGAATGTGAGGCAGCCCGGCTGCGAGCACACCTAATGTATTCCACGTTTGCATCGCTTCCAATTCATCATGCGTTATGCCAACCATTTGAATAAATTCAACGTGTCCATTCGGCGTATTCATTGCAGCCAGCTCCGGATCCTTCACAAATGCCAAGGCAGTTAATTGGGTATCTGCCTCCAGGCATATTGGACCGTTCGCATCCAAATAGTCACCCACCTGAAACACATTGCCGCTGTTAAAGACATACCGGCCCATATTTTGCAGTAAATTTAACGCCCATGCCGGCGGCTCTTCCTCCTGCTCTGCCCGGACAAGTCGAAAAGTCAATTCAAAACCATACCCGCTTTCGTCCGGATTTTCCGTTTCTTTCTCATAGAGTTCCGAAAAGCCATACGTCACAAAATGCCAATGCGGTACCGGCTCAACCGCCTTATACACACTAATGCCATCAAGCGGATCCGATCCACCAAGCGCATACGAAATAAGCGTCCCATAATGCTTTGGTTCCTGCTCCCCATAAATCGCCGCTACCGCGTGATCAATCGCATCCCAGCCTGTAGTCATCACTTCTTCGCTCACGATACAACCCCCAATGTTTTCATTTATTAGATATACCTATTTTATCAAAACTATTAATTCAACGCCTGCTTCGGGGATGCTCGTTGTTACCGGATGGCTGCTTCGATTTGTTTCGTGAGTACTCAAGTAATTGCAAGAGTGCTCGTATCCGCGGCTGGAGTCCGCGATTATTTGAAAAAGTCCTCGTATCTGTTGTCGGAGTCCGCAATTAATGAAAAGAGTGCTCATATAATCAAGAAAACTGCTCGTATGCATTTTCGAGGTCCTTCATTTAACGATCAACCACTCGTATGTCATGGGCTACCACTCGTATCAGCCGGCTACCGCTCGTATGTCACGGGCTACCACTCGTATAAACCGGCTACCGCTCGTATGTCCCGAGCAACCACTCGTATAAACCGGCTACCGCTCGTATGTATCGGGGAACCACTCGTATAAACTGGCTACCGCTCGTATGTCCCGAGCAACCACTCGTATAAACCAGCAACCGCTCGTATATCCCGAGCAACCACTCGTATAAACTGGCTACCGCTCGTATGTCCCGAGCAACCACTCGTATAAACTGGCTACCGCTCGTATGTCACGGGCTACCACTCGTATCACCTTCTACAATCACTTTCACAGTCCATCTTAATTCAAGGAACAATCAACTCCAGCAGGTTGCATGTCTATTTCACAGGTAGCTTCCCGTACTCAGCTGAACGCCAAAAAGGACTGTCCCGCTAATCAGTTTCCACTGACGTATCGGACAGTCCTATGTCTTAATCATTTCACCTATTATTGCACTACACATTCAGCGGCATTTCCAGCTGCATCTGTCACCACGATGGTGAGAAGATCTTTCCCCGCTTCCCACAAAGGCAGTTCAAACGAAAACGTCCCGTCTTGATTCAGCAAGAAAGGTACCGACTCACCTGCTTGGCCGTTTTTCGTCAAGGTGTACGAGGCCTGCAGTTTTTCATTCAGCTCAAAACCTTCTCCGATTTCTTCTAATGCCTGATTAAATTCGATATATTGGTCTGTCACTTGGCCTTTCACCGAGGCCGCACGGATGGAAGCAGTTACCACAGGCATTGACGTTTTCACAAAGACGGGACCAATGCTTCCAGTCAGGGCGAGCGCTTTTACCATTCCTGTAAAATCAACTGAATAGATTCCATCCGCCAGTAGCGTCTCTTCTCCCGACCAGGAGGATTTGTATCGTTGAAGTATCGGAAACTCCCTCGTCCCAAGGCTAATCCCGTCTTGATAGAACAAACTATCTACCGGTTCTTTTGTTATATAATTAACAAGTTCCAAGGATGGATAAGACACGTCGGTGTTCACCGACAACCTGACAGCCACGTGTCCGTCTGCTTCCCTTTCAGTAAAGGAGAGATCCGCCTTGGGCATGCTAAACTCCTCAATGGCAGGCGTGACAGTCGCTCCATTGCTGAAGTCGGCTGCAAATGGCAATGATATTTCAACCGATCGGTCGCGGCTGGCAATTCGGATATAGCCTGTTAGCTCGTCTCGATATTTAGTATTTAAATTCTTTGAGGCTTTTAATGAAACCCGCAACCTTTGTTCTCCATTGAGTGTAAAGGACGGCTGATCAATCGTCACTTCCGCATCTCCAAACGATGTAATCACTTGAACCGTGACATCATATTCTCCGCCAGCCCCTTTAATATCTTTTACAAGAAGCGGCTTGGAAATCAAAATATCCTCGTCAAGCGTTACGGCACCAAACGTAATGGTACCTTTTTGATTTTCCACCCGTTCCCCCTCGCCATTCACATCGACCTCTTCAATCGAATAGGCGAGGATCACCGGATGAACAGCTTTATAAGGCTGTACGCGTCCAGCTCCCTGATCGAACACATCAAACTTTTCAGTATCCAGCACTTTCGCTGTATTTGAAAGCGCCACTTTGATATCAAACGGCGTCCAGTCGGGATGGGCTTGCTTTATGAGTGCAGCTACCCCAGCTATGTAAGGTGCTGCCTGCGAGGTTCCAGTTTCCCGTTTATAGGCATCCTTATAAAGCGCGTCTGACTTATCTTCCTCATATCTCGGCATCGTTGAGAAAACTTCTGTTCCTGGCGCCAGCACATCGGGCTTTATGTCGAATTTCGGTTTGGACGGTCCCCGGGAGCTTGAGCTGTCCACCTGATCATCCCGCGTCGAATTGCCGACTGAAATGCCAAGTCTGGAAGTGCCGGGAGCCCGAACGGAACCGCGAACCGGCCCCGTGTTGCCAGCCGTACTTATCGCAACGACCCCAGCCATCACTGCATTATTCAGGGCGATCGAAACTGCATGGGTTTCCAAATCGCTATCCAGGCTTAGCGAAAGGTTAATTACATCCATCTTCTGCGCGACCGCTTCCTCAATTCCTTTGAGAAGGTAGGATGTTTTTCCGGTCGTATACGCGCCAAACACCCGATAGGCATAAAACTCAATTTTAGGAGCTACCCCTTTCACTCCATTTTTCCCTGCCAAAATTCCAGCGATATGCGTTCCATGATACGATTCAAATGCGGCTCCGGTAGAAGGATGTTTTTCCGGAGCTCCTTCCGGGCGTTCAGCAGGTGACGTCTCGGAAGGATCGTCTTCCTCCCTCGACCGGGCGTATTCTTCCGGATTGGATTGATCTACAAAGTTTTTTCCGCCTTTATATACGTCTTTTAAATCGGGATGGTTTTTGTCTATGCCCGAATCAAGAACCGCCACCTTAATTCCCTGTCCCTCAATTCCTTCTGCCCAAAGAGCTTGCAACTCGGGATAGAGGCAATCCATGTCTGCTTCTTTCTCAGAATCACCTGTAACCAGTGCGGTCCCCGCTCCTCTCACTTGCATATCCGGTTCGATCCAAACCACTTCCTTGAGGGAACGGACTTTTCCGATGTCTTTCCGTCGGATAATTGCAGAGAATGCATTTAGTACGGTGCGAAACGGCTGAACTTCACTAACCCTGATGTTCCTTGCAGCCATCTCATGAATGACTCGCTGTTGTTGCAGGTTTACGGCTGCATCCGCTTTTTTATAAGCTTCGTCAGTGAAAGGAATGCCGTCCAATTCCGCCGCACGTCTCTGCAGAACGATAGGATCTTCACTCAAGTGAACGATGACAGCTATTTCTTCCTCTTCAGATGATCTGTTATACAAATTCCGCATGTAGAATCTCCTTTAGCTGTTCTTCACAAGTTCTCATCATTTGTTCATCATTAATTTCAATATCCACTCATCCGTTTGCCGGGTTCCTTCATTTCCAAGCGTACAGAAGGCTTCAATGCTCTTTTCGACATCATCGTGAATAAAACCGTCCGTCGATTGAATTTCTTGATGGCTCATTGCAAGCAGAGCCGATTGTACGGCTACATTGGAGCAAGTGGAGACCTTCATGGCACATCCAGCTTTCGCACCGTCGCAAATCATTCCGGATACATTGCCAATCGTGTTCTGCACCGCCGCTTTCACTTGCTGAAGTGTACCGCCAAGCAAATAAACGATGGCGGCGCTGGCTCCCATTCCGGCAGCTGTTACACCGCATAACGCCGATAACCGGCCAAATTTTGATTTTATATGAATGGTGACGAGGTGGCTGAGCGCTACAGCGCGGATCATGACTTCCTCAGAAACTTGAAGCTTCTCTGCTGCGGCAACGACTGGCAGGGTAACGGCAATCCCTTGATTTCCACTACCTGTATTCGCCATAACCGGCAGGGTGGAACCCGCCATCCGCGCATCGGAACCAGCTGCAGCGAGCGACATGGCCGCCGTCGCTAAGTCATCTGAGAGTATTCCTTTCTTCACGTTTTCCTGAATCGTCCGGCCGACATTTAACCCATAATCGCCAGACAGCCCTTCCAGCCCGATCACTTTATTCAGTTCAATACTTCTCTTCACAAGAGCCAATTCCGATAACTCCACTTGCAGCACCCACTCATAAATTTCATCAAGCGTCAGTGCCTCTAGCTCTTCCTCTTCCGATTGGATGCGGATGTTTTCACACCCTCCGCGGAATACAGCTTCGCCATCCACTTCAATTAACGTAATATTGCTATGGTTATCGCTAATAATTACACGAGCTTCCTTTTGATCTGTCTTCACCTTCACTTCAATATATAATCTTTTCGGCGTATCGGCCTGGCCCGCCTCGATTTTTCCTTCTTTTATAAGTTGAAACGCTTTCATCTCATCGTCTTTTGTCAGGCCATCCAGCAGTTCCAACTTCCTCTCTGGATTTCCTCCTACCGCACCTATGGCAGCAGCAAAGTCGAGGCCTTTTCCTGTCATGCCCGGAATACCGACGGATTTTGCATTCTTTATGATATTTCCGCTGGCCATCACGACGATTTGCCGAATTTCGCCTTCCGCATGGCTCTTGGCTGTCGCCGCTGCTAATGCGATCGCTACCGGTTCAGTGCACCCCAATGCCACAACTAGCTCTTTCTCTAAAATCGCTGAAATTCTATTTCTTTCCATTTCACAACCCCCATTTGTTCATCATGTTGCTGCCGTCCTCATCCAATTAAGCGCAACAACTTATCTGCTCTTTCCCTTGAACATACTGACTTTCGTCCTGAAGTTCAATGGGGTTCGTCTATTATGGAGTTTTTCATGTCAGGTTGGGCAGCATCCACTCCAATCCAACAAAAAACGCCTATCCGGCGTAACCAAATAGGCGAGGTGCGAATGAATATGGATACTGTTTTATAAGTGGGTTCATCAATTCAAATAGGATCTTCAGATTTCATTTCCGCCATCAAATCGAAATAGCGATTCGCTTTCTCTTCAATGTAAGCTGCTCTTCGTTTTGCTTCTTCCAGCTGGGCAAGCGCTGCAGCTTGTTGTTTAAGCATGATCTCATAGCGCTCCGGCACGGTGGCATCCCCTTCCTGGCAGAGGGAGATATATGTTTTAATATCGGTGAGTCCCATGCCACAATGCCGGAGATGCTTTACACACAATAGCCAGTTAACCGCAGCTTGGTCAAACTGGCGATTATTATGTTCGTCGCGCCGCAAATTTGGCACTAGTCCTTTGTCCGTATAGTAGCGGACTGTATGCTCGGTTAAATCAAGCAAGGCAGCCACTTCCTTCACAGTGTACATTGCCAACCTCCTTTATGGGCGTCCAAATGAACGGCTATAAAATTGTCCTGATTGAACCATCCGGCGTACTTTTTCCAGACGGCGGGATTCATATTCAGCCAATGCTTGAACGGCCGCCTGTCCTTGTACTCCATCTTCCGCGCATACTCCTAAAGCCACAGCATCCTGCAACGATTCATTAAACCCGCTTGCCGTAACAGGAGCCGGGACATGTGCCGCATCACCCACGAGCGCGACCCGGCCCTTCACCAGCCGAATGGGCACATATTCTTTAATCGGAATTCCAATTAGCGTCCGTTCTTGAATGGCATGACGGGCAGCAAATCGCCAAGGTTCCGGCCAGCCTGCAGTCTCTGCCTCCAGCTCTCTGAGCGTCTGCTCGGGAATATCCCGTCCATTCAACGAATGACAAACGACCATCCCTTCGACACAGCCCAGCTGGCGCAATAAGCCGCTTCGCTTATTGTCATACCATGTACAGCCGATTCGTCGGCTCCCGGCAACAGAAGATTTATCCTCCCTTTCAATAATGGAGCCGAACTTAAAACCATCATAGCTGTCAAACATCTCAACGGAAGTACCACTAGCTGCAGGACGAAGTGATTCGGGCAAATCATTCTCACCGACGGAGGCAAGCCATCCCATATAGCCAGCGTATGTAGCGTTCGGTTTATCTGGAGAGACATATTTTCGCACCTGGCTATTGTGCCCGTCCGCACCAATCAACAGATCTGCTTCGATTCTCTCCCCTTGATCGGTTACGACCCAGGCCGACTCCGCATCCTGTTCTACTGCGACGATACGCGTATTATAGTGCAGCTTGATCCTGTCATTCTGTTTAGCCGCCTCCCGCAGACGCGACTCGATCGAAACCCAAAGCTGGACGGAACTTCTCCCTCCCGACACAAGTTGCTTCAGCAGTTTCTCTGTCTTCGAGCGACCGAACGTTCCACCGTCTACACGGAGTCCCGATCCGCCAATCCGATGTTCCCCGACTTTCTCTACTATGGTGACCTCGACACCCTCTTGCGCGAGGGCAATGCCGGACATGAGCCCTGAAAGTGAGGCACCGACAATAACAGCCGCCCCTTTTTGTCCTATCTCTTGCTCCACATTCATAACGCCGAGCCCCCTCCCGATTTTTTAAAGAAGTATATCACCTTCGAGTGACTCTAAGTCAACCTGAAAGGGTTACTTCCGAGAGAAGCGCCAGCCATAGGAACAGAAAAAGCCTGCTCGTTTTGACAGCATCAAAACAAACAAGCTTATATCTCTTTAAGCCAGGTTATCCAAAGATGAAGTAACCTTCGTGTCTGCACCAATTAGATTACTTGCGCTTCCATAGGACAACCATGAGAGTTGTAATAAGGGCAAAAGCGAGGAATGCCATGAAAGGAATTGTAATGAATCCTAAGTAATTTACGTACTGGCCTGAACACGGCACACCGCTTGTACAAACGCTGAATTGCTGTAACGAAGGGATTTTCTGCAGTGCGTAATGATAAGAAGAAACGGCCACACCAATAATTGATAAAGGCAGTGCATACACATATACATTTTTATCATTGCGGTAAAAAGCAATTCCCAGCAACAGGACCAGCGGATACATCAGAATACGTTGGTACCAGCAGAGATCACAGGGGGTGAACCCCATTCTTTCGCTAAAAAACAAACTTCCTGCCATGGCGATTATAGCTGTAATCCACGCAAGCAATAACGGTTTATTTACCACTTGCCGTCGCCTCATCTACCTGATCAAAGAAATCCTTCATACTGCTTCCTTCAAACAACTTTCCGTTAATAAAAATCGACGGTGTTGAGGATATTCCTAAATGATTCGCTATGCTCATGTCCTTCTTCAAAGCTTCATTCCCTTTTCCTTCTTGATACGCGTCCAGCACCTGCTGTACATCCTCTGTGCTGGCAACTTCAGCTAACAGCGTTTCCATAACATTATCTGTGAATTGCATGGCTTTACCAGATTCGTCGGTTTGATTGGCGAACAATAAATGATGGAACTTCCAGAACACATCATTGCCGAGTTCCTTATAGACAGTCTCAGCAAATTGAGCAGACGCTGTCGAGTCAGGACCCATGAAAGCATAGTTCATAAAATAAAATTTGGCCTTCCCTGTTTCAACAAGCTCCTTTTCAATTACCGGAAGAAGACTGTCATTAAAATCTTTGCAATGAGGGCATTGATAGTCACCAAACTCAACGATATCGACCGGTGCAGATGCATCCCCTAAAAAGGGCTGCCCTTCATAGTTAATGTCGGCGGACTCCTTTTCTTTTCCTGTCAGCACAATAATCCCAATGATACATACAGCTATAACTCCAACAAACCAAAATATTTTCTTTGACAACGGTATCACTCCTAAACGAAAACTACATGATGTAGTGTGATGAGATAAAAAATTTACGCAAGCGCGTAAATAAATAGGCCACTAATGATACTAAAGACTACAATTGACAGAAAGACTGTTTTTATCGGCAGCCGCAACCGAAAATCATGGACTGGATTCAATATCGATTCAATCCGAAGATCAACGGCAGTCGCAGCAAATGAAACAAATGTAAACGGCATCTTCTCTTGCTTCCCTACTTTAACCATCTTCACAAGCGCACCGCCCAAATGAACAACTGTCCCTTGTCGTTGAATTGCAAATTCATCTGCCAACACTTCCTGCACAACCTTGTATTGATGATAGAACCATTTTTGAATTGGAATATACCACATGACAGAAGAACTGAGAGATAATAAGAAAACTTTTAAAGGATCGCGATTTACTTTATGGTACACTTCATGAGCCACCACCGCCTCTAGCTCTTCTTGACTTAATAAATGAAATAAGCCAGTTGTAATGATGATTTTAGGTCGGATAAACCCCATTGTAAACGCAGCAGGCGTCGGATGCGAGAGAACAATTATACATTCTTTTCCGAGCTTGAAAACTTGATTTAACTTCTTTGTAAGTTCCCTTTCCTTGTACTGCTGAAAATGCTGTTTCATTTTAGCCATTTGAATCCATTGCGAACCAATTTTCCATAACGAAAACAACAATGTATACATGACCAGTCCATCAAGCACATGCATCAAGGATGACAGTCCAATTTCATTCAGCCAGCTATGACATACGGAAACCATGTTGAGTTTCATATCGCAACCTGCAAATATAGAAACAGCATAAAGCACCATTTGAAAAATGATGAGGCTTGTTATGAGAAGCGAGACAGTCAAAATAAAAAACGATTGGCGTTTTACCATACATTACAGCCCTTTTTTCAATTCTTCAATTTTACGTTCCAGCTTCGCGACAAGATCGTCATCAGCTTCCTCAAGCGCGTCCAGCATATGGCTGACGACCACACTTCCGAACTCGTCCATCAGTTCGTTTGTCATTTCTTTCGACTGGCTGTTCAAAAACTCTAATCTGGACTGAACCGGTTTAAATAAAGAAGATCTCCCTTCGGTTCTCTTTTGAAGAATATTCTTCTCTACCAGTCGATTCATCACCGTCATTACCGTGTTAAAATTCGTTACCTTTTCCTGATCAAGAACTTGCTGTACTTCCCTTATGGTCAGTTCTTCAGCATCCCATAAAATGTCCATAATTTTTGCTTCAAGGGGCCCAAAAAAACGGGTCAGTCCCCTCTCATTTAATTTAAAGTTGTTAACTCTCAACTTAGAACACCTCACACTACATATTGTAGTGTCATGTTTTACATTATGCAATAGATACTTTCTGACTTGCAATACATAAAAAAAGCTCACCCTCTCAGAATTGGGGTGAGCCTGCGTTTCGGAAAATCCTCGTATAAAACACTAAAAAACTCATTGAATAAAATGAGTCCATATGGTACTTTTATATAGATAGACATTTATATATAAAAACGTCTATATTTATCCTATCTTAATTGTACAACATAACCTAGTTGTTCGTCAACCCTTTTACTCATTTTTTTAAGGAGCGTGTGCTATGAGGTCAAATTTTGAGCAGGAACAGCAAAGAGTAACTGATGTGATGGAGTTAATTCAAAACCAGATTCGCCGGTTGGAGAAAGAAACTTCACAACGCCGGGACGAAGTGGTGAGCATTCGAAGACATTTTTGGGATGAGGTCAAGGTGAATACGGATTCGTTCGATGATTATCTTGAAACCATTATCGGCTTGCGGCAAGAAGCTCAGGCCCTTTCTGTCAGCCAAAGCACTCATCGGCAAGCTTCCAAAAAATTATCCACACTTCGTCGGATGCAGGATGCCCCCTATTTTGGCCGGATCGACTTTCTGGAAGACGGCTTTTCATCTGACGAACAAATCTATATTGGCATATCCACGCTGACGAACGAAAGCGGAGAAGACTTTATTATCTACGATTGGCGGGCGCCAATATGTAGCGTTTATTATGATTATCAGCCCGGCACAGCCGAATATTCGACACCCGGTGGCATGATCCAGGGAGAATTGTTGAAAAAATGGCAGTATCTCATTCGGGGCGGTGTTCTCCAATCCTTGTTCGATACGAGTCTCACAATCGGCGATGAAATATTGCAGGAGGTATTAGGGAAAGGCACCGACAAACAGATGCATTCAATTGTTGCCACTATACAACAGGAGCAAAATAAAATCATCCGCCACGATGAAGGCAAACTGCTCATCGTCCATGGCGCGGCAGGCAGTGGAAAAACGTCTGCGGCGCTTCAGCGGATTGCCTATTTGCTATATAAATATCGTGACACGATCAAAGCAGATCAAATCATCCTTTTCTCGCCGAATACGATGTTTAATCATTATGTCGCCAATGTGCTTCCGGAGCTGGGTGAGGAGAACATGCAGCAGGTCACCTTCCAGGAATACCTGGACTATCGGCTAGGGAAACTGTTCAATGTTGAAAATCCTTATGATCAATTGGAATATGTGTTGACTGCCGAACATAACAGTTCCTACGACGCAAGAGTGGCAAGCATTCGCCTCAAGGCCTCTACTCCATTTTTCGAAGCAATTGAATCCTATCGAAATGCCTTGGAGACATTCGGAATGGTTTTTAAAGGAATCGCATTCAAAGGGGAAACCATTGTAACTGCAGAGCAAATTGCTGAACAGTTTTACGAGCACGACACAGCACTCCGCTTTCATAATCGCCTAGAAAAGTTAAAGGATTGGCTGGTGCAGAAGATAGCCAGCTTCCAAGAAAGAGAGTGTACAAAACCGTGGGTTCTCGAGGAAATCGAGCTGCTTAGCAATGAGGAGTACCATAAAGCACGCATGCTTCTGGCAAAAAGGCATGGCGTAAAAAAAGAAATGATGGCGGATTTTGATGTGGATCCAGACGAACTTGCCCAATTGATCGTTCGGCAGCGGATGAAATCATTGCGGAAACGTGTCGAAGCATATGATTTTATTCATATGAAAGAGATTTACAAGCAGCTATTTACTTCCCCCGAGCAAATTAGGCAATGGTATGACGGAGAGCTGATTGAGGAGTGGCCTGCCATCTGCAAGGAAACACTGACAACGATCAACGATGGAATCTTGCTATACGAGGATGCCACACCGTTTTTGCTATTACAGGAGCTCATTCTCGGGTTTCAATCCAACCGAACAATTAAACATATTGTCGTAGATGAAGCTCAGGATTATTCACCTTTCCAGTTCGAGTATTTACGACGGCTGTTTCCCGCTGCCAAGATGACGGTGCTTGGAGACTTTAACCAGGCCATTTTCGCTCACGCAAGAGACCGGATTGACTTTCAAACACTCACCGGGCTGTATGGGCCGGAACAAACGGAAGTCGTCCACTTGGCCCGGAGCTACCGTTCTACTAAACCTATTATCGAATTTACTCGAAGGCTCGTCCCGAACAGCGAGGAGATAATTCCATTCAACCGCGACGGCGAGCTTCCTGTTCTGAAACAGCTCGAAAGCAAGGAGGCACTGCACCGCCACATCACCTCGAAGGTGGCAGAACTGCAAAGCCTCGGCTGTCAGAGTATCGCCATCATATGCAAATCAGCGGCTGAAAGCCAGGATGCCTATGATGCCTTATCCAATATCGAACATATTAAGTTCCTCAAGAAAGGCACAATGGAATACGAGCAAGGCGTTGTCGTCATTCCATCTTATTTGGCGAAGGGAATTGAGTTTGAAGCAGTTATTATTTACAATGCATCCGAAGAAGTGTACGGGGATGAAAGCCTGCAGCGTATTTTCTATACCGCTTGCACGAGAGCGATGCATTACCTGTATTTATACAGCGTCGGAGAGCCGACTTCCTTGTTGCACACTGTTCCTGAAGAATATTTCATACAAGCATAATCAAAAAAGCGCCACTTTGTTCCCTGCGGAACGAAGCGGCGCTTTATTTCATATCGGTTTAAATCAACCACCTGTAACGGCTGTATCTTCAGTCGTTACACGTTTCTCTTCTTTAATTAATGCTGCTGAAATAGTACCAATCACAAGCAGGAAGCCTGCGAAGTAGAAGCCCATGTTCAAGCTGCCTGTAACGTCAGTCAAGAAACCTGTGATGTATGGTGCCAAGATGGAACCACACATCCCGATAAAGTTATACACACCGAATGAAGTAGAGTATGCATTCTTCGGCGCATTGTCTGCCACAACGGCAACCAATACCGGGTTTGTACTAATTTTACCGAAAATCCCGTAACCGATAAGAGCAGCATATAATACCCACATGCTATCAAACGCTACGATTGATACAAGTGCAACGAGGGAAGCTGGAAGCATGATGAGCAATACCGGACGGCTCTTCCCTAGACGGTCAGCAACCCAGCTGAAGAAGATAGAAGCCGGAATGGCTGCCCAAGGTACGAGTGAAGATACAGTCGCAACCGCGCTTCCTTCAATACCGCGTGCATGTTGCAAGTAGTACGGCATCCAAGTTACAACAACGAAGAAACCGTAGATGGCACAGAAAATTGTAATGTAAGACATGAGCAAGTTGCGATTTTTAAACAAAACGCTCATTTTAAGTTTTTCTTGTTTATCGAGTACAGCATGTACTTCTTTGCCTTTTGGCTTTTCCTTAACGAGCCACCACATGAGCAAACCGATCAAGACAACCGGAATAGCGACGATATAGAATGGCGCTCTCCAGCTCATCCCTGCTTCAAGCGTGAAGCTGGATAAGTAGTAACCTGCGGAAAGACCGAATGCCATACCGCTGTTAATGATCGCAGAACCGACAGTCAAATGCTTTTTCGGAATCGCTTCAGAAGACAATCCATACTGTGGTCCGTAGTAGAATCCTTGGAAAATACCAACCATGAGCCACATTAAGATAAATAGGAAGAAGCTAGGCATCGCGCCTGAGATTGCTGCAAAAAGTCCAAATAAGATAATACCCGGGACCAACACTTTCTTCTTCCCGATTTTATCTCCTAACATACCAGATGGAATGTTAAGTCCTGCATAACCGATGAAAAAGATACTGCTGATCATACCAAGTTGTCCCGCAGACAAACTGAATTCATTTTGAATATCGTCCATGACAGGGTTTAAGATTGCACGTGTTCCGTAGATTGCAACCCACCCTAAAAAGAATACGATAACGGCTTTGACCCAATACGGGATCAATTCGTCCTTCTGGCCATTATCATGTACTTGCTTCGCCATTATGAGTGCCTCCTCATTCTTTCTATAATGGTACTTCAGGAAAATGATCATTTACCTTGCACTGTTATCATACGGCAGAGAGCATTGCAGACGAATAAAAACACGTAATGCGACATTGCTAAAACATTAAATTTCTAAGTAATTCCTGCGAATCTCAAATTGACCAATAGCTTGCGCCTGTTTATCCGATTCAGACAGACCAAATACGACTTTACATGCAGTTTTAGCCGGACGTTGATCAATTGATATGAATAGCTGCGACACTTTTCAACATATAACCAAGACCCGGATACGTAATGATATACTCTTCCGGTTCCTTCAGTCGTTCTTTAATTTTGCGCCGGATTCGTGCTATTCCGACACGCAAATATTCCACGTCATCCCGGTACTGAGGGCCCCACACTTCGGACAGCAGGGTTTCGTGCTGAACGACCTTGTCCAAATTGAGCGCCAGGATTTCCAATAACAGAAACTCGGTTTGTGTGAATTTCAATTCTTCTCCATCAATCCACACCCGCTTGCTGCCTACATCAACTTGAATGGAGCCTGTCTCAATCATTGAGGAGGCGTTTACAGTCCCTTCCGTGAGAGCCGGCTGGCTTCTGCGCAAGACGGCATTTACACGGGCGAACAGCTCATCCAACGAAAAAGGCTTCGTCAAATAGTCATCTGCGCCAAGATTTAAGCCATTTACTTTGTCTTTCGGGTTGCTTCGCGCCGTTAACATGATAATGGGTGTATGTGAAAACTTCCGGAGCTCTTTTAACACATAAAATCCATCCTTGCCCGGCATCATAATATCGAGCAAGATTAAATCTGGCGAAATGAGATCATAGTTTTCAAGCAGCTCTTCTCCAGAAGATGCCGTCTCAACGTCATATCCAACCGAACGTAAATTTGCTGAGATGAAACGTAGAATCTTCGCTTCGTCATCTACGACACATATTTTTTGTTTCATCCCTTACCACCCTCTCTTAATGGAAAGTAAAGTGTAAATGTACTGCCTTTTCCAGGCGTGCTGTCCGCTTTGATTTTCCCCTCATGGGCTTCCATGATCCCTTCGCAGATCGACAGCCCGAGACCCGTTCCGCCGGAGCGCCGTGTTGCGGTCACGTCCACCTGATAGAAGCGATTGAAAATCTTCTGCAGATGCTCCTTGGAAATCCCAATTCCATTATCCGATACAGCAATCGTCAGCCAATCGCCCTTCTTTTCAAGCGTCACGTCAATTTGCTTTTTCGGATGGTCATTGTAGCGGAGCGCATTAGTAAACAAATTGACCAGCACTTGCTGCACACGTGTTTTATCCGCATAAAAGAACAGATAATCTTCCGCTTTGTTATGAAACTCGATTTTTGCATTCTCTTTTAATACGAACGGAATCAGCTCAATCGATTTTTCAATCACATGGTCCGCTCGAATCATATTGCGCTCGATATACATGGAGCCCGATTCGATTTTTGAAATGTCCATCCAATCGTCAACCAGCTGCTGAATACGCTCAATGTCTTCATGGACCCCTTCAAGCAGCTCACGCTGGAAATCGGGCTCCCATTCAACATTATCGCGAAGCAACGTCTCGACGCTTCCCCGAATGTTGGTGATCGGCGTCTTGAACTCATGCGATGTCAAGGAAATGAGGTTGTTTTTCAACGTATCAATTTCCTCTTCTTTCGTAATATCACGAATGAGCAGACCCTCACCAATCTTTTCTTCATCGGAAACAACAGAAAACTTATGGAGCATGTAGAAGTCGGTATCCCCTGTTTTCGTCTTGTGCTCTAGCTTCAATTCATTTACACCGCCATTAAAGTAGGAAATTAACTCTTCTTCGGTAATATCGAATAATTTGCTAAGCCGCTTTAAGACATCCGGCAACCGTTTCAGCTCCACATTTAATCCATCGCCATCAATTACATTTAAGAAAGATTCATTGACGTAATCGACTTGGTAATTATTATTCAACAGCATAATTCCTTCCGACATACTTTCAAGAACGGCATCGAGCTCTGCGTGTTTATTGCGATAGCGCTCAAATAACAATTTGTTTTGCATCATAATGGCCAGCGACCTTGAAAAAGTTTGCAGGAAAGACTGTTCTTTTGACTCAATGGTCTGTCCTTCTAATAAATCAATGATTAAATAGCCATTCGGCAATTCGCTCAAAATGATGGGTTCAATTCGCTGATTTGTGCCTTGGACATGCTGCTCCATGTATTGCTGCAAGCTGATGTTTTTAAAAATATGCTCACGTGTCACAGCCAGCTCGCGGAACCAGATATGTACTGAAAACGGAACAGTCGGCTCCATTTTCTGCAGGCATAATTGAATAAAATGAGGCAAATCCACCTCAGAAGACACAGGTGTAATTAACTTATTGACGGCCAGCAGTTCGGCATTCCGCGTCTCCAAATTAGCTGTTCGCTCTTGCACACGCGCCTCAAGCTGTGTGTTCAACTCCATCAATTCCGCACGATTCTCCTCGATTTCGAAAAGCATTTCATTGAAATGCTTGAGCAGGTCCGTCATTTCCTGAGGCCCGTCAATCTGTTCTGCAATTTGTACAGGCTGATTCGATTTGTAGCTCGCTGAATACCGTTTGATCGTATCTAGCAAATTTCGAATCGTTCTTTCTAGCCTCGCACTGAGGTAAAGACTCGCTAGAACAACCAGCAATGCCGTTAAGGGAATAAACCACAAAATCGTAATAGCCGCATCTTTCAGCGGTTTCAAAATTAGCGTGGACGGGTTGGCAATCCATAGCGTCCAACCGAGATTTGAAGTTTTGGTGTATGTGATGAATTCCTTTTCCCGGCCTTCTTCTTGTATCGTCATACTTTTGACCGTTCCGCTATTGCTTTGATTGATCGTCTGGACAATTTTAGAATCCGTCAAGTTGACTATCTTCGTTTTAGTGTCAATATCCGGATGGATAATGACATTATTATCTTGATCCAGCAAAACGGCATAATTCGCCTCACCGGAAATACGGGTCGATACATACTTTTCTAAAGCATGTAAGTCGATTGCCCCTAATATGTAACCTTGCATTTGACCGCTACTGTTAAAGATTGGCGATACAATAGCAACAAGAAGTGTATCGGTCCCCCCTCTGCCATGGAAAACCGGAGATACAACTTGCCGCTTTGTTTTCAGTAACTCTTTGTAATACGATCGATCACTAAAATCAATATGTTCGCGCGTCGCGCCATCTGTATAGACAGGGGGATAGAAGACGAGCGACTCTCCATGTTTATCCCCGACATACATATTTACGAATCCAGGATAGTGGGCTTTGACGTCGCCTAGCACCTCTTCGATTTTTTGCATATCGTCGGACTCCAGCAAAGGTGCGATTATGGAAGACAAGGTCTCAATGACGCTGCCATGCTGTTCCATGTAGCTTTCTACATTATCATCTAGAAACTCGGTCACTTTCGTCTGGCTGTCTTGATTATCTTTAATCAAAGAGGAGAGCTGAAAGAATTGAAAAATCCCAAGTGAGATAATTGTCGTCAGCCCAATCGCTAAAAACGAATAGCTCAATTCCTTTCGAAACGAGCGGGATGGTATTTTCTTCATTCAGTCCCTCCTCTATGAATAACAATCTACGATGTAACCTCTTTATAGTAATATATAATAATATTATTTTGTAATTTGAGTGCCTGCTTTGCCTTCAACAGCTAAATCTGCTTGTCCCAGAGAACAGATAATTGCACGGCCGCCGCGTTCAGCAAATTTCATGGCCGCTTCCATTTTAGGACCCATGCTGCCTGCAGAGAACTGTCCTTCATCTGCATATTTCTTTGCTTCTTCTAACGAAATGCAGCCAAGCGCTTTTTGATCCGGCTTGCCGTAATTCACGTAGACATTATCTACATCTGTCAAAATCATGAGGACATCCGCCTCTGATTCTTCTGCAAGACGGAATGCACTGCGGTCTTTGTCGATGACAGCTTCAATGCCAGTCAGGCTTCCATCTTCTTTACGTGCGACTGGAATGCCGCCACCTCCAGAAGCAATGACGATGACTTCGTTATCTGTCAGCATTTTAATAGTTTGTGAGCTTAAAATGGATTTCGGTTCAGGTGAAGCAACCACACGTCTCCAGCCTCGTCCTGCATCTTCTTTCACGACCCAGCCTTTTTCTTGAGCCAATTGTTTCGCTTCTTCCTCTGAATAGAAGACACCAATCGGCTTGGACGGATCAATAAATGCCGGATCTTCCGGGTCCACTTCTGTCTGTGTCAGCATGCTGACAACTTCGCGGTCCAGCTTCAACTTATTCAATTCATTTTTCAATGCTTGTTCCATCATATAGCCGATAAAACCTTGCGACTCCGCACTGCAAACATCCAATGGAAGCGGAGGAACGAAATCTTTCGCTTCTTCGTTTTGACGAAGAATATTCCCGACTTGAGGGCCATTTCCATGAGTTACAATGACCGTGTGTCCGTTCTTTACAATCTTCGAAATGATTTCTGTGCTGATTCGTACGTTTTCGTATTGATTTTCATACGTCGCTTCCTGTTTTGGTTGGAGAATTG
Organism: Sporosarcina sp. AD_1; assembly: GCF_057373025.1. Lineage (NCBI taxonomy): Bacteria > Bacillati > Bacillota > Bacilli > Caryophanales > Caryophanaceae > Sporosarcina > Sporosarcina sp. AD_1. The sequence goes on from NZ_JBPVIR010000003.1 coordinate 193,925, forward strand.
CATTTCCTCCGAGCGCGATTACTACTTTTTCTGCCATATTCTTATTTCCTCCTTTTTATCAATAAACCAAGCAACATCCCAAAAACCGTGTCGATTCCGGAACTATGCCCCATATCAAGCAAATCTTCAATGACTGGTTCCAATGTATACATATCGGTCTTCTCTGTTAACGCAGATGCTGCCTTCACAACCGTCGAGCTGAATTTGCCATCCAGTGCATACAGCAAATATTCTCGGCCGACATCCGTAGTCAGATTTTCTTCCGCCACTAAACGGCGAAGCGTTTGATGTGCCTCTGAAGAAATCAAGCCAGCAGCTTTATGGATGGCCAAGATCCCGACAAGATGATCGTCACCTGATGGGGTGAGCCCCTGGCCTCGGCCCAAAAAGAACCGCAGGCTTTGTTCCAATTTCTTTTGATCAGATGAAAGGAGAACCGCAACGAGCTCTTTCAGTTGCTGGCCTGTTTCGCTGGCAGGCATACTTCCTTCCAGATAGTCCGCTACAAACTCCTCAATATCAATGCCCAATCCCGTTTTCATCGGTTTCTCTACCAATATGGATAAAAGCATGACCAAGTTGTTCGTCACATGTTCTGCCTCAAGCTCACGACAGGACAACTCCCAATGAAACGGGGCGGCTTCAGCAAGCGAAACGGTAAGTGACGCCGCTTCAAAGATCAGCTCCTGCGAATCCGCTTGCCATCTCACCAGGCTTTCCTGTTCAATGGCTTTTACAAAAGAGTGCACATCCTCACCCGATAGGTGAATACCGAATGGAAGCTCGCCATTCTTCTTCGTTCCGATGAAAAACAACCTGCTGTCCATCTGGATATTCACGCCATTTTGGAAGACACTGTGTACAAATCCTTCCGGGCGCTCAGAAAGCAGCAGAGGAATACGTTGCTCGTATCCCTTTGCTGCTACAACTGTTTTGTTTCCTGCCCCGCTGTTCATTAGATCAAGCCGAGTTTAATCGCGTACGCTTCCAATGCTTTTTCAAAGCATTCTTTCGGTGCACGAACCGTACCTGCTCCTACTTGTCCCATTCCAGCTTTCTTATGGGCAATCCCTGTATTAATGACTGGCTCAATGCCTGTCTCCACTACTTTACGTGCATCAATTCCAAGACAAGCGCCTTGGAAGTCCCACGTAGGAATGGTGAAATTGCTGTTTTGTGAGACGCAGATTTCAGCCATTTCGTTACTTGTCGCAAGCGCATCGTCAAAACCGCCTGCACCGACAAAGCGAGTAACGCCTGGAGCAGCGATCATTGCCATACCGCCGACGCCGAATGTTTCTGTAATGGCGCTGTCCCCGATATCCGGGTTGGCATCTTCTTGTGAGTAACCTGTGAAGAATAGACCTTGCGGCGTGTTAACCGGTGCTGTGAACCACTCGTCACCCATTCCGCTAATACGGATTCCGAAGTCTTTACCATTACGGCACATTGCAGTAACAACTGTTCCGTGTTCAATCGTGCGCGCCGCATCCATGACTGCCTTGCTAGTTGCCATGGCAATGTTCAGGAAGAACTGGTCAGTATCCGCAAGGAACTGAATGACATCTTTGCGATCTTTATCATCCATTTCTACTTGTACGATGTACGGGCTGATTTCCTTTAGGAAGATCAAGGATGCCGCAATATTACGTTGGTGGAACTCGTCACCCATTGTGATCGCTTTTGCAATCATAACGTTCAAGTTCAAGCCGTCTTCTGTCAGCTTAAGAGCTTTCGAGATTGTCGGACCCAGTACGTTTTGCATCCATTTCAAACGGTCAATAACTTCTTGTGAGTTTGCACCGAAACGAAGCACTTTTCCGATACCTTCGTTCATAATGCAGTACGCTTCATTGCCATCCGTGCGGTTTTCTACAACAAAGACAGGCATGTTGGCAGACGTAATTCCACCCATAGGACCTACCGCGTTCACATGGTGGCAAGGGATGAATTTCACTTCGCCGGAAGCAAGCTGTTGTTCCGCTTCTTCTGGAGTAGCTGCCCATCCTTCATAGATCGATGCACCGATGCAAGAGCCTTGCATTGGGCCAGTCATGTCTTCCCACTTAATTGGAGGGCCGGCATGGAGCAATACTTTACCATCATTTAGTTCTTTTACTTTTTCTTTAGCCGGAACAACGTCTACTAAGAATGGCGCTGAGCCGGTAATTTTGTCGATGACTGCCTTGTTTGCTTCATCCATTGAATTGTATTTCATACTCGTTCCACCTCATTCGTTATATTTAATGCCGTTCTATCCCGATATGGCAAAGGGCCAGACCTTCCTTCACTATCTTGCCGTCCCGTATTACTTCAACAAGCTAAGGATTTTAGCCATACGCTCGTTTCCGCCGGCAATTGGACGCCAGTCATATTGCACGAATGGAGTGCCTGTGTCTGCAAGCGCATCCGTAAAGCCTTTCAAACCGACATTGATGACACGCGGACGGTCTGAAACGAGGGAAGCGATTTCTTCAGAAACGGACAGATCGAATTCCTTGCCCGACTTTTCGCCTTCCACATGCTTCTTTTCATAGTCCTCTACATGTAGCCCTACAATGCTAAGTGCTGTACGCACTGCTTCGTTGTTCGTTTCTTTCACAATGATGCCTGCTTCTTTCAAAGCTTTCACATGGCCATCGTAGCTTTGCGGGTCATTTTTCGTACCGCAGACGGTTGCGACGACATGCAGTGTGCGTCCATCTTCTTTTGCAGTAGCCACTGCTTTTTGAATGGAAGGAAGCAATGCACTTGCCATGTCATCATGTGAACCATAGCCAAGTACGAAATCAAGAAGAATGACTGCTGTAGATGCATCCGCACCTGCCTCTTCGATAAATTTCGAACGTGTTTCCGGATCAATCATCGGATGCGGCTTTCCTTGTGTGTACTTGTCATCACCAAGGTCAACAACTTCATGGCCTTCATGTTTAAGAACATAGCCTTCTTCGTTTTTGATATGAGTTCCAAGTCCCAAAGCGTCTGAGATCAAGATCGCTGCTTCGGAAGCGAGTGTTCCGCCAGAATACAAGCCCTTTAATGTACGTTGGCCTTCTTTAAGATCTGTGTTGGCCACTGTGAAATCACCGGCATTATAATCCGGTTTTACTTCATTGCCTTTTGCCAGGTCAACAGCGATGTAAGCTGTCTCTGCAAGTGTGTATGCCTGATATACATTGCCAACGTATTGCTCCGGTTTTTCACCGAGGAATACGGCAACGACAGGTTTTGTCAAGCTTTGTAGCAATTCCATTACTTCATTTCGGACATGCTCTGCAGGCGGCTTCGAAATGATTGTGATGATTTCTGTCTGGCTGTGATTTTCGAGTGCACGGATGCCATCCATCATCGTGATTGCACCGATCGGATCTTTCAAGTCACGTCCGCCTGTTCCAATCGCATGGCTGACACCTTCGCCAAGACGGTCAATGATCGTCGAGACTTCTTGGATTCCTGTTCCGGAAGCCCCTACAATACCGATACGTCCTTTGTTTACTACGTTAGCGAATGCAAACGGTACGCCATCCAAAATACCTGTACCGCAGTCTGGGCCCATGACAAGCAATCCTTTATCATGCGCTTTTTGCTTTAAACGAAGCTCGTCCTCGATCGATACGTTGTCACTGAATAAGAAAACGTGAAGTCCACGGTCAAGCGCCTTGTCCGCCTCGTCCGCAGCATATTGACCCGGCACTGAAATCATAGCGACATTCGCTCCTGGCAACGCGTCCACTGCTTTGTCCCATGTACGCACTGTTTCAAAGCTTTGTTTTTTATTGCTGATGGATTGGTCTTTCAAGTACTGATCTACTTTTTCTAGCACTTTGTCAATTAAACTAGCATCGTCTGTGTCTACAACGATTGCCATGTCGTTTGATTCGGCTGCTTCCAATTCAGGTGTATGCAATCCAGCTGTATTGAAAATATCCTTGTTCGCCGGAGTCGCCATCATAATTTGCACCTTGTTAAGCCCTTCCATCGTCGACACGGAATTCGTTAGCAACATCAGGTTGATGGAGTCTTGGTACGAGTTCTTCTTAATAATCGTATGAAGCACAAAAATCACTCCTCTATTTTTTTGAAAATCAGCACAGCAACTCACATGCCACAATAATTCTCAGAAATAATTGCATGCAACTGTTGATTTTCTACGCCAAAATCATTGTAACTGAGGCGCCATTGCAGACGAATAAAATCCACGGGTCCCACATTACAAAAACGTAAAAATTCTGATCAAAAGCTGTTTTCTTAGCGAACGGTAGTATAGTATGTAGGAGAAAATTGTTGAAAAGAAATAGATTTTGAACCTAACGATCACCTAAAGAAGTTCAAATACAGAGGAGACGAAATGATCATGGCAGAAACATTTGTCTATCGGCAAGTCGGAGAGTGTTCTATTGAGGGCGTGCTCCATCGCTCACCTGTGAAGCAGGCGCCTTTGCTTGTTTTCATCCACGGAGGCGGACTGGTGTGGGGCACGAAGGACGATTTACATAAAGAACAAATAAAACGGTACACCGAAGCAGGATTCCACGTGTTTTCCGTCGATTACCGCCTGGCACCGGAAACAAAGCTGCCTGGCATTCGGGAAGATATTGAAAGTTTGATCGTGTGGTTAAAAACAGAGGCTTCTTCTAAGTTCGACTTTGATTCAAACCGCGTGGCTGTAGTCGGCAGTTCGGCTGGCGGTTATTTAGCTTTGCTGTCCGGCACTTTTGCCATCAAGCCGGATGCCATTGTGTCTTTCTACGGTTATGGACAAGTTACCGGAGACTGGTATAAGAAACCGAGTCCTCACTTTACAGCGATGCCTACTGTTCCTGAAGTGCTTGCAAACCAACTGGTGCAACCCTCGCCTATTTCTTCTGCTCCGATTCAAACAAGATACGCCATTTACTTGTATTGCCGTCAAACGGGGTCATGGCTTGATTGGGTGGCAGGGAAAGAGCTTGCCGAGGACGAAGAGGACTTGAAAAACTTTGCGCCTGTCGAGCTGGCAGACGCTGCATATCCGGCCACCTTGCTAATTCATGGAGATGCTGACAAGGATGTTCCGTACTCGGAATCGGTCGGGATGAAAGCGAAGCTGGATGCCCTGGGGGTCTGCAATGAACTGCTGACGATCCGTCAAGGACAGCATAATTTCGATGCGAACATGGAGGATCCGGACGCGATATATGCAGTAGAACAAACGATACGATTCCTGAAAGACCGCTTAAAAATCGAAGAATCATAACAAAGGGGAGTGCTGGAAATGAGAGTGAGCTTTGACGAGCTGAAAATGTTAATAGCACGGAAATTGACGAAAGCAGGTCTCCAGCCGGCGCACGCAGAAACGGTTGCCGATGTACTGGCGCATGCAGATGCCCGGGGGATTCATTCACATGGTGCTATGCGGGTCGAGTACTATGCGGAGCGTATTGCAAAAGGCGGTACAACGATTGAACCGGATTTCAAATTTACAAAGACCGGAACGGGAACTGCCGTGCTGGATGCCGATAACGGGGCCGGGCATGTGGCGGCGAAAGAAGCAATGGAGTACGCCATTCAAATGGCACGCGAAAACGGTACAGCCATCGTTGGCATACGCCGAATGGGCCACAGCGGAGCACTGTCTTATTTCGTCGAGCAGGCTGCAGAAGCTGGTATGATCGGCATTTCCATGTGCCAATCGGACCCTATGGTCGTTCCGTTTGGCGGTGCAGAACCGTATTTCGGCACAAACCCGATTGCTTTCGGCGCACCGGGCAAAGCGGACGATAAAATCATAATTGATATGGCGACAAGCATCCAGGCTTGGGGGAAAATCCTGCATGCCCGTTCAAAGCAAGAATCCATCCCAGATACGTGGGCAGTCGACAAGGAAGGGATTCCAACAACGGACCCCTTCAAAGTGAACGCCCTTCTGCCGATTGCCGGGCCTAAAGGGTATGGCCTCATGATGATGATCGACATCTTATCAGGCGTTCTGCTTGGCCTGCCATTTGGCAAGCATGTGTCCTCTATGTACCACGACCTGACTGCAGGCCGTGAGCTGGGCCAGCTGCATATTGTCATTGATCCCGGCGCTTTCACAAGCACAGACTTGTTCCGCGAAAGCATTTCCGGCATGATGAAGGAATTGAACGAGGTGAAGCCTGCTCCAGGATTTAATCAAGTGCTGTATCCGGGACAAGACGCCTTGCTGAAAGAGCAAGAGTCCAGGAAGAACGGGATCGACATAGTCGATGACATTATCGACTACTTGCGGAGCGATGTCATCCATAACAATCAATATGATCATAAAGATCCGTTTGCGAAGTAAAACGACGAATGAGCGCAGCCAGGTTAACTCCCGGCTGCGCTCATTTTATTAATCCACGATCTGTGCCTGCTTTAACAGGAAAGCCCGCAAGACTTGCGCGCCTTCCATCAGCTGCTCCATGGATGTGAATTCCGCAGGATTATGGCTGAGCCCATCCTTGGACGGAACGAAAATCATGCCTGTCGGACAGAGGGACGCCATATTCATCGCATCATGGCCGGCGCCGCTCGGCATCTTCATCCAAGCGATCCCTTGTGCCTCACAAACTGATTCCAAATCCTCCACTAGCGCGTTGTCCATTTGAACAGGCGTCTCGCTTGAGATTTCCTCCATCCAGATATTCAGTCCACGAGCTTGCTTCACATCGTCTATCGCTTTTTCAAGTGCCTCCACCACCCGTTGACGGGATTCAAGGCTCGTCCCCCGGATGTCGACGTCCAATTCCGCAAGCCCCGGCACAACATTCATGGCCCCAGGCTTGATGGAAAAGACACCGACCGTACCGACTGTACCATGTGCAAGCTCCTCGATCGCTGCCCGTTCCACGGCAAGCGCGATTTCTGCTCCTCCAAGAAGGGCGTCATGCCGATAATCCATTGGTGTAGTGCCGGAATGATCCGCCGTCCCTTCCACATGCACGTGAAAACGGATTGGTGCGGCAATAGCCGACACAATGCCGATCGAAATATCTTGTTTTTCAAGGACGGGCCCCTGTTCCACATGCAGCTCAACGAAAGCCTTGAATTCATCGCGAAAACGTTTTGCCAAATGAACCTCTTCCAAATCAAGACCATTCTCTTCGAATGCATGCATCAGCGTGACTCCATTTTTATCTGTTAAAGACCTGGTGTACGCCGGATCCAGCCGGCCCGTCATCGCTTTGCTTCCTAGAGTCGACGCGCCAAAGCGGGCAGACTCTTCACATGCAAATATGATCACTTCGAGCGGATGCAAAGTAGCAATGCCTTCATCCGCTAGTGAACGCATAATTTCAAGAGCAACAAGAACGCCCGCCGTCCCGTCAAATTCTCCAGCAGCATACACCGAGTCAATATGCGAACCCGTCGCAACAACCGGCAAGTCGGGGGCAGTCCCTTCCCGGCGTGCAATAACATTCCCCGCATAATCCGTCCGCACCGTCAGACCCGCAAGCTCCAGCTGCTCGATCATATAGAGCCGAGCATCGCGTTCCATTTTTGTATAGGCCAGTCGATTAATGCCTTCTCCTTTGTCCGTGAACTTCGCAAGTTCTTCAAACGAGAGGCGCAGCCGATCCATCTTCATGGCAATTCCCCCCTCTTTCTATAATCGTGTTTCTATTTACAAAATTGTTATATCTCCAAGTATCGCAAGTTGAAGCTAGAAAATCAAATCTGTTTTTGGGATGATTATCGAGCGTCTCAGACCTGCCAATTGGTAGCTAAACAACCACTACTCATAATATTGTTTGTTGTGGCACGTGCTTCTTAATAATTTCTCTAATGGCACCAATTACAATGTCTGGGTGTTCTAATTGAATAAAATGCCCACTTTCTTTAACAATTATTTGGGAACTATTAGTTGAAAGCGAAAGTAAGCTTTTCTGCGATTCCATCCAACCTTTAAAAACTTTTTCCGTTTTTCCTGCTGTAATAACTACCAAAGGTATATTTCCAATTGAGCTAACTTTACTCATCTGCTCAACACTTGTTGTTAACTGCCGTGCTTCCTGCAACATCGTTGTGTTTGAATAATGTTTGTAAAAAAAAGCTTCGTCTAATTGGCTATTCACATAGGAAAGCCTTTTTTTACGTTCATTAATGTGCGGAATAAAACCCATTTTCCCGAACAAACGGAAAACACCTAATTTATTTAAGGCAATTGAAATTGACATAACGAAAACCATACCAATTAAAGTAGGCTTTTTGAAATAGCTCCTATAACACTCAACAGAACCACCATCGACAAGAACGATACCAACAATTTTTTCTGGATATTTGTGTGCGAAGAGACACATGCTTAAAGCGCCTAGGGAATGACCAACTAATATATAGGGTGGCTTTTCTCCAGCATTAACTAGTAACGTATGAAGTTCCTCTACAATTTGTTCACTTGTTCGCGGCTTTTTACTCTTTTCACTTAATCCCATTCCGGCTCTGTCATAAACAACAGTTCTTGCCATTTTAGATAGTTCCGGCTGAACCAGACTCCAATCGCTAGTTGCTAAACATACCCCATGTCCACATTCAAAGACAATTGTTGGATCCGCCTCACCTTCACCATACATATGGAGTTGTGTTTCTCCTATATTAACTAACATTCCACTTGGTATACATCGCTTTTCGTCCTTTTTTAATAAGATGTATTGAAAGGTAATACCACTGACTATAACGATGATAAAAATGAAAACCAAGGTAATTACTATCAACTTAATCCCTCCTAAAATGGTTAACTAATTTCCCCTTTACATCAATTTAATCTTGACCACTATATTATTATGGGTATTAAGAGATGAACCCGTTTAATTTACTTCTCAAATTCTCTCCTTCAATGACTAATTAATGAATAATGGAATAGCGCATACCCTTAACTACGCCAATAGTAGTATACAGTACCGCATGTCAGATAATTCTTATTTTTAACACTTACAATACCATAGCACATTTATTATCACAACTTGATAGATACAAACAAATTGCCCAAACAAAAACAGGCTATCTCGTGGAAATTGAGATAGCCAGTATTCTTCCATGAGGAAAAATTCTCTTCCATACTTTTAAAACAAAGGAATCTAAGCGGGTTATTAGCTTGAATAACAAGACACTAGCCCTGCTTAAAAAATGGCGTATAAGGCAAAGTGAAGCTTATTTAGCAGGTAAGGGCTACTTGAATGCTATTCGATAGGGCTATGGGTACCCAATACGCTTAGCGTATCCAAATGATAAGCTAGCAGTGATGATTACGAAACACGGCGATACATGGTTTACGCCATACTCATGCTTCCCTTTTGTTTGAGGCGGGAGCTAGTATAAAAGAGGTTCAGGAGCGGCTAAGTCACTCCGATATACAAATGACAATGAACATCTATACACACGTTACGGACTATATAAAAGAACAAACAGCGGAGAAATTCCAAAGGTACATTGAGCTGTGAAATGTGGTCAACTGTGTTCAGTAAAAATTCCGTGGTCAAATTGTCGTCAAAAGCTATTTTCAAGCATAAAAAAAGACCCTTTCCACATGAGTGGAAAGAGCCTTGAAACGTATATTGATTAACGCTTCGAGAACTGCGGTGCGCGACGTGCAGATTTAAGACCGTATTTTTTACGTTCTTTCATACGTGCGTCACGTGTAAGCAATCCAGCAGCTTTAAGAGCCGGGCGGAAGTCAGGATCTACGTTAAGTAGAGCGCGAGCTACGCCGTGGCGGATAGCGCCAGCTTGACCTGTGTAACCGCCGCCGTGGACGTTTACATGGATGTCATAGCTTCCAAGTGTTTGTGTTGCTACTAGTGGTTGTTTGATCACTTCGCGAAGTGTTTCGAATGGTACGTAGTCTTCTACGTCACGGTTGTTGACGACGATTTTTCCTTCGCCAGGAACGAGACGTACACGAGCTACTGAACTTTTACGACGGCCAGTGCCGATATATTGTACTTGTGCCAAAGGTGGTTCCTCCTCTTAATTATCCACGAAGCTCGTATGCTTCTGGTTTTTGTGCCGTATGTGGATGTTCCGCTCCAGCATACACGTGAAGTTTCTTGATAGTTTGACGACCTAGAGGACCTTTTGGAAGCATCCCTTTAATCGCTAGTTCCAACATTTTTGTTGGGTAGTTAGTACGCATTTCAAGCGCTGTACGAGACTTGATACCACCTGGGTGGTTCGAGTGGCGATAGTAAATTTTGTCGTGTAGTTTGTTTCCAGTAAGGTGAATCTTGTCCGCGTTGATGATGATTACGTGATCACCAGTGTCAACGTTTGGTGTGAACGTCGGTTTATGTTTACCGCGTAAGATCGCTGCAACTTCAGATGCAAGACGTCCAAGCGTCTGGCCTTCAGCGTCGACAACGAGCCATTTACGCTCTACTTCGTGACCTTTAGCCATGAATGTTGTACGCATGTATTGTTCCTCCTAATGAATGTCAAAATTGTTCCGTTTTCTCTATCCCTAAACACAAATAAACTTTCCGGGGCTTATTGTGGGGTTATTGAAATACCATTTATCATCTTATAATGTTTACCACTTTAAGTCAAGCATTTTTGTGAAAACACCAGGAAAAGTTGGCTCAGCCGTCATATGTGACATTAACAAGGTACAAACCGTGAGCTGGCGCGGTTTTTCCTGCCCTTTTACGGTCTTTCGCCTCTAAGATCGCCTGAATGTCCGCCGGCTCGTTCCAGCCGATTCCAACGGCCAGCAGCATGCCTGCAATGGTCCTCACCATATTGTATAAAAATCCATCGCCTTCGACTGTCATGATTAATTCCTCGCCCTGCTCCTCAATGGTGAGCATGCGTATCGTCCGCACTTTACTTGCAGTTGCCGTTTTTGAAGAGCAGAAACTAGTAAAGTCATGAGTCCCCATGAAATACTTCGCAGCTTCCCGCATACGCCCGATGTCTGGATTCCATTTGCCCAAATGAACAGAATAATTCCGCTCAAACGGGCTCTGCACTTCACTTTTTGTCCATTTGAACATATACGTTTTTCCAGTTGCCGAATAGCGGGCATGAAAATCGTCATCGACGAATTCAACAGACTCCGCCCGGACATCTTTTGGGAAGTACACATTCAGCGCCATTTTCCACCGTTCCAGCGATAGATCAAGCGGTGTGTCGAAATGGATGACCTGTCCCAGGGCATGCACGCCTGCATCCGTCCTGCCGCTCGCTACAGAGAAGATCGACTGGTCCTTATGGAGCTTGCGGAGCCCCTTATCGATTTCTGACTGCACCGTGCGCATCTTCGGCTGATACTGGTAGCCTGCAAAATTTGTTCCGTCGTAGGAAATGACAGCTTTCACTCGTCTCATCGTATCCCTCCTAACTCCGAAGCAAAAGTAATGCGGCCAGCAATAAGCCAAAGATGACAAGAGCTACCGTATCACGCCATTGCCAATCCAATTGGCGGTATCTCGTGCGTCCTTCTCCTCCGCGGTAGCCGCGGACTTCCATCGCGATGGCCAAATCCTCTGCCCGCTTAAAGGCACTGACAAACAAAGGAACGAGCAATGGGACTACGGCCTTGATCCGCTCTTTCAGAGAACCTGTCGTTAAATCGGAACCCCTGGCCAGCTGGGCTTTCATGATTTTATCTGTCTCGTCCATCAAGGTTGGTATGAACCGCAGAGAGATCGACATCATGAGCGCCAGTTCATGGACAGGGAGCTTCACCTTTTTCAACGGATTCAGCAAGGTCTCCATGCCGTCCGTTATGGAAATCGGTGAAGTCGTCAAAGTTAGAATCGTCGTCATCAACACGAGAACAAGGAAACGAACGGATATATAAATCCCCTGCCGGAGCCCTTCTTCATAAATCCGGATGAATTTCCATTCAAATAAAATCGGTCCTTCTTTTGTGAAAATGAAATGCATTAACAGCGTAAAAGCGACCAGGAATAAAATCGGTTTTAATCCATTAAACAAAAAATACAAACGGATTCTTGACGTGAAGATGGTCAGCAGCGTAAACGCCAGCAGGACGGCATACGTCGCTGTATTATTGGCGAAAAAGACGGCTACGATGAACAAAAAGACAAAAATCAATTTCGAACGGGGATCCAGCCGATGGACGAAGGAATGGCCCGGAATATAGCGGCCAAAAATCATTTTTTCCATCATCTTCGGCCACCTGCTTCCTTCAATACCACGGCCATCTCTTTTGCGAGCTCCTCTTCTGTCAATGCTAGCCGCCCGAGCTGTTTACCCGTCAGTTTTTCAAAATCCCGCTGGAATTGAACAGAACGCGGAACCCCTAACCGGTAGGAAGCCAGCTCCTCCGCCTGCCCAAATACATCCTCCGGCGTGCCGGATAAGACAGACTTTCCATCGTGCATGACGAGGACCTGGTCGGCATATCTCGCCGCGTCCTCCATACTGTGCGTGACGAGAATGGTTGTCAGGTTCTCTTCCACATGCAAACGGTGGAACAGTTCCATAATCTCTTTCCTGCCCCGCGGATCAAGTCCCGCTGTCGGTTCATCCAAAATGAGTACAGAAGGATTAAAAGCAAGAACGCCCGCAATTGCCACCCGGCGCATTTGACCGCCTGAAAGATCGAATGGTGACTTCTGTGCGACATCCGGCGGCAAGCCGAGGAGCTTAATCAGTTCATGCGCCCGACTTCTTGCTTCCTCTTCCGGAATGCCAAAATTCAATGGACCGAACATAATATCCTTTTCAACCGTTTCTTCAAACAGCTGGTGTTCGGGGAATTGAAAGACGATGCCGACATGCTTTCTAACATCCTTTAATGCCTTCCCTTTCGTATCGGATGTAATGACAGTCGGACCGACGCGCACAGAGCCTTCAGAAGGCTTCAGGAGCCCGTTTAGATGCAAGAGCAGCGTGGACTTGCCTGAGCCAGTATGTCCGATTATGGCCGTGTAGGAGCCTGATGGGATGGTCGCATTGACCTCTTCCAATGCTCGTTTTTCGAAAGGCGAATCCTTCGCATATAAATAGCCTACTTGTTGAAGTACGATGTCCATAGTTCATTCACCAACTCTTCTTCTGACATATGGTTACCATTCAAATCAATGCCCTCATCTCGAAGATAGCTGGACAATTTCATGGAAAACGGCAAATCAAGTCCGATCGCTTCCAGCTCATCCCCTCTTTCGAAGATCTCCGCGGGCGATCCAATGGCAAGCACCTTTCCTTGATTCATGACGATGACGCGGTCAGCCAACAGGACTTCTTCCAAGTCATGCGTAATAGAGAGAACCGTCAAGCCCGTTTGCCGTTTCAGCTCCTCTACCACCCGGATGACTTCATCCCGGCCTTGCGGATCCAGCATGGAAGTCGCTTCGTCCAAGATGAGCAGCTCAGGCTCCAGGGCAAGCGCCCCTGCGATTGCTACACGCTGCTTCTGTCCACCAGATAGATGATGGGGTTCGTGGTCCAGAAAGGACTCCATCTTCACCTGGGCAAGGGCAGAATGCACCCGCGGCACCATCTCCTCAAAAGGAACTCCATTGTTCTCCAAAGCAAATGCGACATCATCCTGAACGGTCGAACCGACAAACTGATTGTCGGGATTCTGAAAAACGATGCCCATTCGTGACCGGATCTCCCAAAGATTCTCTTCGCCCAACTCTTCCAGGAAGACGCGAATCGTCCCTTCGCTTGGGAACAAGAGTCCGATGATCAATTTAGCCAAAGTCGATTTACCGGAACCATTATGTCCAACTATCGCAATCCATTCACCCTCTTTGATGGTGAATGAAATATCATCCAATGCTTTTCTGCTCTCCTGCTCGTCTTCTGTTGCATATGTGAATGAAACATGTTCTAACGAAAGGATTTCCTTCAATTCGACCACCCCAGACTGAATCGTTATGTATCATATGGAGCATCATGTCCGTAAAGAATTAACTCTAATACGGCCCGTCCGACGGAAATGTACATTGACAAGCTGTTACGGCCTCCACCGATCATGCGTAGGGTGGGGGTCTTACAGCCAGTGAATGCAGATTTAAAAATAAAAATAAAAAAAGCGCGCACCTCATCCGAAGAAATGCGCTCATATCTATAACTGATAGCGGGTGCTCAATCCGAATCAGCGGATGAGGTACGTAGAGCTAGACCAATGGAGGTATAATACCTGCCATCAATCGTAACACTCAGCTTTTCATATTGTCGTATAAATCTATTGTAAAAGAAGGGTGTGGCTATGCGAATGCCAGACACACCCTCCTCCGATTCCAAACAGACACCGGCGGCATATGTACCGTCCGTCTAGATGGATTAAACTAATTCGATAACTACTACAGGTGCTCCATCGCCACGGCGAGGTCCCATTTTCATGATACGTGTGTAACCGCCTTGGCGATCTGCGTAGCGTGGTGCAACTGTATCAAACAATTTTTGCAATGCAAATGTCGTTTGCTCTTTGCCCTCTTCGTCTTCAGTTACAATCACTTCACGACGAATGAACTCAGCAGCTTGACGACGCGCATGCAAATCTCCACGCTTACCAAGAGTGATCATTTTTTCGACTACGGAACGCAATTCTTTTGCGCGCGCTTCAGTCGTTTGGATACGCTCATGAATAATGAGGTCTGTCGCTAAGTCGCGTAGCATCGCTTTACGTTGTGAACTTGTGCGTCCAAGTTTTCTGTATGCCATAGAAGTTTCCCTCCCTCAATTTATTTCTTAATCTTCCGAGCGTAACCCAAGGTTCAACTCGTCCAATTTCGCCTTCACTTCTTCAAGTGATTTACGGCCAAGGTTTCGCACTTTCATCATTTCATCCTCTGACTTGTTAGCAAGTTCAAGGACTGTATTGATGCCTGCACGTTTCAGGCAGTTATAAGAACGAACGGAAAGGTCAAGTTCTTCAATCGTCATCTCAAGGACTTTCTCTTTCTGGTCTTCTTCTTTTTCCACCATGATTTCAGCAGATTGTGCTTCGTCAGTCATGCCGACAAAAATGTTCAGATGCTCCGTCAGGATTTTTGCTCCGAGCGAAACAGCTTCTTTCGGACCGATGCTGCCATCTGTCCAAATATCAAACGTCAACTTGTCAAAGTTTGTGCTTTGACCGACCCGTGTGTTTTCAACTTGGAAATTGACGCGTGAAACTGGAGTGTAAATAGAGTCAATCGGAATAACACCAATCGCAAGATCCTCACGTTTGTTCTGATCAGAAGGTGCATAGCCGCGTCCACGGACAGCATACATGCGCATGCGGAGATGTCCGTTTTTGCCAAGCGTTGCGATATGAAGATCAGGGTTCAGCACTTCGACATCACTGTCGTGAGTAATATCAGCTGCTGTTACAACTCCTTCACCTTTTACATCTATTTCAATCACTTTCTCATCATCTGAGTAGATTTTGAGAGCAAGCTTCTTCACGTTCAAAATAATTGTTGCTACGTCTTCGACGACACCTTCAATTGTAGAGAATTCATGAAGAACCCCGTCGATCTGAATAGATGTTACGGCAGCTCCTGGCAATGAAGAAAGAAGCACACGGCGCAAGGAATTCCCTAACGTATTTCCGTATCCACGCTCCAATGGTTCAATAATAAACTTACCGAACTTGGAATCTTCGCTGATCATAACTGTTTCAATCTTCGGTTTCTCAATCTCGATCATTCATTTACCCTCCTTCAAAACGTCTAGTATATAGGCCGTTCCATATTGAAATCGATTCGTATAGACAACAAATTGCAATCACACAATTCATTTTTGCCAAAAATTGTGCTTCTCAATCAATTGGAGAACAAACCTTTATACACGACGACGTTTTGGCGGGCGGCAACCGTTATGTGGTACCGGAGTTACGTCTCTGATTGCTGTTACTTCAAGACCTGCAGCTTGTAGTGAACGAATTGCAGCTTCACGTCCAGCACCTGGTCCTTTTACTGTAACTTCCAAAGATTTCAAGCCATGCTCCATAGATGCTTTCGCAGCTGTTTCAGCAGCCATTTGTGCAGCGAATGGAGTTGATTTACGGGAACCTCTGAAACCAAGTGCACCAGCGCTTGACCAAGAAAGTGCATTCCCGTGGCTGTCAGTGATCGTTACGATAGTATTGTTGAACGTCGAACGGATATGTGCAATACCAGTTTCAATATTCTTTTTTACACGACGTTTACGAGTTTGTTGTTTACGTGCCATGTTTAGAAAACCTCCCTTACTTATTATTTCTTCTTGTTAGCAACTGTCCGCTTAGGACCTTTACGAGTACGTGCGTTGTTTTTCGTGTTTTGTCCGCGTACTGGCAATCCACGACGGTGGCGGATTCCACGGAAGCTACCGATTTCCATCAAACGTTTGATGTTGAGGGAAGTTTCACGACGAAGATCCCCTTCAACTTTCAAGCCGTCGATTTGCTCACGGATTTTATCTAGTTCTGCATCAGTCAAATCGCGAACGCGTGTGTCTTCAGAGATACCAGCGTTAGCCAAGATCTTTTGTGCAGTAGTTTTACCGATTCCGAAAATGTATGTCAATGAAATGACAACGCGCTTATCGCGCGGTACGTCTACTCCAGCAATACGTGCCATATAGAGTGTGCACCTCCCTTTGAATTAGCCTTGTCTTTGTTTGTGTTTAGGATTTTCACAGATTACCATTACTCGGCCGCGTCTGCGAATGACTTTGCATTTTTCGCAGATCGGTTTTACAGATGGCCTTACTTTCATCTTACCCAACCTCCTTCAATATTCCGGAGTTGCAAAAGTTTATTTGAAACGGTATGTGATCCGACCGCGTGTTAAATCGTAAGGCGAAAGTTCCAATGTCACTTTGTCGCCTGGCAGGATGCGGATAAAGTGCATACGGATCTTGCCTGATACATGCGCAAGAATCGTATGGCCATTTTCCAATTCTACCTTGAACATCGCGTTCGGCAACGTTTCGACTACGGTTCCTTCAACTTCAATTACGTCGTCCTTCGCCATCAATCCTGTCTCCCTTCTATATCCAATAAAGGTCCTAACCATCTAGCGGCAGCAGTCGCCTTCAAAGCTCCTTCAACATATGTCCGGATTGCATGAGTGATGTTCGAAAGACGTCTGTCACATTTCGTTTCCCGTAAGTCAGTCCCCGACTATTGTTGTGGAATATCGCATCGGAATAGACACGACCGACAGGATTGCCGTGGAGGAACCCCGAATTCGTTTTAGTCCTTTTCGACAAATACATTATAGCCACTCGCATGGCGAATTGCATTTGATTCGATCTGGTGCGAATCATCATCGGGCTCTTACCAGTTCCTATACCGGGCATCATATGCTTTTGCAGCTCGTTAATCGTACTTTCCGTGCAGCAAGTGCTGCCCTTTACAGAAGGCGTGCATGAATTGTGCCCGGAAAGGATCACTGTGCGCTTTCGCTAAGGATTGCGTCCAAATCTTTAAAAACGTCATTGATGTCCTGCTCGCCATCAATATTTGAAAGCACGCCTTTTGCATCATAGAACGCTAATAGCGGTGCTGTTTGATTCATATTTACTTCCAGACGGTTCGTGACAGTTTCCGGATTATCATCCGCTCGCTGATAAAGTTCCCCGCCATCCTTGTCACAGACACCATCCACTTTAGGTGGATTAAACTGCAAATGATAGGATGTGCCGCATACTTTGCAAATTCTGCGACCGGTCAATCTTGCGATCAGTTCTTCCTTTTCGACTTTGATGTTTAGCACATCTGTGATTTTTCGTCCCATATCAGCGAGAAGCTGATCGAGCGCCTCGGCTTGAGGCACTGTGCGAGGAAATCCATCTAAAAGGAAACCTTTGTCGCAATCCGACTTGCTTAATCGTTCACGAACGATTCCGATAGTCACTTCATCAGGCACAAGTGCGCCTTGATCCATGAACGACTTTGCTTTGACTCCAAGTTCCGTGCCTTCTGCTATTGCAGCACGGAACATATCGCCTGTAGAAATATGAGGGATTTCGTACTTCTCGACAATTTTGTCTGCCTGTGTGCCTTTGCCGGCTCCAGGTAGACCCATTAATACGATATTCATACGTCTTGCCCTCCATCCATATTACACCGATAGGGCCAAACCTATACGGATTTATTTCATGAAGCCTTTGTAATGCCGTTTTACGAGTTGGGATTCCAACTGCTTCATAGTCTCAAGGGCAACCCCGACGACGATGAGCAAGCTCGTTCCACCGATCTGAGCCGACTGTGGAAGGTTGGCTAGATTGATGAAGAAAATCGGCATGACTGCGACGAGCGCCAAGAAGATGGAGCCGACGAATGTCAGTCTGTACAAAGTGCTAGTCAAGTATTTTTGTGTGTTTTGTCCTGGACGAATGCCCGGGATGTAAGCACCTTGCTTTTTCAAGTTGTCCGCCATATTTTCTGGATTCACTTGAATGAATGCATAGAAATAGGTGAACGCAAGGATTAATGCTACGTAAATGATCATTCCGACAGGATGTGTGTAATCGAATGTCCGAGTGATGAACTTCGTTACGCTGTTCTCGCCGAAAAATGCCGCCAATTGCTGTGGTGTGATGAAAAATGCCACGGCAAAGATTACTGGAATAACTCCGGCTGCATTCAATTTCAATGGCAAATGAGTTTGTTGTCCAGCAGTTGTTTGACCGCGTCCAGTCACTCGTTTTGCATATTGAATTGGAATTTTACGAAGCGCTTCTTGTACGTATACGACACCAGCAATGATTGCGATAATGACAATCAATAAAAGTGCCATCGTTGCAATACGGATGAATAGCAGGTCGCCCGCATCTTGAATTTGAGTGGCATACAGTTGGTTAACCGCGTTCGGGATACCCGCCGCAATACCAGCAAAGATGATAATGGAAATCCCATTACCGACACCTTTTGCGGTAATTTGTTCACCTAGCCACAACAAGAATGAAGTTCCTGCTGTCAGAACGATTGCAATTACGATGTAAGTGGAAATGCCTTCATCCTTGATCAGCGTGCCACCGAACATTTGGTTAAACCCGAATGACATGGCAATCGCTTGGATAAAAGCAAGAACAACAGTGAAATAACGTGTGAACTGGGCAAGCTTCCGTCTTCCGACATCCCCTTGCTTCGCCCACTCTGTAAATTTCGGAACGACATCCATCTGCAATAACTGCACGATGATGGATGCGGTGATGTAAGGCATGATTCCCATCGCAAAGATAGAGAACTTGGATAATGCCCCACCACCAAATGTGTTTAAGAAACCGATAAATTGGTTATTGGTTGCTTGTAAAGCAGTCGCGTCAACGTTTGGCACTGGAATGAAAGTTCCGAGCCGGAAAACGATGAGCACGAGTAGTGTGAAAATGATTTTAGACCTGATATCTCTAACGCGCATAAAGTTGGAGATTGTCTGAAACATTATACCACCTCGGCTTGCCCGCCCGCTTTCTCGATTGCTTCTTTAGCGGAAGCAGAGAATTTGTGAGCTTTGACAGTGATCTTTTTCTCAAGAGTCCCATTACCAAGAATCTTAATACCGGATTTTTCATTGCTCACAATTCCTGTTTCGACTAGCAATTCAGGCGTTACTTCCGTGCCATCCTCAAAACGGTTAAGTGTTTCAAGGTTAACGATCGCGTATTCCTTACGGTTGATGTTCGTAAATCCACGCTTAGGAAGACGTTGGAAAAGTGGAAGCTGACCACCCTCGAATCCAAGACGAACGCCGCCGCCGGAACGAGCCTTTTGACCTTTGTGACCTTTACCGGAAGTTTTACCAGTACCGGAACCGATACCACGTCCAATACGCTTACGTGATTTACGTGCGCCTTCGGCTGGTTTCATTTCGTGTAATTTCATCCTTATCGGCACCTCCTTATTCGAAAATGTGGATTATTGTTCTTTTACAGATACCAAGTGGCTGACTTTGTTGATCATGCCGCGGATTGCGACGTTATCTTCATGTTCAACCGTTTGGTTTAATTTGCGC
Organism: Sporosarcina sp. AD_1; assembly: GCF_057373025.1. Lineage (NCBI taxonomy): Bacteria > Bacillati > Bacillota > Bacilli > Caryophanales > Caryophanaceae > Sporosarcina > Sporosarcina sp. AD_1. The sequence goes on from NZ_JBPVIR010000003.1 coordinate 213,826, forward strand.
AGACCTAATGCTTCAACTGTTTTGCGTTGTGCCGGTTTAGCACCGATCACACTTTTAGTAAGGGTGATTTCAAGTTTGTTTGCCATTGTATTTCCCCCCTCAACCTAACAGTTCTTCTACGGATTTGCCGCGCAATTTTGCTACGTCTTCTGCGCGTTTCAAGCTCTTCAGCCCTTCAATTGTTGCACGGACCATGTTAATCGGTGTGCTAGAACCTAGAGATTTTGAAAGGATATCCGTGATTCCTGCTAGTTCTAGTACCGCACGGACAGGTCCTCCGGCGATAACTCCAGTACCAGGTGCTGCTGGTTTGATAAGGATCTGTCCAGCACCGAAACGTCCTAGTACTTCGTGTGGTGTAGTTCCTTGTACCATTGGCACTTCAATCAAGTTCTTCTTCGCATCTTCGATAGCTTTACGGATTGCATCTGGAACCTCTTGTGCTTTACCAGTTCCGAAACCGACACGGCCGTTTTTATCTCCGACTACGACAAGTGCAGTAAAACGGAAACGACGTCCACCTTTAACCACTTTCGCTACGCGGTTAATCGTAACTACGCGTTCTTCGAATTCACTTTTAATCTGATCATTACGACGCATGAAATATGTCCCTCCTTCTTAATTAAAATTCCAGTCCATTTTCGCGTGCTGCGTCCGCAAGAGCTTTGACACGGCCGTGAAATAGGTATCCGCCACGGTCAAAAACGACTGACTTGACGTCTTTTTCAACGGCTTTTTTCGCGATCATTTCGCCGACTTTAGCTGCTGCTTCAGCATTGCCTTTTGCGTCAGCACCGAACTCTTTATCCATAGTGGAAGCACTTGCAATCGTAACGCCATTCACATCATCGATTAATTGTGCATAGATATGTTTATTTGAACGGTATACATTCAAACGTGGACGCGCTGCGGATCCGCTGATTTTCGTACGCACACGTGCGTGACGTTTTTTACGTACAGCGTTTTTATCCTGTTTTGTGATCATCGTGGTCACTCCTTCCGGATGCCTTAAGCGGCATTATTTACCTGTTTTTCCTTCTTTGCGGCGGATTTGTTCGCCTTCGTACTTAATACCTTTACCTTTGTAAGGCTCTGGTGGACGTACTTGTCTGATGTTCGAAGCAAGAGCACCTACACGCTCTTTGTTGATGCCGCGAACGATGATCTTTGTATTGGAAGGAACTTCAACTTCGATTCCTTCTTCTGGTGTGAACTCAACTGGATGAGAGTATCCAACGTTCAATACAAGCTTTTTACCTTGAAGTTGTGCACGGTATCCTACCCCGACAAGTTCAAGAGTACGCTCGAATCCTTGAGATACACCTACGACCATGTTGTTCAAAAGTGAACGAGTTGTTCCGTGGATGGAACGGTGTTCTTTCGCATCAGAAGGACGGACCAAAGTGATAACGTTGCCTTCTTGTTCGATTTTGATATCAGTGTTAAATGTATTTGTAAGTTCGCCTTTCGGTCCTTTTACAGTAACGTGGTTGTCATCAGAAATAGTGACAGTTACGTTTTCAGGCACCTCAATCGGCTTTTTGCCAATACGGGACATTCAATTGCACCTCCATTCTATTGTTGCGGATTACCAAACGTAAGCTACGACTTCTCCGCCTACTTGTTTTGCACGAGCTTCCTTATCTGTAAGGAGACCATGTGATGTGGAAACGAGGGCGATACCTAGACCATTCAAAACTTTAGGCACTTCGTTCGTTTTTGCATAAACGCGAAGACCCGGTTTTGAAATACGTTTAAGACCAGTGATAACACGCTCGTTGTTTTGACCATATTTCAGGAAAATGCGGATGATGCCTTGTTTGCTATCTTCCACGTATTCGACATCGCGGACGAAACCTTCACGCTTCAAGATTTCTGCGATTTCTTTTTTCATATTTGAAGCAGGTACCTCAAGCTTCTCGTGGCGAACCATGTTCGCGTTACGGATGCGTGTAAGCATATCTGCAATCGGATCACTCATTGTCATTCCATTAACCTCCTTCCCAAGTTAGGGGATTACCAGCTAGCTTTTTTGACGCCTGGGATTTGTCCCTTGTATGCAAGTTCGCGGAAACAAATACGGCAAAGTTTGAATTTACGATATACGGAGTGCGGACGACCACAGCGCTCGCAACGTGTATATTCTTGTACTTTGAACTTTGGCGTACGTTTCTGTTTAACGATCATTGATTTCTTAGCCACGTTTTCGCCTCCCTTTTATTTACTTTTGGAACGGCATGCCGAACTGCGTCAATAACTCACGTGCTTCTTCATCGGAGTTTGCAGTCGTAACGATGACGATATCCATTCCACGTACTTTTGATACTTTATCGTAGTCAATTTCAGGGAAAATGAGCTGTTCTTTAACACCTAGCGTATAGTTGCCGCGACCATCGAATGCTTTTTTAGAAACACCGCGGAAGTCACGTACACGAGGAAGTGAAATAGCGATCAGCTTGTCAAGGAATTCATACATGCGATCTCCACGTAGCGTTACTTTCGCTCCGATTGGCATACCTTCACGTAGACGGAATCCAGCGATTGACTTCTTCGCTTTTGTAACTACTGGCTTTTGACCAGAGATAATTGTTAAATCTTCTACTGCCGCATCTAGTGCTTTTGAGTTTTGAACTGCATCACCCACACCCATGTTGATGACGATTTTCTCGACTTTCGGCACTTGCATGACAGACTTATATTCAAACTTGCTCATAAGAGCAGGTGTGACTTCTTTTACAAATTTATCTTTCAGACGGCTCATTCTAAAGAACCTCCCTTCTTCAAGAGATTATTTTTTTTCTTTAAGTTCTTTTTTGCTAATTACGTCAAGTACTTCGCCGGACTTTTTAGCAACACGGGATTTGATGCGGTATGTTTTGTCGCCTTCCGTTTTTTCCTCGTATTTATAACCGACGCGAGTAGGTTCGCCCGATTTAGGATCGATTAGCATTACGTTAGAAACATGGATAGCTGCTTCCATGCTCACAATGCCTCCTTGAGGATTTGCTTGGTTCGGTTTCGTATGCTTTTTGACGATGTTAACACCTTCGACAAGAACTCGTTCTTTGTTTGGAAGTACTGAGAGGATGACGCCAGTTTTACCTTTGTCTTTCCCAGTGATAACTTTTACTTTATCGCCTTTTTTAACGTGCATTGTATCGCACCTCCTTGATTGGCACTGTCATGTGATTAAAGAACTTCTGGAGCTAGTGAAATGATTTTCATGAAGTTGTTGTCGCGAAGTTCGCGGGCAACTGGTCCGAAAATACGAGTTCCACGTGGGCTCTTATCATCACGGATGATTACGCATGCGTTTTCGTCGAACGTAATGTAGGAGCCATCTTTACGACGCACTCCGCTTTTCGTGCGGACGATAACAGCTTTAACAACGTCACCTTTCTTGACAACGCCGCCTGGTGTTGCTTTCTTGACCGTAACAACGACGATATCACCGATATTCGCAGTCTTGCGACCAGTTCCACCAAGTACTTTAATTGTTAAAACTTCACGCGCACCTGAATTGTCGGCAACTTTCATACGAGTTTCCTGTTGAATCATTGAGGCTACCTCCTCTCGGAATTTACTTTCCGAACGTTATTAAATGATGACCGCTTTTTCGACTACTTCGATGAGGCGGAAACGTTTTGTTGCTGATAATGGGCGAGTTTCCATAATGCGAACGATATCGCCGATTTTCGCTTCATTCATTTCATCATGTGCTTTAAATTTCTTTGAATACTTTACACGCTTGCCGTATAAAGAATGCTTTTTGTGTGTCTCTACCATTACGGTAACTGTTTTATCCATTTTGTCGGATACGACACGGCCTGTATATACTTTGCGCTGGTTACGCTCAGTCATGGCTGCAACCTCCTTCATCAGTTATTTGCACTGATCTCTCTTTGACGTATTACAGTTTTCATGCGCGCAATCGATTTGCGAACTTCGCGGATGCGTGCAGTGTTTTCTAATTGTCCTGTCGCTAATTGGAAGCGAAGGTTGAAAAGCTCTTCTTTCAGTGATTTTACCTTTTGCTCGATTTCTGCAGTTGTCAAGTCACGGATTTCATTAGCTTTCATTAGACTCACCACCAATTTCTTCACGTTTAACAAACTTGCTCTTTACAGGCAGTTTGTGCGATGCGAGTCGAAGTGCTTCACGTGCAACTTCTTCAGACACACCTGCAATTTCAAACATTACTCGACCAGGTTTTACAACTGCTACCCAGCCTTCAACAGCACCCTTACCGGAACCCATCCGGACTTCAAGAGGCTTTTTCGTATATGGTTTATGCGGGAAAATATTGATCCATACTTTACCGCCACGCTTCATGTAACGTGTCATCGCAATACGGGCAGATTCGATTTGACGGTTTGTGATCCAGCCAGATTCAGTAGCTTGGATGCCGAATTCACCGAATTGAACTTTTGCGCCGCCTTTTGTCATACCGCGCATTTTGCCACGGAATACACGACGGTGTTTAACGCGTTTAGGCATTAACATATTATTTGCCTCCTTCCTCAGAGTTCTTCTTCACTGGAAGGACTTCTCCCCGGTAGATCCATACTTTAACGCCTAGCTTACCATAAGTAGTATCGGCTTCTGCATGTGCATAGTCGATGTCAGCACGTAATGTATGGAGAGGAACAGTTCCTTCGCTGTAGTGTTCCGCACGAGCGATGTCAGCACCGCCAAGACGTCCGGATACTTGCGTTTTGATACCTTTAGCGCCAGCACGGATTGTGCGTTGGATCGCTTGTTTTTGTGCGCGACGGAATGATACACGGCTTTCCAATTGACGTGCGATTGATTCTGCAACCAATTTCGCGTCAAGATCTGCACGTTTGATTTCAACGATATTGATGTGAACACGCTTGCCAGTGATTTCGTTAAGCTGTTTACGAAGTGCCTCGACTTCAGAACCGCCTTTACCGATCACCATACCTGGCTTCGCAGTGTGAATAGTAATGTTAACACGCTTTGCTGCACGCTCGATTTCCACTTTGGAAAGCGCTGCGTCAACTAGGCGTTGTTCGATATATTCACGGATTTTCAAGTCTTCGTGTAATAGGTCTGCGTAGTCTTTTTCTGCATACCACTTCGAATCCCAATCACGAATGATGCCAACCCGTAAACCATTAGGATGTACTTTTTGACCCACGAATTATCCCTCCTTCTTTTCAGATACCACTACAGTGATGTGGCTAGTACGTTTGTTGATCGCACTTGCACGGCCTTGTGCACGTGGACGGAAACGTTTCATTGTCGGACCTTCATCAACGAATACTTCGCTTACGATGAGGTTCTCGACATCCATTTCATAGTTGTGTTCAGCGTTTGCAATTGCTGATTTCAATACTTTTTCTACAACCGGAGATGCCGCTTTAGGCGTCAGGCGTAGAATCGCGACAGCTTCACCGATTTTCTTGCCCCGGATAAGATCAACGACCAAACGGACTTTGCGAGGAGCAATACGGACTGTGCGGGCAGTAGCTTTTGCTTGTTGCATCAGGAATACCTCCTCTCAATTAGCGTTTTGTTTTCTTATCGTCGGCACCATGACCTTTGTAAGTGCGCGTAGGTACGAATTCGCCCAATTTGTGACCAACCATATCCTCAGTCACATAAACAGGTACGTGTTTGCGTCCGTCGTATACAGCAATCGTCAATCCAATGAAAGACGGGAAGATAGTAGAACGGCGAGACCAAGTTTTGATAACCTGTTTCTTTTGTGCATCTTTTTGTGCATCAACCTTTTTCAATAGATGATCATCTGCAAAAGGTCCTTTTTTCAAGCTGCGGCCCATGTCGAAACCTCCCTCCGTGATTGTACTACGGCCCAGTCATTGAACCGCAGTGCCATCACATTATTTTTTACGACGACGAACGATAAGTTTGTCGGATTTGTTGTTTTTCTTACGTGTTTTGTAGCCAAGAGCCGGTTTGCCCCAAGGTGTAACAGGAGTTGGACGACCGATTGGTGTACGTCCTTCACCACCACCGTGTGGGTGATCGTTAGGGTTCATGACAGAACCACGAACAGTCGGGCGCTTGCCTAACCAACGAGAACGACCTGCTTTACCGATGTTGATCAATTCGTGCTGCTCGTTACCAACTTGACCGATAGTAGCGCGGCAAGTAGCAAGAACCATTCGAACTTCACCAGATTGTAGACGGATGATGACATATTTGCCTTCACGACCTAGAAGCTGTGCAGATGTACCTGCAGAACGTACTAGCTGTCCGCCTTTACCAGGCTTCAACTCGATGTTGTGGATCGTAGAACCCATTGGAATGTTTTCTAGTGGAAGTGAGTTTCCTACACGGATATCAGCTTCCGGTCCAGACATGACAGTCATGCCTACTTCAAGACCTTTTGGTGCTAGGATGTAGCGTTTTTCTCCATCTGCATAGTTAATTAATGCGATGTTAGCAGAACGGTTTGGATCGTATTCGATCGTAGCAACGCGTCCTGGAATGCCATCTTTCAGACGTTGGAAATCGATGACACGGTATTGGCGCTTGTGGCCTCCACCTTGGTGACGAACAGTCATCCTACCTTGGTTGTTACGGCCGCCTTTGCGTTTGAGCGGTGTAAGCAATGATTTTTCCGGCTTATCTGTCGTGATGGCAGAGAAGTCAGAGCTAGTCATGTTACGACGTCCGTTGGAGGTAGGTTTGTATTTCTTAATCGCCATTGGTGTTCCCTCCTTCGTTTAATTGCGTTTCAATTACATTTCAAATAGTTCGATGTCTTTGGAGTCTGCTGTTAACGTAACGATCGCTTTGCGGCGTTTGTTTGTGTAACCAGCATGTTTGCCCATACGCTTGAACTTACCTTTGTAGTTCTGAACGTTGACTTTTTCCACTTTCACGCCGAAGATTTCTTCGACTGCTTGCTTTACAAGCGTTTTGTTAGCGCGTGTATCCACTTCGAAAGTGTATTTTTTTAACTCCATTTGTTCAGAAGAACGCTCGGTAATGACCGGACGTTTCAATACATCACGTGCTTCCATTAACCAAGCACCTCCTCTAATTTTTCAACTGCACCTTTCGTGATGACAAGCTTGTCATGAGCGACAAGGTCAAGAACGTTGATGCCGTTAGCTGTAACTACGCTTACGCCAGGGATGTTACGAGCAGACAATGCCACTGTTTCATCTAGGTCAGCAGTTACGAACAATGCTTTTTTCTCGATTGAAAGGTTTTCAAGCACTTTTACAAATTCCTTTGTTTTTGGTGCATCGAAAGCTAGGCCTTCCAATACGATGATTTCTTCATCGCGAACTTTTGTGGAAAGTGCAGAACGAAGAGCTAAGCGACGAACTTTCTTAGGAAGTTTGTAGCTGTAGCTTCTTGGAGTTGGACCGAATACGATACCGCCTCCACGCCATTGTGGTGAACGGATGGACCCTTGACGAGCACGTCCTGTTCCTTTTTGGCGCCACGGTTTACGACCACCGCCGGCTACTTCCGCGCGAGTTTTTACTTTATGGTTACCTTGGCGCAAAGAAGCGCGTTGTTGAACCAATGTTTCAAATAGGACAGCTTCGTTCGGCTCGATTCCGAAGATTGCTTCGTTCAATTCGATTTCGCCGACTGAAGAACCTGTCTGGTTTAGTACGGATACTTTAGGCATTCCTGTTTCCTCCTTCCTTTAGAAATTAGTTCCCTTTAATAGCACTTTTCACTTCGATCAATGATTTGCGTGCTCCTGGAACATTACCTTTAACTAGCAACAAGTTACGCTCAGCGTCAACTCGTACGATTTCAAGGTTTTGAATAGTAATTGTTTTCCCGCCAGTACGTCCAGGTAGTTTCATACCTTTGAATACGCGTTGTCCGTCAACAGCTCCTAGGGAACCTGGTGCACGGTGGAAACGGGAACCGTGGCTCATTGGGCCGCGGGAATGTCCGTGGCGTTTAATAACACCTTGGAATCCTTTACCTTTTGATACTCCTGTAATGTCAACGATATCGCCTTCAGCGAATGCGTCAACTTTGACTTCCTGACCAACTTCGTACCCAGCTACATCCATTCCGCGGAATTCACGGATGAAGCGCTTAGGTGCCGTTTCAGCTTTTGCAACGTGTCCCTTTTCAGGTTTGTTTGCAAGCTTTTCACGTTTATCTTCGAATCCAAGCTGGATTGCTTCGTAGCCGTCTGTTTCAACTGTCTTCTTTTGAAGAACTACGTTTGGAGCAGCTTCAATCACAGTTACTGGGATCAAATCGCCGTTTTCAGCAAAGATTTGCGTCATACCGACTTTTCTTCCTAAGATTCCTTTGGTCATTTGTCACACCTCCTGAAATAGTTTGTTTTGTATTGGTAAGATTAAAGTTTGATTTCGATGTCTACGCCTGACGGTAAGTCAAGTTTCATCAATGCATCGACAGTTTGTGGTGTCGGATTGACGATATCGATTAGACGTTTATGCGTACGCATTTCGAACTGCTCGCGCGAATCTTTGTACTTATGTACCGCACGAAGGATCGTGTATACAGATCTTTCAGTTGGCAACGGAATCGGACCTGATACGCTAGCACCTGAACGTTTTGCTGTTTCAACGATCTTTTCAGCAGATTGATCAAGAATACGGTGATCATATGCTTTTAAACGAATACGAATCTTTTGTTTTGCCATTATTTTCCCTCCTTTTTCGCCTATTTTCTAGACATTCTCCACGGAAATTTCCCACACGCGCGCCATGGCAAAGCGGCCGGGCGTGTCGGCAACCTCCCGCTTCATCGCAGTCAAAGACCAACATTCAACATTATACATAATGATATAGATTTCCGCAAGTCTTTTACGGAAAATCTTTTCTTTAACCTTGCTTATTATATATTCTCCGGTTCAGATATTCAAGTGGTATCCATACATTTGGAAAAAAGTCAGAGAAGTGCGTAACCTCAACGGTCTGCATACGCTACGTTTGTCGGTTTCTTTAGTGTTACCTCTACTCTAGCTCAGACGAATTACTAAGTTGTTTTGAAATGATCTGTATGGGAATCTCGGAATCAAGCGGGCAATTTACCTCAGACGAGAGTCTGCGAGAGCTCGAAGATCATAGAAGATTGAGCTAAATCGTTCAATGGACAGCACGCAAAGTATTTATAGACATGAAAAATCCCGCCACAAGGACGGGATTTCCATGATTGCAATCAATGTACTATCTTACTTTTCGATTGTAGCAACAACGCCAGCGCCTACTGTACGTCCACCTTCACGGATTGAGAATTTAGTACCTTCTTCAATCGCGATTGGAGAGATCAATTCAACAGTCATTTCAACGTTGTCTCCAGGCATAACCATCTCAACGCCTTCTGGAAGAGAGATGATTCCAGTTACGTCAGTTGTACGGAAGTAGAACTGTGGACGGTAGTTAGAGAAGAATGGAGTGTGACGTCCACCCTCTTCTTTAGAAAGAACGTAAACTTCTGATTTGAACTTAGTGTGCGGCGTGATTGTACCTGGCTTAGCAAGAACTTGACCACGTTCGATATCTTCACGAGCTACCCCACGAAGAAGTGCACCAATGTTGTCTCCAGCTTCTGCATAGTCAAGAAGCTTACGGAACATTTCAACACCTGTTACAGTTGTTGATTTTGGTTCTTCAGTCAAACCGATGATTTCTACAACGTCACCGACTTTAACTTGGCCACGCTCAACACGTCCTGTAGCAACAGTACCACGGCCTGTGATCGAGAATACGTCCTCGACTGGCATCATGAATGGCTTTTCAGTGTCACGTGGAGGAGTTGGGATGTACTCGTCAACAGCGTTCATAAGCTCAACGACTTTCTCTTCCCACTCTGGTTCTCCTTCAAGAGCTTTTAGAGCAGAACCTTTGATGACTGGTAGGTCGTCGCCAGGGAACTCATACTCGGAAAGAAGGTCACGAATTTCCATCTCAACAAGCTCAAGAAGTTCTTCGTCATCAACCATGTCACATTTGTTCATGAATACAACTAGGTAAGGAACACCTACTTGACGTGAAAGAAGGATGTGCTCACGAGTTTGTGGCATTGGGCCGTCAGCAGCAGATACTACTAGGATACCGCCGTCCATTTGAGCAGCACCAGTGATCATGTTCTTAACGTAGTCAGCGTGTCCTGGGCAGTCAACGTGTGCATAGTGACGCTTTTCAGTTTCATACTCGATGTGTGAAGTGTTGATTGTGATTCCACGCTCTTTTTCTTCTGGAGCGTTATCAACGTCAGCGTATGATTTCGCTTCTCCACCCATTTTCTTTGAAAGAACTGTAGCGATTGCTGCAGTCAAAGTTGTTTTACCATGGTCAACGTGACCGATTGTACCAATGTTAGCATGCTCCTTGGAGCGGTCGAATTTTTCTTTAGCCATTTTGGAATTCCTCCTTAAAATGTGAGTGTTTTAATTTTATATAGCTATGGAAGCTGGAGGTTCATTCCCTCCAACTATCCATATCTTACAAGTAATCAACTGTAGAAACAAGGACGAAATACAATTATTCGCCTTTATTTTTTTTGATGACTTCTTCAGCGATTGATTTCGGTACATCTTCGTAGTGATCGAATACCATTGAGAACACACCGCGTCCTTGTGTATTCGAACGTAGAGATGTTGCGTAACCGAACATTTCCGCTAGTGGAACCATTGCGCGGACAACTTGTGCGTTACCGCGTGCTTCCATACCTTCTACGCGTCCACGACGGGAAGTGATGTCACCCATGATATCTCCCATGTATTCTTCTGGGATGATGACTTCAACTTTCATCATTGGCTCTAGAAGTACTGGATTACATTTAGCTGCTGCGTTTTTAAGTGCCATAGACGCAGCGATCTTGAACGCCATTTCGTTGGAGTCAACGTCATGGTAAGATCCGTCGAAGAGACGAGCTTTAACATCGATCAATGGATATCCAGCAAGAACACCATTGTCAAGAGAATCGCGAAGACCTGCTTCAACGGATGGAATGTATTCACGAGGAACAACCCCACCAACGATTGCGTTTTGGAATTCGAATCCTTTTCCTTCTTCGTTCGGAGCGAACTCGATCCAAACGTGTCCGTATTGTCCACGACCACCGGATTGGCGGACGAACTTACCTTCAACTTCCGCAGCGCTGCGGAATGTTTCACGGTAAGATACTTGTGGAGCACCTACGTTAGCTTCAACCTTGAACTCACGGCGTAGACGGTCAACGATGATATCTAGGTGAAGCTCACCCATACCAGCGATGATAACTTCGCCTGTTTCTTGGTCTGTATGTGCACGGAATGTAGGGTCTTCTTCTTGCAATTTCGCAAGAGCCGTACCCATTTTGTCTTGGTCGCCTTTTGTTTTTGGCTCGATTGCAACGGAGATTACCGGTTCAGGGAATTCCATTGATTCGAGGATGATTGGCGCCTTTTCATCACAAAGTGTGTCCCCAGTTGTTGTATCTTTCAATCCAACAGCTGCCGCGATTTCACCCGCGTGGACTTCACTGATCTCTTCACGGCTGTTCGCGTGCATCTGAAGGATACGTCCAACACGCTCACGCTTGCCTTTTGTCGAGTTCTGTACGTAAGAACCTGATTGAAGGACACCTGAATAGACACGGAAGAATGTAAGTTTACCAACGTAAGGGTCAGTCATAACTTTAAAAGCAAGCGCAGAGAATGGATCTTCATCGCTTGGGTGACGCTCTTCCTCTTCTTCAGTATCAGGATTGATACCGTTCATGGAAGGGATGTCAGTTGGTGCTGGCAAGTAGTCGACGACTGCGTCAAGAACAAGCTGAACACCTTTGTTTTTGAATGCTGTACCACAAACGACAGGGTAGAACTCTACCGCGAGTGTCGCTTTACGGATAGCTGTTTTGATTTCTTCGACTGTAAGCTCTTCGCCGCCGAGGTATTTTTCCATAAGATCTTCATCGAAATCGACAACCGCTTCGATTAGCTTCTCACGGTACTCTTCAGCTTGTGCACGGAACTCTTCAGGAATTTCCTCGACAGTTGTATCTGTACCAAGGTCATTACCATACATAGTCGCTTTCATCTCGACAAGGTCGATGATTCCGCGGAATGTATCTTCGGAGCCGATCGGCAATTGGATCGGGTGTGCATTCGCTTGAAGACGGTTGTGAAGTGTGCCTACTGAATAAAGGAAATCTGCACCTGTCTTGTCCATCTTGTTGACGAACACGATACGAGGTACACCATAAGTAGTAGCCTGGCGCCAAACTGTTTCAGTTTGAGGCTCAACACCTGATTGCGCATCAAGAACTGTTACAGCACCATCAAGTACACGTAGTGAACGCTCAACTTCAACAGTGAAGTCCACGTGTCCCGGTGTATCGATGATGTTTACTCGATGGCCTTTCCATTGTGCAGTTGTTGCCGCAGAAGTGATCGTGATACCACGCTCTTGCTCCTGCTCCATCCAGTCCATCTGAGAAGCACCCTCGTGCGTTTCTCCGATTTTATGGATCTTACCTGTGTAAAAAAGGATCCGCTCAGTCGTCGTCGTTTTACCAGCGTCGATGTGAGCCATGATACCAATGTTACGAGTATTCTCTAAGGAGAACTCTCTAGCCATTTTGTATATCTCCTTCCGTTTCGGGTTGGGGCGTCAATCAAATCACACCTCGGTGTATGTATTATCAGATCAGCAAGAGCGAGCTCGTAAAATTTCTCTTGAAAATCTTTGCCATGCACCAAAGGCTTTTATCTCCGTTCAGCAAAAGCTAGCACGCGTTGCAAAATCTTCTGCTGAAAAAAGATAAATGTCCGATCTTACCAGCGATAGTGAGCGAATGCTTTGTTCGCTTCAGCCATCTTGTGCATTTCTTCACGACGTTTTACGGAAGCACCTGTGTTGTTGGAAGCATCAAGGATTTCATTCGCAAGACGTTCCTCCATTGTTTTCTCACCGCGTGTACGGGAGTAGTTCACAAGGTAGCGCAATCCTAGAGTCGTACGGCGTTCAGGACGTACTTCGACTGGAACTTGGTAGTTCGCACCACCGACACGGCGAGCACGTACTTCAAGTACAGGCATTACGTTGTTAAGTGCAGCTTCAAATACTTCAATCGGGTCTTTTCCGGAACGTTCTTTAACAAGTTCAAACGCACCATAGAGGATTTTTTGAGATGTACCTTTTTTACCGTCTACCATCATTTTATTGATAAGACGAGTGACAAGCTTGGAATTGTAAATCGGATCCGGTAATACGTCACGTTTTGCAACAGGACCTTTACGAGGCATATTGTGTTCCTCCTTTCGAAATGATCATTTCGTTATTAGTTTTTCTTTTCTTTTGGTCTTTTCGCACCGTATTGAGAACGGCTTTGCATACGGCCAGTTACGCCAGCTGTATCGAGTGCACCACGAACGATGTGGTAACGAACACCCGGTAAGTCTTTTACACGTCCGCCGCGGATAAGAACAACGCTGTGCTCTTGAAGGTTGTGGCCTTCACCAGGGATATAAGCGTTGACTTCAAGAGTGTTAGTCAAACGTACACGCGCATATTTACGAAGAGCCGAGTTCGGTTTCTTCGGAGTCATCGTGCCGACACGTGTGCAAACACCTCTTTTTTGTGGTGAATTAACATCAGTCATCGACTTTTTGAAGCTGTTATAGCTCTTTCCGAGTGCTGGTGATTTAGAACCGGAAACTTTCGATTGACGAGGTTTACGGACTAATTGGTTAATTGTAGGCATCGGATTTTCCTCCTTTCATAACTCTTTTTACAAGACCACACATCCAGGTGGTTCATTTTAAGGGTAAAAACAAAGTCTTTGTGCATATATACACAAAAACCATTAAACAGTAATTGCAACCGCTACTGCTCCAACCTCTATTCCACATGCATGGCCGAGAGTGATTCTCGAGTCCACATAAGTAATAGGGATGCCATGAAGCTCTGCTTCCCGGATTACCGGGGCGATAAAGCGTTCATCTGCATCGGTCGCAAGGATAATTTCCTTTGCAGCACCTGTGCGGATCGCTTTAACTGTTTGCTTTGTACCGATGATCGTTTTCTGTGCCTGCTCCACTTTATCATAAGACATGAGCATATCCTCCAAAGTACAGACATTCAACTATCAACCTTTTGTATATTATCACTTGCCGGAGAAACTGTCAACAATTAATAGAAAAAACGGGGGGATCTTTTTGACTCCCCCGTTTTGTTCCGGGTTACTCTACTGATACTGCGTCAGCGGAGTCCGCTTCTTTGTCTTGTTCCATCTCGACATGACGGTAACGCTGCATACCTGTACCAGCAGGCACAAGTTTACCGATGATGACATTTTCCTTCAAGCCGAGCAATTCATCCGTCTTGCCTTTGATGGCTGCATCCGTAAGGACACGTGTCGTTTCTTGGAAAGAAGCGGCTGATAGGAATGATTCCGTCTCAAGCGACGCTTTTGTAATACCAAGAATGACCGGACGGGATGTAGCCGGCACTTTGCCTTTTTTGAGGACAACGGCATTCGCTTCCGAGAATTGATGGATATCCAACAAAGATCCAGGCAGCAAGTCAGTGTCTCCCGCTTCAATAACACGCACTTTGCGAAGCATTTGGCGAACCATGACTTCAACGTGCTTATCTCCGATTTCAACACCTTGCATACGGTATACTTTCTGAACTTCCTTCAGTAAGTATTCCTGAACCGTTGCAACATCTTTTACAACAATCAATTCTTTCGGATCGATTGAACCTTCCGTGATGATTTCACCGCGGTCGATCGTATCGCCGACTTGCACTTTTAGACGGGCATTGTAAGGAGCCAAGTACTTTCTCGTTTCGACTTCACCCTGGATTGTGACTTCTTTCTGTCCTTCCCGGATTTCATCGATTTCCGTCACTTCACCTTTAATTTCAGAAATGACAGCTTGCCCTTTAGGATTCCTTGCTTCGAAAATTTCTTGGATACGCGGAAGACCTGATGTGATATCGTCTCCTGCGACACCGCCGGTATGGAATGTACGCATCGTAAGCTGTGTTCCCGGTTCACCGATCGATTGAGCAGCGATGATTCCGACTGCTTCCCCGACCTCCACCGTTTCACCTGTAGCCAAGTTGATGCCGTAGCATTTTTTACATACACCGTGTTTCGTGTTACATGTGAATGCAGAACGGATCGTCACTGTTTCGATGCCTGCATCAATTATTTTCCGAGATAAATCAGCCGTAATTAAGCCATCTTTCTCAACAATTACTTCACCAGTTTCCGGGTGGCGAATTGTTTTCTTCGTATGGCGGCCTTCAATACGCTCTTCCAGTGTTTCGATAATTTCAGCGCCTTCAGTCAGTGCAGAAATCTCTAGACCTCTATCTGTACCACAATCATCTTCACGGACGATAACATCTTGGGCAACATCAACAAGACGACGAGTCAAGTAACCTGAGTCGGCCGTTTTAAGGGCTGTATCCGCAAGACCTTTCCGCGCTCCGTGGGTCGAGATAAAGTACTCGAGTACCGTCAGACCTTCACGGAATGATGATTTGATCGGTAGTTCGATGATACGTCCAGCCGGGTTGGCCATCAAACCACGCATCCCAGCGAGCTGCGTAAAGTTCGATGCGTTACCCCGTGCTCCGGAATCACTCATCATGTAAATTGGGTTCGTGTTTTCCAAGGAATCCATCAACTTGTCTTGGATTTCATCCTTGGCATGGCTCCAATAAGAAATAACACGATCGTATCGCTCTTCTTCCGTAATGAGACCACGGCGGAATTGCTGTGTTACTTTATCCACTTTACTTTGCGCTTCCTGCAAGATTTCATCTTTGTTCGGCAAGACGACGATATCGGCAATACCAACAGTGATACCTGCACGCGTTGAATATTTGAAGCCTAGGTTTTTCATGCGATCCAGCATTTTAGAAGTCTCGGTAATATGGAACTTCTTAAAGATTTCCGCAATGATGTTACCTAGGAATTTCTTAACGAAAGGCGCTACCAAGTCTACACTTTGCAAATACTCTTTAACATTTACAGTTCCGTCAATGAAGTATTTACCCGGCGTTTCCACTTCTAAGTTGTGGTTTGTCGGCTCATTGATATACGGGAATGTTTCCGGAAGGATTTCGTTAAAGATCAACTTTCCGACTGTTGTCAACAAGAGCTTGTGGTTCTGCTCTTCCGTGAACGTCGGGTTATTCAATGATCCAGCGTACACAGCGATTCTTGTATGAAGATGTACATGACCTGTCTGGTATGCGATCAATGCTTCATTCACATTACTGAAGACAGTTCCTTCGCCTGCTGCCCCTTTACGTTCCAGTGTTAGGTAATAGTTACCTAATACCATGTCCTGGGAAGGTGTAACAACTGGTTTACCATCTTTCGGGTTCAAGATGTTCTGTGCCGCAAGCATGAGCAAACGCGCTTCCGCTTGGGCCTCTGCGGATAATGGAACGTGAACAGCCATTTGGTCACCGTCGAAGTCAGCGTTATATGCTGTACATACGAGCGGATGCAACTGGATGGCACGGCCTTCAACAAGCATCGGCTCAAACGCCTGGATACCGAGTCTGTGAAGAGTAGGGGCCCGGTTAAGAAGAACTGGGTGTTCCCTGATAACATCTTCAAGAACATCCCACACTTCAGAATGCAGACGTTCAATCTTACGCTTCGCACTCTTAATGTTATGTGCCAGTCCGCGCTCAACAAGCTCCTTCATGACAAACGGCTTAAATAGCTCGATCGCCATTTCCTTAGGCAGTCCGCACTGATACATTTTCAAGTTCGGGCCTACGACGATAACGGAACGGCCTGAATAGTCAACCCGTTTACCGAGCAAGTTTTGACGGAAACGACCTTGTTTCCCTTTCAGCATATGTGACAAAGACTTCAATGGACGATTTCCCGGTCCAGTGACAGGGCGTCCGCGGCGTCCGTTGTCAACTAATGCATCAACTGCTTCCTGGAGCATCCGCTTTTCGTTTTGGACGATGATGCCAGGTGCGCCTAGATCAAGCAAACGCTTTAGACGATTGTTACGGTTGATGACTCGGCGATACAAGTCATTCAAATCCGAAGTAGCGAAACGGCCGCCATCCAATTGAACCATCGGACGCAATTCCGGCGGGATGACCGGAAGCACTTCAAGGACCATCCATTCAGGACGGTTACCTGAATTACGGAATGATTCCACTACTTCAAGACGACGGATCGCACGTGTGCGGCGCTGCCCTTGAACAGTTTTCAATTCCTCTTTCAGCATTTCCGTTTCCTTGTCTAAATCGATCGCTTTCAAAAGCTGTTCAATCGCTTCTGCACCCATCAAAGCTTGGAACTTGTTGCCGTACTTTTCACGGTATAAGCGATATTCCTTTTCAGAAAGCAATTGTTTACGCTCTAGCGGAGTATCGGCCGGATCAATAACGACATACGATGCAAAGTAGATGACTTCTTCCAATGCACGTGGCGTCATATCCAAAATGAGTCCCATACGGCTCGGGATTCCCTTGAAATACCAAATATGTGTTACAGGAGCAGCCAATTCAATATGTCCCATACGCTCGCGCCGAACTTTTTGACGAGTTACCTCAACGCCGCAACGATCACATACAACGCCTTTGTAACGCACTCGCTTATATTTACCGCAATGACATTCCCAGTCTTTCGTCGGTCCGAAAATACGCTCACAGAACAAGCCGTCTTTCTCGGGCTTTAACGTACGGTAGTTGATTGTTTCAGGTTTCTTAACTTCACCATATGACCAAGAACGGATCTTATCTGGCGAAGCGAGGCCAATCTTCATATACTCAAAATTATTAACATCTATCAAGGAGCCTACCTCCCTTTAATCTTATCTCCACGATGGTTCCATAAAATCAAGCTTCACATTTCCTATCCGTTGAAAATAGGGGAGTACTTCAGGACTCCCCTATTGTTATGAAATCAAACAGGCTGATCTTCCGTCATGAGATTGAGTGCATCCGTCGGTTGCATATCGTCATCTTCATCAAGATCACGCATCTCGATCTCCTCGAAATCGTCTGTCAGCATTTTAACGTCCAAACCAAGGCTTTGAAGTTCCTTGATCAATACTTTGAATGATTCCGGAACGCCTGGCTGCGGTACACTCTGTCCTTTGACAATCGCTTCGTATGTTTTCACACGGCCTACGACGTCATCGGACTTCACTGTAAGGATCTCTTGCAATGTATAAGCGGCACCGTAAGCTTCCAGTGCCCATACTTCCATCTCCCCGAAACGCTGTCCGCCGAATTGGGCTTTACCACCGAGCGGCTGCTGTGTAACAAGTGAGTATGGTCCAGTGGAACGGGCATGGAGTTTGTCGTCAACCATGTGGGCCAACTTGATCATATACATGACACCAACAGAGACCCGGTTATCAAACGGTTCTCCTGAGCGGCCATCATACAAGACCGTTTTTCCGTCACGATTCATGCCGGACTCTTCCATCGTATCCCAAACATCTTCTTCGTTGGCGCCGTCAAATACCGGGGAAGCCATGTGGATACCCAGATTACGTGCAGCCATTCCAAGATGCAATTCCAAAACCTGACCGATATTCATACGGGATGGTACGCCGAGTGGATTCAACATGACATCGATCGGTGTGCCGTCCGGCAGGAATGGCATATCAGACTCCGGTAAAATCCGGGAGATAACCCCTTTGTTACCGTGACGTCCCGCCATCTTGTCCCCAACAGAGATCTTACGTTTTTGGACGATATAAGCACGAACGAGCTGATTAACGCCCGGTGGCAATTCATCCCCATCTTCACGGTTGAATACTTTCACGTCAAGGACGATACCGCCCGCGCCGTGTGGAACGCGTAATGAAGTATCGCGCACTTCCCGTGCTTTTTCTCCGAAGATGGCATGTAGAAGGCGTTCTTCAGCAGTCAGTTCCGTAACCCCTTTAGGCGTTACTTTCCCAACTAGGATATCGCCATCGCGTACTTCGGCACCGACGCGAATAATGCCGCGGTCATCGAGGTTTCGAAGTGCGTCTTCACCGACGTTCGGAATATCCCGTGTAATTTCTTCAGGTCCGAGTTTCGTGTCCCGTGCTTCTGATTCGTACTCTTCGATATGAATCGAAGTGAATACGTCGTCTTTCACCAGACGTTCACTCATGATGATGGCATCCTCATAGTTATAGCCATCCCACGTCATGAATCCGACTAATACGTTTCGTCCAAGCGCCAATTCACCTTTATCCATGGATGGACCGTCTGCGATGATATCGCGTGGTTTCACACGATCACCGACAGCTACGATCGGACGCTGGTTATAGCAAGTCCCTTGGTTGGAACGAATGAAATTCTCCAGACGGTACACAGTAAGGTCACCCTTAACTTCTTTCCCGTCGATTGTTTCAATGCGTCGAATGCGGACTTCTTTCGCTTCGACGTGCTCTACAATACCGTCGTATTTCGCAATAACAGCAGCACCTGAGTCACGGGCTGATACATGCTCCATTCCAGTTCCGACAAACGGTGCTTCCGGATTGAGCAATGGTACAGCCTGCCGCTGCATGTTCGCACCCATGAGGGCACGGTTCGAGTCATCGTTTTCAAGGAATGGGATACATGCTGTCGCCGCAGAAACTACCTGTTTCGGCGAAACGTCCATGTAATCGATCTGTTCACGTTTAAAGACCGTGTTATCCCCTTGGAAACGGCCGATGACTTCCTCATTTACATAAGAGCCATCTTCGTTTAAAGGAGCATTCGCTTGAGCGACAACATAATTGTCCTCGATATCTGCTGTCAGATAGTCGATTTGTTCTGTAACACGATTTGTTTCCGGATCTACTTTCCGGTAAGGCGTTTCGATGAAACCGAATTTATTCACTCGCGCAAATGTCGAGAGCGAGTTGATCAATCCGATGTTCGGACCTTCCGGCGTTTCAATTGGACACATACGGCCATAGTGGGAATAGTGAACGTCACGGACTTCCATTCCGGCACGTTCCCGTGTAAGACCACCAGGCCCGAGGGCAGAAAGTCGACGCTTGTGCGTTAATTCCGCTAGCGGGTTTGTCTGGTCCATGAACTGAGACAACTGAGAGCTTCCAAAGAACTCTTTAATAGATGCAATAACAGGCCGGATATTGATCAGCTGCTGCGGTACGATTGACTGCGTATCATTGATCGACATCCGTTCCTTAACAACCCGTTCCATTCTGGAAAGTCCAATCCGGAACTGATTTTGAAGCAATTCACCAACCGAACGGAGACGGCGGTTTCCAAGGTGGTCAATGTCATCTGTATTGCCGACGCCATGGAGTAAATTGAAGAAGTAGCTGATGGAAGCAACGATGTCAGCTGGTGTGACATGCTTCACGGACTCATCAATACTAGCGTTGGAAATAACATTGATCACTTGCTTGTCTTCACTTTTTGGTGCATATATCTTAATTGTTTGGATCGTAATATCATCTTCCAAGACACCACCGACATGCGAGATTTCCTGGATGCCGATGCCTTTTTCAAGATGAGGCAAAAGGCGGTCCAATGTTCTGCGGTCGATGAGCTGATCTTTCTCCAACAGAATTTCGCCAGTTTCAGGGTCAACTAGTGTTTCCGCGACAACCTGATTGAATAGACGATTTTGCAAGTGGAGTTTTTTATTCATTTTGTAACGGCCCACATTTGCGAGGTCATATCGCTTCGCATCGAAGAAACGAGAAAACAGAAGACTCTTGGCGCTGTCCAATGTAGGCGGTTCGCCAGGACGCAGGCGCTCGTAAATTTCCAGAAGCGCTTTTTCCGAGTTTTCGGTATTGTCTTTCTCTAGCGTGTTGCGAAGATACTCATTGTCTCCAAGCAACTCGATGATCTCTTGATCTGTGGAGAAGCCAAGGGCACGCAAAAGCACTGTAATCGGCAGCTTTCGTGTACGGTCGATGCGGACATGCACGACGTCTTTGGCATCCGTTTCGTATTCCAGCCAAGCTCCACGGTTAGGAATGACTGTTGCGGAAAAACCGCGTTTACCATTCTTATCCGTCTTGTCATTATAATAAACGCTCGGTGAACGGACCAACTGGGAAACGATAACCCGTTCCGCACCATTGATGATGAACGTTCCGTTTTCAGTCATAAGTGGGAAGTCGCCCATGAAAACGTCCTGCTCTTTCACCTCTTCAGTTTCTTTGTTGTGCAAGCGCACTTTAACGCGGAGCGGTGCTGCGTACGTTACGTCACGTTCTTTTGATTCATCGACCGGGTATTTGGGCTCCCCGAGTTGATAATCGACGAATTCCAACGAAAGATTCCCTGTGAAATCCTGGATCGGGGAAATATCGTGGAACATCTCACGTAATCCTTCTTCCAAGAACCACTCGTAAGATGCCGTCTGGATCTCAATCAAATTCGGCAACTCGAGGACCTCATTGATTCGCGCGAAACTTCTGCGCTGACGGTGTTGACCATACTGAACTAAATGACCTGTCAACTCTTTCACCCCTCAAACAATATTAGTTCTTTGCGAAATCATAAAAATGGTGTATGATATCGAAAAAACAAAAAGAAAACGAGTTCCGTCTAGAGCTCATTTTCGGTTTAACAATCTTTTATCCATTGCCAGTATGCCTAACTTTTCCACTTCTTATGCAAAAGGGCACACGACCGCATTATAATATTTATGCATTTTATAATGCTAACACAACATGTTTAGTGAGTCAATGTTTTTTTGACTTGAAAATAAAGTACCCCTTGCTCTTCGCCACCGTCTCCACATTGCCGAAAAGCTCTTCCATCTTAGAAGATGTAGAGGGAGCTCCCTGCTTCTTCTGAATGACCACCCATAACTCTCCTCCAGGGATTAACTTAGAATAGGCTCCCTGATAAATGGTGAACACCGTCTCTTTTCCTGCCCGGATAGGAGGATTCGTTATCACAGCGGCAAACCGATCTCCAGATACAGCTGATAGAGCATCGCTTGGATAGATATTCACATTAGCGATTTCGTTCAGCTCCGCGTTACCTTTTGCAAGCGCAAGCGCCCTTTCGTTCACATCGACCATATGAACATTCCGATCCGGAAAAGATGCGGCGATCGACAGTCCGATGGGTCCATATCCACACCCGACATCAAGCAGATCACCTTCCACTTGGGGCAGTTGGAACGATTCGGCCAGAAGGCGTGAACCAAAGTCCAATTCTCCTTTGCTGAACACACCTGCATCCGTTTTAAAACGAAAACTTCTATCCCGGATGACAGTCTTCCACTCTTTCGGATCACTTTTCACTGACGGCTTTTTCGAGTAATAATGCTCTGACATACAATTCCTCCTGACGCACGCGAATTGCGTTACATGTCAATTGCTCCACAGATAAAAAAACGAAGAAAAGCCCGTCCATTTTCGACGAGCTTTCCTTCCTTATGAAAATTACTTAAGTTCTACGCCAGCGCCAACTTCTTCAAGTTTAGCTTTCATTTCTTCAGCTTCTTCTTTAGAAACGCCTTCTTTAAGTGGTTTTGGAGCGTTGTCAACTAGTTCTTTAGCTTCTTTCAAGCCAAGACCTGTGATTTCGCGAACCGCTTTGATAACTTTGATTTTTTCTGCACCAGCAGAAGCAAGGATTACGTCGAATTCAGTTTGCTCAGCAGCAGCTTCACCAGCACCTGCACCGCCAACCATTGCTACAGGAGCAGCAGCAGTTACGCCGAATTCTTCTTCGATAGCTTTTACTAGATCGTTAAGCTCAAGGACTGTCATTTCTTTAATCGCGTCAAGGATTTGTTCTTTAGTCATTTTATGTTCCTCCTAAATTAGGTATTGTTTGGACGGGATTCAACCCGCGAGTTTGTTGTTAGGCGACAGTAATAAGATTAAGCGCCTTGTTCTTCTTTTTGCTCTGCAACAGCTTTCGTTGCAAGCGCAAAGTTGCGCATTGGAGCTTGAAGTACGCTGAGGAGCATGGAAAGTAGACCTTCGCGAGATGGAAGCTCTGCCAATGCTTTCACGTCTTCAACCGTAGCGATAGCGCCTTCGATGACACCCGCTTTGATTTCAAGTTTTTCGTTCTTCTTTGCAAAATCGTTAAGGATTTTAGCAGGAGCTACAACGTCTTCAGTTGAAAACGCGATTGCGTTAGGTCCTGTCAAGTGCTCGTTCAATCCTTCAAGACCTGCAATTTCAGCCGCACGGCGGGACATCGAGTTTTTGTAAACTTTGAAGTCAATGCCTGCTTCACGAAGCTGTTTACGAAGTTCAGTCACTTGGCTGACGTTAAGACCACGATAGTCTACGACGACAACAGAAACTGCTGATTTCAGTTTACCTGAGATCTCTTCAACTACTGCTTGTTTAGCCTCTAATACTTTGCTCATCTTGACACCTCCTAATGAAATTGGGGGTCATTTATACCATACGAAAAGCCCTCGGTCCATGCGAACATAGACACGAGGGCAGAAAAGTCGTCATCTTTGCAATAAAGAGCGTCTTGTCCTCGGCAGGATGATTAAGCACTGGGCCCCTGCTGTCTACGGTACAAATGATTTATAATCACAAACGACATCTTACAGGAAAATGCGCTTGTTGTCAATAAATTATTTAATTGTTACTGAAGATGGGTCGATTTTAACTGCAGGGCCCATTGTAGTCGTCACGTTTACGGACTTCATGTATGTTCCTTTTGCTGCAGCCGGCTTCGCTTTAAGGATTGTTTCAAAAACAGTCGTGAAGTTCTCTTGAAGTTTTTGATCATCAAAAGAAGCTTTTCCGATTGGCGCGTGAATAATACCTGCTTTGTCAGCACGGTATTCAACTTTACCAGCTTTGATTTCCTCTACAGCTTTCGCCACATCAAATGTTACAGTGCCTGTTTTAGGGTTAGGCATAAGACCTTTTGGTCCCAATACGCGACCGATCTTACCAACTTCACCCATCATGTCAGGAGTTGCAACGATTACATCAAAATCAAACCAACCTTGTTGGATTTTGTTGATGTATTCTGCATCGCCGACAAAGTCTGCGCCTGCAGCTTCCGCTTCTTTCAATTTTTCGCCTTTCGCGAAAACTAGAACGCGTTGAGTTTTACCAGTACCGTTTGGAAGCACGACAGCCCCACGGATTTGCTGGTCATTTTTACGAGTGTCGATTCCTAGGCGGAAAGCGACTTCAACTGTAGCATCAAAATTGACTGTGCTTGTTTTCTTAGCAAGCTCAATCGCTTCCTTGTAATCGTACGCTTTTGTACGTTCTACAAGTTTCGCAGCTTCAGTGAACTTTTTACCTCTTTTAGCCATTTAGATTTCCTCCTCATTGTGGTTTTAACGGATTGAACCTCCCACGAATAAGGGTTGCGTGTTCATGTGAACAAGCGCAACCCCCACTTACAAAACCTTTGCATCCGGTTGGGATCAGTCTTCGATCGTGATTCCCATACTGCGAGCAGTACCTTCAACCATTGCCATCGCCGCTTCTACAGATGCTGCGTTTAGATCTTGCATCTTCTGTTCTGCGATTTCGCGAACTTGGTCGCGCTTTACAGTTGCAACTTTTTTCTTATTAGGTTCGCCTGAACCCTTTTGAACTTTCGCTGCAACCTTCAGCAAGACTGCTGCTGGCGGAGTTTTTGTAATAAACGTAAATGAACGGTCTTCAAATACAGTTATTTCAACAGGGATGATTAATCCTGCTTGATCTGCTGTACGTGCGTTGAAATCTTTACAGAATCCCATGATGTTGACACCTGCTTGACCTAGTGCTGGTCCAACTGGTGGAGCCGGATTGGCTTTACCTGCAGGGATTTGCAATTTAACAACTTTCGTCACTTTTTTAGCCACGAGACACACCTCCTTAAGTCCGTGATGTGGTAAATGGGTTGCCCCTCCCACTCAATATGTGCCTGCCGGTTTGCACCGGTAGAATTGGTTAATCCGTCCAGACTATCAGATTATAGTCTGACCTTTGAAATGATACCACTTTCACTTGCTTTTTGCAAGTAGCAATGGATCATAATTTTTCAACTTGGTTAAATTCGAGTTCCATAATCGTTTCGCGGCCGAACATATCGACAGAAACCCGCACTTTTCCTTTGTCTGTGTCGATTTCCTCCACTTTCCCTTGGAAATGCGCAAACGGTCCTTCTAAGACTTGGATCATTTCGCCGATCTCGAAATCAACTTCCATGTTCCGCTCCTTCATGCCCATCTGCTTCAAAATGAAATCTACTTCTTCTGGAAGCAGCGGTGTCGGCTTAGCACCGCCGCCTGAGGAACCAATAAAGCCGGTAACGCCCGGCGTATTGCGGACGACATACCAAGAATCGTCAGTCATGACAAGTTCGACGAGCACATAGCCCGGGAACGTCTTTTTCATGACTGTCCGTTTCTTACCGTCCTTAAAATCTGTTTCCTGCTCTTCCGGGATGACGACACGAAATATTTTGTCTTGCATACCCATTGTCTCCACACGCTTTTCCAAGTTAGCTTTTACTTTGTTCTCATAACCGGAATACGTATGGACGACATACCATTTTTTCTCCATCTCCATATCGACGAGGACTGTGTCCGTCCCTCCTTTTTCAATTCAAAATGAAAAAACCCGTTCATTTGTTCAGACGGGATATTTTCAAAAAGGATATTCATACTGCCTTATTATAACGCAAGATACCATTCCATTACTTGTGATATGCCCAAATCGACTAAGCCGAAATAGATCGCCATGAAGACGACTGTGGAAATAACGACAATCGTATAGCGAGTCAATTGCTTACGTTTCGGCCAGCTGACTTTCCGCATTTCCCCGACAACATCTCTTAAAAAACCGGTTATCTTCCCCATTACTCTGTAAACCTCCGAATTTATAGTGCCTTACGCAAAAGAGTGTTTCACGCGGTCTGCTTGTGTATTGTATGTGCATTGCAGTGGCTGCAAAATTTCTTGACTATCAATCGCTCAGCAGTTTTACTGCTCGTTGCAGGAACCGAATAGTTCCTTGAACCGCACTTCTCGCAGCTTACTATTATTTTTTTTGACATTTTATCACCTGTCAATGTTTGTCCATACCTTGGTAAAGAGTATCATTTAAACTTTTCCATGTCAATACACTGGTAAATGTCTTACAGTAACATAAACTTCATTCCGTCAGCGGATCGGCTCCAGTTGCATATGACGCTCCAGTTTGCGTTTGATGCGCTGAAGGGCATTGTCAACCGACTTCACTTGCCGGTTGAGCTCATCCGAAATTTCCTGATAAGTCTGACCCTCCAAGTAGAGCGTCAGCACTTGCTTTTCCAAACCGCTTAGGACTTTATTGATCTCATCTTCCATATTCGAAAAATCCTCTTTGTGGATCATCAAATCTTCCGGATCGTCCAGTTCCGAACCAGCAATGACATCTAGCAATGTGCGGTCGGATTCCTCGTCAAAAACAGGCTTGTCCAATGAAACAGACGTATTGAGCGGAATATGCTTCTGCCTTGTCGCAGTCTTAATCGCCGTAATGATCTGCCTCGTTATGCAAAGTTCCGCAAATGCTTTGAACGAGCTGAGCCGATCCCCCTTAAAGTCACGGATGGCTTTATACAGTCCGATCATGCCTTCCTGGATGATATCCTCACGATCTCCACCCATCATGAAATATGAGCGCGCTTTCATTCTTACAAAAGGTTGGTATTTTGTAATTAAATAATCCAACCCATCTGTTCCCCCTTCGTGAATGATCCCCACTAGCTCTTCATCGGTAAGTTCGGTGAAATCCGAGTTCCCCTCTTGCACAAATGTCTTAGCCACCAATACCCCCACCCCCGAATCTTCGTTGCCATTTCACCAAGTATACCGTATGGAAAATTTTTGCGTCAACCGTTCATTTCAAACCGCGTCTCCACTTTTCAAATATTTCAGCAACTTCATCGGACAATTGGATCTTCGAAAACGGCCGTTGGTCCTGGATATCCTTCACTTGCTTCGATATGCGGTGATCAATATCATCCATCTCGATTTCTAGTTCTCTTGCGGATTTCCGTAGCGCCCCTTGAGCAAAAATAACCCACTGCTCCGTACGGTCGGAGGTGGCGACATGTATTTGCACACGCCGCCCGCTCAATTCCGCCACCAGTTTTTCGATGCGTTCATCCGCTGTTTCGTTTTCCCGGGTGAAGATCACTTCGACATGATGTTTCAAATTTTTCTTTTCGATGCCAGGCACAAGATGGGCATCAAATAAGATAATGACCCGCCATCCTGTATGGGCTTTATATTCTGCCATCCGTTCAATCAACCGGTCTCGCGCATCTGCGAGCCTCTCTTTTTTCAATGAACGGAGTTCCTGCCAAGCGCCGATTATATTGTAGCCGTCGACGAGCAATATATCTTTCTTCATAACATTTGCCGTTACGGCCGTCGTTTCCGCAGAACTTCATACATCAAGAGCGAAGCGGCGACCGATGCGTTGAGCGACGTAACATGGCCGACCATTGGCAAGGAATAAAGGAAATCACATTTTTCCCTTAAAATCCGGGACATGCCTTTCCCTTCACTGCCGATAATGACGGCAAGCGGAAGTGTGGCATCCATCGAACGATAATCTTGTGAGCCGGCAGCATCTGTACCAGCAA
The DNA here is from genome assembly GCF_057373025.1 of Sporosarcina sp. AD_1. Taxonomy (NCBI): domain Bacteria; kingdom Bacillati; phylum Bacillota; class Bacilli; order Caryophanales; family Caryophanaceae; genus Sporosarcina; species Sporosarcina sp. AD_1. Next base: position 241,359 of record NZ_JBPVIR010000003.1, read on the forward strand.
TCCAAACACCGGATTTTTTCAATTCTTCTACTGTTTGGGATAAGTTGTTCACTCGTACGACCGGAATATGCTCGATGGCTCCCGTTGACGCTTTCGCCACAATTCCCGTTAATCCGACAGATCTTCTTTTAGGAATGATGACACCATGGACACCTGTTGCATCTGCAGTCCGGAGGATCGACCCTAGATTGTGTGGATCCTCCAATTCATCAAGAATAAGAAAAAACGGGTCTTCCTGGCGTTCCTTCGCCCTCTCGAAAAGCTCTGGAAGTTCTGCATATCGATAAGCGGCGACCGATGCAATGATCCCTTGGTGATTCACTTCCAGCATCGTATCCAGTTTCCGTTTCGGAACCTCCTGAATGACGACACCTGAACGTTTCGCCAGTGAAATGATTTCCCCAATGCTCTTTTTGTTCAAGCCTTCCGCAATCCATATCTTGTTCAATTCTCTGCCGGATCGCAAAGCTTCCACCACGGGATTCTTGCCTCCGATCAGTTCAGCTTCATGCGTTGTCAAAATGTGCCCTCCTCCTTTGGCTGCTCCACGAACTCAATCGACTTCCGAATGAATTCTTCGAGTCGCTCTGCTTTTCGAAGCAAATATAGATATCCGATGACCGCTTCAAACCCCGAACTATAGTTATACGTAATAACGTCTGTATGCTTCGGCACAGAACCTGATTTCGCATTGCGTCCGCGGCGGAGGACTCCTTCTTCCTCCTCTGTCAGAAAACCGGATTGCTGCAGCGTTTTAATTGCCGCAGCCTGCGCCTTTGCGGAAACGTACTTTGTCGCCTCCTTATGGAGAGTATTCGGCTTCACCTTTCCTGAGCGCAGCAGATGCTCTCTGACTGCCTGCTCATAGACCGCATCCCCCATATATGCGAGCGCCAGCGCATTCATCTGTTTGACATCGATATCACGCAGACTATACATGGCGGTCACCCTCTTTTCCAACGGGTGCCTTGCGCCGTATCTTCCAACAAAATGCCCTGCTCCTTCAGCTCTTCCCGGATTTCATCCGCTCTGGCAAAATTCCTTTCACGCCTCGCCGCCAGCCGTTCCTCGATCAATGCTTCAATTTCATCATCAAGCAATTCTCCTTCACTCTGGAACGGAAGTCCAAGAACACCCATCAGCCGGTCAAAGGTTTCGATGAAATATGACAAAACTTGCACTTGCGTATTCTCTTCCAATAAATAAACATTGGCCAATTTAACAAGATCAAAGATGGCCGCCATTGCATTTGCCGTATTAAAATCGTCATCCATCGCTGTTTCAAAGGCACGGACGAGTTCATCCACTTTATGAATCCAAATATCCTGCTGATCACCGAGATCTGCAGACGTTTCCAGGCGGTACTTCAAGTTGCTGTAAGCGGTCCGAATACGCTCTAATGCGTTTTTAGCGCTCTCCACGAGATCCTGCGAGAAGTTAACAGGATGCCGGTAATGGACGGACAGCATGAAGAAGCGAAGCACCTGAGGATCTATTTGCTTCCGAATGTCATTCACAAGAATGAAGTTTCCGAGCGACTTCGACATTTTTTCATTATCGATATTAATATAGCCATTGTGCATCCAATACCGTGCAAATTCTTTCCCTGTCATTGCTTCCGACTGGGCAATTTCATTTTCATGATGCGGGAATGCCAAGTCCTGTCCTCCGGCATGAATATCAATTGTGTCGCCGAGATGCTCTCTCGCCATGACGGAGCATTCAATATGCCAGCCGGGACGTCCCGGTCCCCAAGGGCTATCCCAAGCAATTTCTCCTTCTTTCGCCGATTTCCATAGAGCAAAATCAAGCGCATTTTCTTTTATGGTACTTTCTTCGATTCGGGCGCCAACTTTCAATTCATCGATTGATTGATGGGACAGCTTGCCGTAATTATCGAATTTCCGTGTTCGGTAATAAACATCCCCGTGGGATTCATAAGCAAATCCTTTGTCGATCAACACTTCAATAAATGCAACGATATCCTCAATATGCTCCGTCACTCGCGGATGAATATCTGCCTTTTCACACCCAAGCGCTCCTACATCCTCGAAATAGGCATTAATAAAGCGGGCGGTCAGTTCTCCTACTTCTTCCCCAAGCTCATTTGCAGTCCGGATGATTTTATCATCGACATCCGTAAAGTTTGAGACGTATGTGACGTCATAGCCCCGATATTCAAGATAGCGGCGAACCGTATCAAATACGATAACCGGCCGGGCATTTCCAATATGGATATAGTTGTATACGGTCGGTCCGCACACATACATCTTGACCTTTCCTTCTTCCATTGGGATGAAAGGTTCCTTTTTCCGCGTCAGCGTATTATAAATTTGAATGCTCATGTCGTTCTCCTCCCATTTTTTCCAGCTCCGCAAGACGGCTTTTCAATTGTGCGATTTCTCGTTTCATTTGATCGCACGTCTCTTCGACAGGATCAGGCATTTTATGATGATCTAATTTTTCTTTTACACGCACGCCGTTTGTGATGACCACTTTTCCTGGTATCCCGACAACCGTGGAATCGGGCGGTACATCTTTCAAAACGACAGATCCGGCTCCGACTTTACTGTTCTCTCCAATTGTAATGGAACCAAGCACTTTCGCTCCCGAAGCGACAAGCACATTGTTATGCAATGTTGGATGACGCTTTCCTTTTTCCTTGCCTGTTCCGCCAAGCGTAACCCCTTGATAGAGCGTAACATCGTCGCCTATTTCACAAGTTTCGCCGATCACGATGCCCATCCCATGGTCAATGAACAAGCGTCTGCCAATTACGGCACCTGGGTGAATTTCAATTCCCGTGAAAAACCGGCTGACCTGAGATACGACACGCGCCAAAAACAAAAATTTTCTTTTATACAAGGCATGCGCAAATCGATGCGCCCAGATGGCATGGAGGCCAGAATACGTCAACACGACTTCGATTGTACTGCGCGCTGCCGGGTCCTGTTCAAAGATACACCGGATATCCTCTCTCATCCTCTTGAACAATGTAGATCCCTCCATACTTTCTAACTATTTTTCATATACAATGGCAATCGAACCGAGGCATTGGCAGGGAACAACAGCAAAGAGCCGGCACTTAAAATAGAGCTTTTCCATCCGAAACGCCGGAAATGCACCATGTTTAATCCTGCCTCCGCCCAGAATACGTCAAATAAAAAAATGCGCCCCTGTCCGTAATTAGACAGAGACGCATGATCTGCGCGGTTCCACTCTTCTTGGAAGTTCAACCTTCCCGCTTAAAGCCTTTAACGCAGGCATACGTCCGGCCTACTGTAAGTTCGGCGCGGCACTCAAGGGGGCATTTCTACAATACAGCGGCCTGGATCACTTTCAGCCGGTGATGATCCTCTCTGCAAAGCATGTATCGTGTACTTCTCCCTATCAACGCTTTTATCGTTCAGAATACATTGTATGTCAATTGTACACAGACTATCTGGAAAGTCAATTCATTAATCCGCCTGTGAAGATTAAATGAATTTTGCAACCCGGCTAAGCGTTTTCTCTTTGCCGATCAGCGCAATGGACTCTGGAAGTTCCGGACCGTGCATTTGGCCTGTCGCCACAACACGAATCGGCATGAAAAGGTTCTTGCCTTTATGTCCTGTTTCTTTTTGCACCGCTTTAATAGCTGCCTTAATTGAATCCGCATCAAATGATTCCAGTTCTGACAGTTGTTTATGGAAGGACGCCATCACTTCCGGCACTTGCTCCCCAGCTAATACTTCTTTGGATTGTTCATCATATTCCACTTCATCCGTAAAGAACTGGGCGGTCAATTCTACAATCTCCGCTCCATAGCTTAGCTGTGTATGATACAGCGCGATCAGGTCATGGACCCACGCACGCTGGTCGTCCGTCATGTTTTCAGAAATGCGCCCAGCTGCTTGCAAATGCGGCAAAGTTAGCTCGATCACTTCTTCCAAGCTGCGTTTTTTCACATATTGATTGTTCATCCACGTCAACTTTTGCTTATCGAACATGGATGGAGATTTAGATAAGCGGCTTTCGTCAAACAGCTTCACCAGCTCATCATGAGTAAAGATTTCCTCTTCCCCGCCCGGAGACCAGCCGAGCAGCGCAAAGAAGTTGAACATCGCATCAGGCAAATAGCCAAGGTCTTTATATTGAGAAATAAATTGGATAATTGACTCGTCACGTTTCGACAGCTTTTTCCGATCTTCATTCACAATCAATGTCATGTGGCCGAAGCGAGGATATTCCCAGCCGAACACATCATAGATCATCAATTGCTTTGGTGTATTAGTCAAATGCTCTTCTCCGCGGAATACATGGGAGATTTTCATCAGATGATCATCGATGACTACCGCGAAATTGTACGTTGGAATCCCGTTCGCTTTGACGAGCACCCAATCGCCCACATCTTTGGACTCAAATGCCACCTTGCCGCGAACCATATCATCCACTTCGTACGTTACATTTTCAGGAACCCTCATGCGAATTGTATATGGCATGCCGGCTGCTTCCTTTTCAGCTACTTCCTCATCAGTCAAATGGCGGCAAGTGCCCGCATACATAGGAGCTGCAATTCCGGACGCCTTCTGTCTTTCCCGCTCCGCTTCCAACTCTTCCGTCGTGCAGAAACATTTATAGGCATGACCCTTTTCAAGCATTTCTTTCGCATACTCTGTATAGATATCCAAGCGTTCCATCTGACGGTATGGACCATACGGACCACCCACATCAACGGATTCATCATGATGAATGCCCAGCCACTTCAAATTATCAAGCTGTGACAATTCACCCGCTTCAATATTCCGTCCTGTATCCGTATCCTCGATTCGGATTATGAACTTCCCTCCGTGGTGTCGGGCGAATAAATAGTTGAATAACGCTGTCCGGGCACCGCCGATATGCAAATGGCCTGTCGGGCTCGGCGCGTAACGTACGCGTACTTCTGTTGACATAATGAGTCCATCTCCGTTCATTTAATAAGTATTTCCTGTGTCATTTTACCATTGTGGCAATCAATTTGAAAGGTGTCATTCCTTGACAAGAAGAATGGTAGCCATAGAGGCAATCCCTTCTTCCCTTCCGGTGAAGCCTAACTTTTCAGTTGTCGTCGCCTTGACATTCACTTGTGATACATCCGCTTTCAGCAGCTCTGCAACACGCTGCTGGATTTCACCAATATACGGTGCCATTTTGGGCCGCTGAGCAATAATCGTGCAGTCAATATTGCCCAGCTTATATCCGCGTCCCTCGACGAGCTCCCAGATCTTTTCAAGTAAAATAGCAGAATCGGCATCTTTAAACGCTGCATCCGTGTCAGGGAAATGCCGTCCGATATCCCCTTCGCCAATCGCTCCGAGTGCTGCATCTGTGATCGTATGTAATAGTACATCCGCGTCCGAATGCCCTGTCAGCCCTTTGTCATGCGGAATTGTCACGCCTCCAATAATAAGCGGCCGCCCTTCCGCGAACTCATGCACGTCAAAACCTTGTCCAACTCGAATCATTATAATCCTCCTACTGTCTGCGTGATAAAAAGATCTCGCCGAAGACAAGATCTTCTTTCGTCGTCATTTTCACATTATCGTACGTACTCTCCACTATTCTGATCGGATGGCCGATCCTTTCTACAAGCATGGATTCATCGGTTCCAAGGAATCCTTCTGCTTCCGCTTTTTCGGATGCCTCCGCCAGCACCTCATATCGGAACGCCTGCGGAGTCTGGATGATCCAAAGACGGTCCCGATCCACCGTTTCCTCTACTATACCATCTGATGCCATTTTCATCGTATCCTTCGCTTGGACGCCGGCAATGGCAGCTCCATGAGCCTCTGCCTCTTCGACGAGGCGGTGTATTACATCTCGGTGTATGAATGGCCTAGCCGCATCATGGACCAGAACAATGCCCCCGGTCTGATGCGCCTGGATGCAGGCGGCGACACTCTGCTGCCGCTCGCCGCCTCCTTCAACCAGCTGATTTGCTTTGGTAATCCCAAACTGGCCAAGCAATCCTTTAATTTCATTTCTCTCGTCCGGACGGACAGCCAAAATAATCTGCTCACAAGCCGGATCCTGTTCAAACACATCCAACGTATGAATTACAATCGGCTTATTACCTAGCTCAAGAAAAAGCTTATTTTTACCTGCACCCATCCGCTTGCCGCTTCCGGCTGCAGGGATCATGACTGTATATTTCACTAACTACCCCATCTTTCCAATTTTCGGCCGTTTGTATCTGATTTTCCGTTTTTCGGCTTGGCAAAAATCATCCGGCCCGCCGATGTTTGCAGCACACTTGTCACTACAACATCAATTGTGTTGCCTATATGCGTTTTCCCCTCTTCGATGACAATCATTGTACCGTCATCCAAATAAGCGACTCCTTGATTATGCTCCTTGCCATCCTTAATAACAGCAACGTGCATTTCTTCACCAGGAATAACAACAGGCTTCACCGCATTGGCCAAATCATTAATATTCAATACGGATACACCGTGAAGATCCGCTACTTTATTCAAATTAAAATCATTTGTAACAACAAGTCCATTCATGCTTTTCGCCAGGCGAACAAGCTTGAGATCCACTTCCGCCACATCCGCGAAGTCTTCATCAGTAATTAGTATTTGAGGCCCTTCTTCCGTTTGGAGGCGCTTCAAAACGTCTAGGCCCCGTCTTCCTTTCGTACGCTTTAACGTATCGGAGGAATCTGCGATATGCTGCAATTCCGTAAGGACAAACTGAGGTACGACCAAGATCCCTTCCAGGAATCCAGTCGATGCAATATCTGCTACTCGGCCATCAATGATGACACTCGTATCTAAAATTTTATTCAGGCTATCCTTCGGACGAGCAGCTTCACCCCCGTCTTTTTTCTTTGGACCGCTGTTGCGGATGGATACCATGGCATTAATAAACTCTTCTCGCTTTTTAAATCCTACTTGGAAGCCGAGATATCCGAGCAAAATGGAAAGCAGGACAGGAAGAATGGATGTAATGATCGGTATTTCAACACTGCTAAGGCCGAAGCTTACGAGGAAAGCGACACTCAACCCGACCATCAGCCCGACGGTTCCGAATAACAGATCAAAAATAGGTGCCTTCAATAGTAGATCTTCCATCCACTTGATGAAATTCACAATTGGTTCAGTTAGAAAAATACTTAGTAAATATAAAACGATAGCGCCAAGTACAGCTGCCACATAAGGGTTATCGATCATCGGTCTGGACGTGAAAGAAAAAAGAGAAAATAAATGCGGTAAAAACAAGACGCCGAGCGTGCCGCCGATCAGCAAAAAACCGACTTGGACAACTCTTTTTAACATAGGAACACCTCCTTTTATTAGTAAATACTATACACGCATTCAGTTAATTACGCTTTGATGAACACCCCATCTCCTTAAAAATAAACCTTTCCTATTAGACTTCATGACGCTTCAACAGGTTTCGACCTGAAACAGAATCAGTACATCTGTATCATTTCGGGCGTATGCCCCGGGCAGCCCTGCAAATCAGGACTGTCCGAATGCGAGCTTCATCGCGTCACCTATCGTTTCGACACCGACGACTTGAATCCCTGCCGGATAATCCCAGCCACCCAAATTGGAGCTTGGAACGAAGGCACGCTCGAAGCCTAATTTCGCCGCCTCTGTCACCCGTTGTTCAATGCGGGATACCCTGCGGACCTCTCCAGTCAATCCCACTTCGCCGATAAAGCAATCCGTAACGCCGACCGACAGATCCCGATAGCTGGACACGATGCTCATCAGCACGGCCAAGTCGATGGCCGGCTCATCCAGTTTGACGCCTCCTGCGACTTTAATATACGCATCTTGCGCCTGTAATAGCATACCCATTCTCTTTTCCAAAACAGCCATGAGAAGAGACACCCGATTTTGATCAAGTCCCGTCGCCATCCGTTTTGGATAATTAAAACTCGATGGCGTAACAAGCGCTTGAATCTCCACCAGGATGGGCCTTGTTCCTTCCATGGAAGCGACAACAGTGGAACCAGCCCCACCTTGAGAACGTTCCCGCAAAAATAGTTCAGATGGATTCAGCACTTCTTTCAAACCGGATTGAAGCATCTCAAAAATGGCAATTTCATTCGTTGAACCGAAACGGTTTTTTACACTTCGCAAAATACGATACGTATGGTGACGCTCTCCTTCAAAATATAGAACGGTGTCCACCATATGCTCCAGCAGTCGCGGCCCTGCAATCTGCCCATCCTTCGTCACGTGCCCGACGATGAAAATGGCGATATTCTGCGTCTTGGCAATCCGCATCAATTCCGCGGTACATTCTCTCACCTGTGAGACACTTCCCGGCGCAGACGTCACTTCCGGATGGTGGATCGTCTGAATGGAATCCGCAATGACGAGCTGAGGCTTCACTTCAGCAATCGTCTCATGTATTTTACCCAAATCCGTCTCTGCGTAAATATAAAGTTCGTCTGAAATTACACCTAATCGTTCAGCACGGAGCTTCGTTTGCCGGATCGATTCCTCTCCCGAAATATAGAGCACCCGCTGGCCTTTATTCGCCAAGAGCGAGGAGACTTGAAGGAGCAATGTCGATTTACCGATCCCTGGGTCCCCACCGATCAAAATGAGGGAGCCTGGCACAATGCCCCCTCCAAGAACACGGTTCAACTCATCGAGGTCCGTATCGACCCTCGGTTCCTGAATTGTTTCAATAGAATTGATCGGCACCGCTTTACTTAATATGCCCGTCGAATGCTGAAATGCGCCACGCGGCCCTTTTTGAATAATCTCAACTTCCTCATCCATCGTATTCCATTCCCCGCAGCCCGGGCATCGTCCCATCCATTTAGGGGACTCATAGCCGCAAGACCTGCACATGAACTTCGTTTTCTTTTTTGCCATGCTTTCCTCCATATATACGAAAAAGACAGCCCTTTCCGCCGATTCATAGCTAGACGGAAGGGCTATCCTTTCTACTGTTATTTTTCTGCGACAGCTTCTTTTTCAGTTTTCACAACAAAATTGCCATCTTCCACATCGACGAGCACTTTTCCGCCTGTAAGCACCGTACCTTTAAGAAGCTCTTCAGACAACTTATCTTCTACATGTTTTTGAAGCGCACGGCGCAATGGACGAGCCCCGTAATCAGGGTCATATCCTTCTTCCGCGATTTTCATTTTCGCTTCGTCCGACAAGACAAGCTCAATGTCCTGCTCAGCAAGGCGTTTTGTCAATTCATTCGACATCAATGTCACAATCTCTTTCAAATGCTCTTTTTCAAGCGAGTGGAAGACAATCATTTCATCCACACGGTTCAAGAATTCAGGACGGAATGCCTTTTTCAACTCTTCCAGCATTTTTCCTTTCATATCTTCATAATCCCGTTCGCCGTCTTGAAGGTTAAACCCGACATAACGGTTCTTCTTCAGAGCTTCTGCTCCGACGTTCGATGTCATAATGACAACCGTATTGCGGAAGTCGACCGTACGGCCCTTCGAATCCGTCAGCCTTCCATCCTCCAAAACTTGCAGGAGAATATTAAAGACATCAGGATGCGCCTTCTCGATTTCATCAAGCAAGACAACGGAGTATGGTTTGCGACGCACTTTCTCTGTCAGTTGTCCGCCTTCATCATAACCGACGTAGCCAGGAGGTGAACCGACGAGTCGGGATGTCGCATGCTTTTCCATGTACTCAGACATGTCAATCCGGATCATCGCATCTTCGTCACCAAACATCGCTTCCGCCAGCGCACGGGCAAGTTCCGTCTTCCCGACCCCTGTAGGTCCAAGGAAAATGAATGAACCGATCGGACGCTTCGGATCCTTCAATCCGGCACGTGCACGTCGAATTGCCCGGGAAATGGCGGTTACCGCTTCTTTTTGGCCAATGACGCGCTCATGAAGCAATTCTTCCATATTCAACAATTTCGCAGTCTCTGTTTCTGCGATTTTAGCGACCGGCACGCCAGTCCACATCGCAACGACTTCCGCTATATCATTGACGGTAACTTCCGATTCTTTTTGGCCTTGTTTTTCTTTCCAAGCCGCTTTCGTTTTTTCAAGTTCTTCCTTCATCTTCTGTTCTTTGTCTCGGAAGGAAGCGGCCTTTTCGAATTCCTGGCTTTGAACTGCCGCATTCTTCTCATGACGGATGGCTTCCAACTTCGCTTCCAGCTCTTTCAAGTTAGGAGGCGTTGTATAAGAACGAAGGCGTACCTTTGAACCTGCTTCGTCAATTAAATCGATCGCTTTGTCAGGAAGGAAACGGTCTGAAATATAGCGGTCTGACATTTTCGCAGCCGCTTCAATTGCTTCATCCGTAATCTTTACCCGATGATGCGCTTCATAGCGGTCTCTAAGCCCACGAATAATCTGAATGGACTCTTCGACAGTCGGTTCATCTACTTGAATCGGTTGGAAACGGCGTTCAAGCGCTGCGTCTTTCTCAATATATTTCCGGTACTCATCAAGTGTTGTTGCACCGATACATTGTAGCTCCCCGCGGGCCAAAGATGGCTTCAGAATGTTAGAGGCATCGATCGCCCCTTCCGCTCCGCCGGCTCCGATCAAAGTGTGCAATTCATCGATGAATAAAATGATATTTCCGGCTTGACGGATTTCTTCCATCACTTTTTTCATACGGTCTTCAAATTCTCCGCGGTATTTTGTTCCCGCGACGACTGTTCCCATATCGAGTGTCATAACCCGTTTGTCACGGAGGATTTCCGGCACTTCATTGTTGACGATCTGCTGGGCAAGACCTTCAGCGATCGCCGTCTTCCCTACCCCTGGCTCTCCAATCAGTACTGGATTGTTCTTCGTCCGGCGTGCAAGTACTTCAATGACACGTGTAATTTCCTTGCTCCGTCCGATGACAGGGTCCAAAGATCCTTCACGGGCGATTTCAGTCAAATCACGGGCCAGACTATCCAATGTCGGGGTTGAGGCCGAAGAGGACGGCCCTTGAGTTCCTACTGAGCTGTCATTGTTTCCTAGCAATTGCAGCACCTGCTGCCGCGCACGGTTCAGGCTGACGCCTGCATTGTTCAGCACGCGAGCTGCGACGCCTTCACCTTCCCGAATCAACGCAAGCAGAATATGCTCAGTTCCAATGTAAGAATGGCCGAGTTTCCGAGATTCATCTACAGAAAGCTCGATCACTTTTTTAGCTCTCGGTGTGTAATGTACGATCGGACCGACATCCTTATTGCCCGTTCCAACGAGGCTTTCAACGCCTTTTTCGATCGTTTCGAAGCTGACATCGATGGCTTCAAGTGCTTTAGCCGCAATGCCTCCGCCTTCGCGGATCAATCCTAATAAAATGTGTTCTGTGCCGATGGATTCATGTTTCATCCGAATTGCTTCTTCTTGAGCCAGTTGCAATACTTTTTGGGCCCTCTGCGTAAGACGATTATTAAACATCATATCCATTCCACTCCTTCTATACGAATATCAACTTTTCCCCGCTTTACTAGCGCGGAATAGGGATTTCAATTCATCAAAATTTAGTCTGTTTGACTTTGACTATCTTTGACTTAATTATACAAGATGGAAAGCATGTGTGCAAAACAGATGCTCATTCTCCGGATTCTTCTTCATTCAACCTATTATTGCCCACTTCAAGCCTTTCCCGGAACAGTTTCGCCCGGAAAATATCCCGTTCTTCAGCCGTTAGTTCTGTTCCCGCATATTGTTGCAGGAACCCCGGCTGCATAAAAATCATCAGTTCATTCAAGATGGTCATATCGATATCCTGAATGATGTCCATATCGATTCCCAGACGGACATCAGATAAGCAGCGTGCTGCTTCTTCTGATGGCAGAAGGCGGGCATAGGTGATAGTGCCAAGAGAGCGGAACAACCTGTTTTCAAGAGCAATTCGGGATTTGGACAGTAGAAGCTCACGCGACCTGCGTTCATGTGCAATTAAACGTAATGTAATATTCTTCAACTCGGACAAGATCTCCTTCTCAGTCTTGCCGAGGGTCGTCTGGTTGGAGACTTGATAAATATTTCCGAGCGCCTCACTGCCTTCGCCATAACTTCCGCGGACTACAAATCCAAGTCGCGAAATTGCCGGGATGATGCGATTAATTTGCTTCGTCATTGTCAATGTCGGCAAGTGCATCATGACCGATGCCCGCATACCAGTCCCTGTATTGGATGGGCAGCTAGTCAAATAGCCAAATTGTTCATCAAAAGCATAGGGAACTTTCTTCTCTAAGAAATCATCCACCAGGTCCGCCTTTTCATAAGCGCTTTCCAGTTGGAATCCGGGATAAATGCATTGGATCCTAATATGATCCTCTTCGTTCACCATAATACTGAGCGTTTCGTCCTCCGACAGAACGACTGCACCATGTCTTTCCGGATCGGTCAATTGTGGACTGATTAAATGCTTTTCTACTAACACTTGCCTTTCAAGAAGTGGCAATTCAGAGACCTTCATATAGGAATACCCATTTTCTTCTGAGTTAAGCAGTGCCTCTGTAATTAGATGATCAACATCTTTCGCTTCCTCGGCTGAAAATGCGATCGGAAACCTTCTGCCTCTTAAATTTCTCGCTAGGCGGATTCGTGTCGACATGACAATATCGGAATGTTCACCATGAGAAGACATCCAGCCTGTCACTGAATTTTTCATGAAATTATCAATTGACATGGGCGTCACCTCCTCCATCCGTCATGAGCCGTTTCAGTTCGTTCGCTTCATCCCGTAATGAAGCAGCCTCTTCAAACCGTTCTTCTTCGATGGCCTCTTGCATTTTCAACCGGATTTCCTCAATCCGTTTTTTCACAGCGAATAATTCATTAAAAGAGACAGGGATTTTACCGGTGTGACTGGAGTGCCCATTATGCAGCTTGCCAAACAAACGAGGCAGGCGTTCTCTAAACGTGTCGTAGCAAGTGGAGCAGCCAAATTTCCCGATGTCCAGAAACTTTCTGAACGTTAATCCGCACTCCGGACACTCGGGACCTTCCGCCAACGGCTCTTTCGCCTGCTGTTGAGACTGGAATGGCTCTGAACCGCCAAGCCAATTAGAAAGGAACTGCTGGATGGACAGGGGCTCTTGGTTTGGATCGAAATGAAACATTTTGGATTGGAAAGCACATCTTTCACACATATGACGCTCAGAAGATCCTTGCATCGTTTCCTGTGTGAAGATGACAGAAGCCGGCCTTTCGTTGCAAATTTCACATAACATCGTTTGCCACCTCTTCTTCTATAGTCACTGGTTTTTATTATGTTCGTAAATTAATGTCACAAGCATCGCCTGCAATATCCTCCCTCGGATTATATCGCGTTCCGGAAGCGGATAATGGAGTGTCGTCCGGTCTACTGCAGCCAAAATGATTCTCGATTCGCGCTCTGAAATAACTTTCTCCTGAAGCAGACGATAGATCACATCCTCAGCCATTGTGTAGGTAGCCCCATCTTGAAGTCCTCTTAAAATATGCTCAATCAATTCTTTATGCGAATTGGTTTTCACACGGTAGATGCGTATATAGCCGCCTCCACCCCTCTTTGATTCGACTGCATATCCCCGTTCCACTGTAAATCGTGTATTAATAACATAATTGATCTGGGAAGGAACGCATTGAAATTTTTCTGCAATTTCGCTCCGTTTAATTTCAATGACGCCGTTCTCTCCCTTTTCAATAATCTTTTTTAAATATCCTTCAATTACATCTGAAATATTCCGCATGTGTTTTCACTCCTTCCGTTGCGAAGTGATAAGCCATTGACTTTGACTATCTTTGACTTAATTATACACGATGAGACGTTGATTTCACAATTGATTTGCAGTCAAAAAAAGAAGGTTTAGATTTGGCTTAAACGGGTAATTAAGAGGTTGAGGATTTTTTTCTGACCTCTTTTTCCCTCTACATTATGGGCTTCAGCTGTTATATATGCTATACACAACCTGAACCCATCCCCAAACAAAAAGCTCCTGGTACGACAACTACTACGGAGGAGATCTACAAGTGAATTGGTACGAAAAGCTAAGTGAATATTTCCCGATTGAAGAGATGAAGTCAAAGGAACATATGGAGGCACTTTTAAACGATAAGAAGAATATCTATCGTAAAGAAGAAGGGCCGCATCATGTTTTGATGTTCGTAGAGACAGAATCATTCATCTTCATCGATTACCTATTCGTCTCGGCGCAGTCAAGAGGCGCGGGAATCGGGCGGAAACTGCTGGATTCTTTGAAACAGAAAGGAAAACCGATCATTCTGGAAGTGGAGCCCGTAGATTACGAAGATACCGATACGGAAAAACGGCTAAAGTTTTACGCCCGGGAAAACTTTCATCACGCACGCCGGATCGGCTACAGCAGACGTTCGTTAGCTACAGGGGAGCAAAATGATATGGAAATCTTATTTTGGTCTCCAGATGATGCAGATGAGGAAAGTGTCTACGAAGCGATGAAAATGACGTACGAAGATATCCATACGTACAAGGATGAAACATTTTACGGAGAACCATACGACCCGGCAGAAAAAGTGCTTGTTTTTACAACAGAAAAGAAGAAGTGCATTTTACAACCGTATTTGGCTTGATGCAGGATGTGTGATTTCTAACGGGATCATCATGCCGGTACATTTGCAATAAAAACTCAAGTCTTATGAAATAGGAGGCCCTGCCGCCTCTTTCCAATAGGGAGAACAGCCCGCAAGAATAGGGTTGTTCTCCTATTTTAGTACGATTGCTCAGCTATCTTGCATGAAACTATAATTGGGATATGACGTACATAGGGGAAAGGAGATGATGATATGGAGAACAAGGGAGTTCCTAAGCGAGACCGGCAACATGCATTGCCTTCTTGGAAAAGAGTGTATTATTACGCAGTCATCGCCGGAATGTCCATCTTTGCCATTTTTGTCTTCACTGTGTTTTGGGATCTCTTCCTCACGCAGGATTGGTTTCTAGCCATAATTTTCGGGGGCCTCTTCCTTTTCCTTTGTTGGATCATTATTATGATTCTCCGGGCTCCACGAACGGGCGGCGTAACCAAACTTGAACAAATCGACACGCCGACCGGCTATGTCATTCATGCGGAAAATGAGTGGACAGGGGAGAGGGAAACAATTACATTCTACTGGCACCAAATCGATGCGTTGCTAATCGGCATTTGGACCAACCCCGGCTTCAAGGGACGGAAATATGATTACGTCGGAGCACGGCTCGTCTATCGTTACGACGAAGATGGCGTGAAAAAATACGCTGACCACATCATTGTTTGCGAGAAGAAATTGGACGAGTGGGTTAATAAGATTAGAAGACATGCCATCCCCTCGCGCGTGACAAACGCTAATATTTCAGCGGTCAAAAAAGAGGAGTTCGATGAAATGCTCAAGGAAGTCACTGCAGTTCCAATCAGCGAAATTCCATCCATTATCGATTGGTTTATGGAGCAGGAGGATTTTACACCTTGGCACCCTTCCGCAAGATTGCAGAAAAAGTAACTTCACAGCCTCTAAAACAAAAAGGCAAACCACTTACCGGCTTTGCAGTAAGGATTGCCTTTTTCATCATACGGTTGCAGGTGTTTTTTTCAACGGTTCCAAATCGACCTCAAACCCTAAATCTTCTAGCATTTGCCTGTCGCGGTCACTCTCCTGACCCGCTGTAGTCAAGTAGTCGCCGATAAAGATCGAATTGGCCGGATACAGGCCAAGGGGCTGCAGTGAACGTAAATTTACTTCCCGGCCGCCTGAAATTCGGATTTCCTTTGTCGGGTTGATGAAACGGAACAGACTGAGCACTTTCAAGCAATATCGCGGTGTCAATTCATTCGTTCCTTCTAGCGGAGTGCCATCGACTGCATGCAGGAAATTGACAGGAATCGAATCCGCATCCAATGCATGCAAACTGCGCGCCATGTCGATAATATCCTCTTTCGTCTCACGCATTCCGACGATGACGCCGGAGCATGGCGAAATGCCGGCTTCCTTTGCAGATTCAACGGTATTCACCCGATCGTCGTATGTATGAGAGGTCGTGATGCTGCTGTGATGAGCCGCCGACGTATTAATGTTGTGATTGTACCGATCCACTCCCGCCTCTTTCAGGCGCTTCGCTTGCTCCGGCTTCAAAATCCCGAGACACGCGCAAACCGTCATGTCCGCATGCTTGCTTTTAATTTCCTTTACGGAATCAATTACGATTTCGAGTTCCCGATTCACAGGTCCCCGGCCGCTCGCCACGATGCAATAGGTCCCAGCATTGACGGAAGCTGCCCGCTCCGCCCCCGCTACGATCTCCTCTTGTTTCATCATCGCATACTTTTCAATCGGCGCCTTCGAGACGATCGACTGGGCACAATAACCGCAATTCTCTGGACACAAACCTGACTTAGTATTAATAATCATGTTCAACTTTACTTTATTTCCATAGTAATGTTTACGGACTTTATAAGCCGCATGGAGCAACGGAAGCAAATCATCATCTGGACTTTCCAGGATGGCCATCGCTTCAACATCCGTCATGGTCTCCCCTTGCAACACCCGATCAGCCAATGCTTCGTAATTCATCAACGCCCTCTCCTCACTTTCAATACTTTATACATCCTGTGGCCAAAGATCCCTGCCAGCACAGACAGGATAATATCTTTTGGCAACGGCGGAATCATCCAGATCCACGCCACTTTGTAAGTAAAAGCATCAGGCGCTGACGCCCAAAGTTTGTAAGCGAAATACATCCAATTTGTCCCGAACAAATAATTGACGGACATCGCGACAAGGGCGGCTACAATATAACTGCGCAGGCTGCCGTTCTTTTCAACAATCTTCCCTGCGATATAAGCCACTAATATGAAAGAAATAACAAAACCAAACAACGGGCTTAGAATTTGCCCAAAGCCTCCCGAGAATTTTGAGAATACAGGGGCTCCTGCCAATCCGACTGCCATATATACAGCCATAGCCGTAGCACCAAGTCGACTGCCAAGAATCAATCCTGCCAAAATAGAAAAGAACGTCTGCAAAGTGATCGGTACCCCGCCGATCACTAGAAACGGAACAAATGTTGTAATATTAGCCCCGATCATCATCAGAGCCGCAAACATGGCGCAATACACCAGACTTAAAGCACTCATTCCACTATTTTGTTTTGCTGATACCGTTGCCATCCAACACACCTCATTTAACTAATTATCTGTAGTAATAGAATATAAGTTCATAAAATATGTGTCAACTAAATTTTCATTTATGGTTAACTCATTATTTATTATTTACACATTGCAGTGGTTCTAGAAGCAGACGATAGATAGCTATGCCCTTTTCTTTCTGTCTTGAGGGGACGGGGTTTGTTGGATGATCGCTTCTCTCACTCGGGATGGGGATGGGACTGAATGAGTTTACCTGTGTAGGTGGGTATGCGCAGGTATGGCATCGGTATGCGCGCGTGCGGCATCGGTATGCGCGGGTACTGCGTCGGTATGCGCGGGTGTGACACCGGTATGCGCGCATACGGCATCTCTAGGCGAGGTCAACAAATCTAGCGGAAAATTTTCTGTAAAAACAAAAAAATCGACAGCCCTCTGCTGCCGATTTTCCATTTATCTATGTTTGTCTTCACTCTTCGGGAATAGGAAATATGCAATGATCCCACTGAAGACAGCGGCTCCGATTGTAATCCACACACGGGATGTTTCGGGCACTTCTTGAAAGTTCTTCGATAACATATACCAAGCGATCCAGCCGACAATAAGCCCGATCGGAACGGAATATTTAAAAATTCTCAAGTGATTCACCTTCTGCCATTTATGTACTATGAATAGTGTAGCACAGTCGCCTGTTCATGCCCAACCCAGGAAGAGGGCTTGACGGTTTCGAGAATAAGCGTTATGATGTTTGAAATTATTCAAACAACTATATATGAATCTATTCTTATCAAGAGAAGCTGAGGGACTGGCCCGTCGAAGCTTCAGCAACCAGCCATTTTTGGTCAGGTGCTAATTCCAGCAGGCAACTAGCCTGAAAGATGAGAAGGAGTGAATTGCGATATATTCAAAGCCTTCTTTTCGAGAAGGCTTTTTTATTTTTCTGATTACACCAAACGTACATACACGACGAGAAGGGACGAGATGAGATGACACTTTTAGATGATTTAAAACACAAGGTACTGCTAGCCGATGGGGCGATGGGCACTTTGCTTTATTCTTACGGCATTGACTTTTGCTATGAAGAGTTGAATGTGGAGAAACCCGAAATAATAGAAAAGATTCATTTAGATTATATCGCAGCAGGTTCCGATGTCATTCAAACGAACACATATAGTGCCAATGCGCATAAACTTGCACGCTACGGCATGGAAGGTCGAGTGAAGGAGTTCAATGAGGCCGCAATCAAAATCGCGAAACAAGCTGCATCATCGAGAGGCCAATATGTACTGGGAACGATCGGCGGACTGCGGGGCATCCGTAAGAGCGAACTGTCGATCCAAGAAGTGCTCACGATCGTGCGGGAACAGGCAGACGCCTTGCTGACTGGAGATCCTGATGGACTGCTGCTTGAGACGTATTATGATTTCGATGAACTCTCTGCCGTTGTAAAGGAACTGCGGCTGATAACAGATCTTCCGATTGTCGCCCAAGTATCGATGGATGAACCAGGGGTATTGCAAAACGGCCTTGTGCTGAATGAAGCGCTTCATCAGTTGGAGGCAATTGGGGCGGACGTCGTCGGCGTAAACTGCCGTCTCGGCCCCTACCATACCATTCAAGCCTTTGAAAAAGTTACGTTGCCAGAGCAAGCCTTCCTGTCCGCCTCCCCTAATGCCAGCCTTCTCGATGTCGAGGATGGCCGAATCGTTTATGTATCGGAAGCGGATTATTTCGGAAAAGCCGCTGTCCTTCTTCGGGACGAAGGCGTAAGGCTCATCGGAGGCTGCTGCGGAACAACGCCGAAACATATCGAAGCTGCTAAAAAACATTTGGCTGGTCTACCTCCGGTGACAACAAAGATCGTTACACCGCAAAAACCGATTTTGATCCGCGAGGCGGAACCGGCTGTTCATGAGCCGATTCACGAGAAAGCCAAAAAAGAGCGGACGATCATCGTTGAACTCGATACGCCGAGACATTTAGAGACGGAACAGTATATTGAAGGAGCAAAACTTCTATATGATGCAGGCGTGGCGGCCGTTACAATGGCCGACAATTCCCTCGCATCCCCTCGCATCAGTAATATGGCGATGGGCTCGATTTTGAAGCTGCAGAATAATATCCGCCCGCTCGTCCATATCACATGCCGCGACCGGAATCTGATCGGTCTGCAATCACATTTAATGGGACTGGATGCATTAGGAATCCATGATATTCTGGCTGTTACCGGCGATCCGACGAAAGTCGGCGATTTCCCGGGCGCGACAAGCGTCTACGATGTATCGAGCATGGAATTGCTCCAGTTGATCAAGCAATTAAACGAAGGAATTTCATTCACTGGAAAGCCACTGCGGAAGAAAGCGAAATTCTCGGTAGCCGGCGCCTTTAATCCGAACGTCCGCGTCCTAGATCGGGCTGTAAAGAGACTTGAAAAGAAGATTGAATGCGGAGCTGATTATTTCATTACGCAGCCTGTCTATACAAAAGAAAAGATTATTGAAATCCATGAAGCGACCAAACATTTGGAAACCCCCATTTTCCTTGGGATCATGCCATTAACAAACAGCCGCAATGCCGAATTCCTTCACCATGAGGTGCCCGGCATCAAATTATCCGATGAAGTCCTTGAAAGGATGCACGCCTGCGGGGATGACCGCGAGAAATCTACGGCTGAAGGCATCGCCATTGCCAAGGAACTGATCGACACAGCTGCGGAGCTGTTCAACGGAATCTATGTCATTACCCCGTTCCTCCGATATGACATGTCGCTTGAGTTAGTCCATTACATCCATGAGCTGGATGCACAGAAGGAGAGAGAATTCGCCCATGCCGAAACATCTTATTGAGCAACAACTTCAAAACAGAATATTGATCCTTGACGGGGCCATGGGTACGATGCTGCAAGCTGAAGACCTATCTGCGGACGACTTTGGCGGGGAAGAATATGAGGGCTGTAATGAGTACTTGAACATCCTTCGGCCTGATATTCTGCAGAAAATCCATCGCGCTTATTTAGAAGCAGGTGCGGATATTATTAGTACTAATACATTTGGTGGAACTCCCCTCGTGCTGAATGAATTTGATCTTGGCCACCGTGCAGTGGAAATCAACCGGCGGGCAGTCGAAATTGCCAAGCAATGCGCTGCCGAGTTCTCAACACCTGAGTGGCCGCGTTTTGTAGCCGGCGCCATTGGACCGACGACAAAAACATTGTCTGTGACAGGCGGAATCACATTCGACGCCCTTTCAGAGGACTTCTATGTGCAAGCGAAAGCATTGATTGAAGGCGGAGCCGACGTTTTATTAATGGAAACGAGCCAGGATATGCTAAACGTCAAAGCCGGAACGATCGGCATCAAACGGGCATTTGAGGAAACAGGAATAGAGCTTCCTGTCATGATTTCCGGAACAATCGAGCCAATGGGCACGACACTCGCCGGCCAAAGCATCGAAGCCTTTTATATTTCCATAGAGCATATCAAACCGCTTTCCGTCGGGCTGAACTGTGCGACAGGCCCTGAATTTATGACAGACCATTTGCGTTCGTTATCAGATCTTGCGACCAGCTACGTCACATGTTATCCAAACGCAGGTTTGCCTGACGAGGAAGGGCATTATCATGAATCACCAGAATCCTTGTCGTTGAAGTTGCAAGGTTTCGCGGAAAAAGGCTGGCTGAACATGGTGGGCGGATGCTGCGGCACGACGCCTGCTCATATTAAGGCGATCCGGGAAGCCGTTGACGGGTTGCCGCCGCGTTCAAAACCGGACTCCGACCATGCGCATACCGTGTCTGGCATCGAACCACTCGTCTATGACCCGTCCATGCGTCCTTTATTAATTGGAGAACGGACGAACGTCATCGGGTCCCGAAAATTCAAGCGTCTGATCGTGGAAGAGAAATTCGAAGAGGCTTCCGAGATTGCACGGGCACAAGTGCGCGGCGGTGCGCATGTTCTCGATATTTGCCTCGCCAATCCAGATCGCGATGAACTGGAAGATATGACGAGATTCATGGCAGAAGTCGTCAAAAAGGTGAAGGTTCCTCTCGTCATTGATTCAACAGACGAAAAAGTGATTGAAGAAGCTTTGAAGTATTCCCAAGGGAAAGCCATTATCAACTCCATTAACCTGGAGGATGGCGAAGAGCGTTTCGACGCAGTATTGCCGCTTGTAAAGAAGTTTGGGGCAGCCGTTGTTGTCGGTACAATTGACGAAATAGGAATGGCAGTGACACGCGAACGAAAGCTGGAAATCGCCGAGCGTTCCTATGACTTGCTCGTAAACAAATGGGGCCTGGCACCGGAAGACATCATTTTTGACCCTCTCGTATTCCCTGTCGGCACGGGTGATGAACAATATATTGGATCGGCCGTTGAAACAATCGAAGGTATTCGTTTAATCAAAGAAAAGATGCCTCGCACCTTGACGACACTTGGCGTAAGTAACGTTTCCTTCGGCTTGCCGCCAGTCGGACGGGAAGTATTAAATGCGGTGTATCTCTACCACTGTACACAAGCCGGTCTTGACTACGCGATTGTCAATACGGAAAAACTGGAGCGTTACGCATCCATTCCGGAAAAAGAAGTGAAGCTCGCTAATGATCTGTTATTCAACACGACCGATGCAACACTTGCCGAATTCACCGATTTTTATAGGGATAAAAAGAAGGAAAAGACAGAAGACGATATACCGAAGACTGTTCCCGAGCGGCTTGCCTATTACGTCGTTGAAGGTACAAAAGAGGGGCTGATCCCGGACCTGGAAGCCGCACTCGAAATGTACGACACGCCGCTCGATGTCATAAACGGCCCATTAATGGAGGGCATGGCGGAAGTCGGAAGATTATTCAATGACAACCAGCTGATTGTAGCGGAGGTGCTCCAAAGCGCCGAAGTAATGAAGGCTTCCGTCTCGTTCCTGGAAAATTTCATGGAAAAAAAAGAGGATGATTCAGGGAAAGGGAAAATCATTCTGGCTACCGTAAAAGGAGACGTCCACGATATCGGGAAAAACCTGGTGGATATCATTTTAAGCAATAATGGCTTTAAAGTGATCGACATTGGCATTAAGGTGACCCCCGCGACGCTGATTGACGTCATCCGGAAGGAAAAGCCCGACATAATCGGCCTCTCCGGCCTGCTCGTAAAATCCGCCCAGCAGATGGTGCTGACAGCCCAAGACTTTAAAGCGGCCGGCATTGATACACCAGTCATGGTAGGTGGCGCTGCACTGACCCGCCGGTTTACAGAAACAAAAATCGCACCGGAATATGACGGGCCGGTTCTGTATGCAAAGGATGCCATGCAAGGCTTAGATCTCGCCAACCGGCTGCAAAGCGGAGAGAAGGAAGCCCTGTTAGTGGAACTTGCAGAGAAACAGGAAAAGCGCGCGGAGACGGAAGCATATCGAGCAACGAGAGATACCGCGGTCGCCGTTCTGCCGCGTCCAGTCAAGACAGTGAGCGAGGATGTGCCGGTGTTCGTCCCGAACGACTTACGCCGACGCGTCATGAAGGATTATTCAGTAGCCCACCTCTATCCGTATGTAAACATGCGGACATTGATCGGACATCATCTCGGCATGCGAGGCAATGTTGATAAAATGCTTCAAAACAGAGAAGAGCGAGCCGTCCAATTACATGAACTTGTTACCGGCTTCTTGGAATCAGGTAATTTGTCCGCTTCCGGCATGTATCAGTTCTTCCCTGCCCAAGCGGACGGCGATGATGTGGTTATCTATGATCCTGAGGATGCGACAAGGGAAATCGAACGGTTTACATTCCCTCGCCAAAGTCGTGAACCATTCCTTTGTCTCGCTGATTATTTGAAACCGGTGAGCAGCGGCATTATGGACTATGTCTGTTTTATGCAGGTAACTGCCGGGCATGGAGTTCGTAGCTACGCCAACGAATTGAAGGCGAAAGGAAAATTTTTAGAAAGCCACGCCTTCCAAGCAACCGCTCTGGAACTGGCAGAGGGATTCGCTGAACGTGTTCATCAGGAAATACGGGATCAATGGGGCTTCCCGGATCCGACTGACTTCACGATGCGCGAACGATTCGCAGCCAAGTACCAAGGCCAGCGTTTCTCGTTCGGGTATCCAGCCTGTCCACGCCTGGAAGACCAAGCCAAATTGTTCGGCCTTCTCAAACCAGAGGACATTGGCGTCCATTTAACTGAAGAGTTTATGATGGAACCTGAAGCATCCGTTTCAGCCATTGTGTTTGCTCACCCAGACGCACGATATTTCAGTATTGATTAACAAAAAAGCTGTTCCCGTTAAGGGAGCAGCTTTTTGTTATTCATCATATCAAAAGAAACGTCGTCTCCGTCCAAAACCAGGGCCAGGGCCAGGGCCAAATCCAGGTCCGTATCCTCCAACCGGAAAAGCAGTTGTCGGCGCTCCCATTACCGTCTCATTCGTTACTGCCACGTAGTGACGAGGTACTTCTACCATGTGTTGACGATTGACGTTAACAATCGGGTGAATGTAAGGCACTTCTTGTGGAATGAATGTATCGTGATAACGGTATTGAGTTGGGCAAACGACTGGCTGGACTTGGGAATTCGGGCAACATCCATGTTGCATCATGCTTCTCACCTCCTCCCTCTATTACATGCCACAATGGAGAGGAGAAACGGGCGAGCGACTATGGGTGCCATGATTACAATTAAAAGTTCTATTCCCTGGCTGATTATTCTTGTTTTCGCAATTCATTATACGCTTGCAAAGCACGCTTTCTCGCCAATGAATGGTCGACAATAGGTCTCGGATACGTCAAATCGAGCTGAACATTCGCTTCTCTTAAGAGAGCCGGAGGGGCATCCCATGGTTTATGAATATGCGGCGCCGGCAAATTGGCCAATTCAGGAACCCACTTGCGGATATAGTCACCATTCGCATCGAATTTTTCACTTTGGGCAACCGGATTAAAAATCCTAAAATAGGGAGCCGCATCGATTCCCGTCCCCGCTACCCATTGCCAGCCCATCGCATTGTTCGCCACATCATAATCAACCAACGATTTCCGGAACCAGTCAGCCCCTTCTGTCCACGGGATAAGCAAGTGTTTTACTAGAAACGACGCAGCTACCATGCGAACCCGATTATGAATGACACCCGTTTTCTGTAATTCACGCATGCCCGCATCAACGAGAGGATATCCTGTTTGTCCCTGCTTCCACTGATCCAGCTGCTCCTTTGTCCCGCTCCAAGGGAATTGCGAGAAATAGGCAATCAGTGGCTCATTCACCATTTGCGGAAACCAGACGAGCTGATAATAGGCAAAATCTCGCCACGCCAACTGGCGCAGAAACGACATGACAGATTGGTGGACAGCCGGCAGCACCGAGGCGTCGCTAATTCGTTTGGCAGAATGCCAGATGGACCTTACACTGATATCCCCTGCGGCTATAGCGGGAGAAAGCATGGAGACAGCAGCTATTTCCCCGGCAAATAAATCACGTTCCGTTCCGTAATAAAGCAAAGGCTCATCCATAAATTCTTCCCATTTTTCAATTGCACCTTGTTCACCAGGCTCCCACATACTTTCAAAGCATTCAGCCCAATCTCGATGAACCAGGAAGCCTAACTCTTCGATCGCCAAGGAGGGCCATTTCTCCTCCATCCCTTGTAGAAACGGAACTTGTAAAGGCCGCGGAACGAGTTCCTCTAAATTTTTCTTCCAAAATGCTGTGAAAACCTTAAAAGGCTCTCCCTTTGAATTTTTAATAGCATACGGATCAAATAACAGATTTCCTCTGAATATCTGCACGTCGAGATCGAGCAGACGAAGCAAGTCCACAGCCTCTTCATCTTTTGCCCGGTGCGCCGGTTCAAATCGTTCATTGAAAAAGATGCCGTCCGCCTGCGTTTCTTTTGCCAATTCGGCTAGAACGTTTGCGCTTTCTCCCTTACGGATCACTAATTGAACTCCTAAACCGTTCAATCGATTTTCAAATGCCTGCAATGAACGATGCAGCCACCATAACGACGGGCCGCTTTCGCTAAATGCCTTTTCATCTTCAGGCGTCCAAATAAAGACAGGAATCACCTTTCCAAGGGATGCCGCTTCAAACAAAGCTGGGTGATCATGCAGCCTCAGATCTTTGCGGAACCATACAATTGTTGTTTTCATCTCGTTCATCCTCTTAGTATGAATTTCCCCGCAGCAACGGGCTTTTTTACGCACTATTTGTTTCAGTTTTCCTCCAAAGTCAATACGCCATCCGTCATCTTATAGACTTTGTCACAGTACTCGGTTAATCGAATATCATGTGTCACGACAATCGTTGTCGTTCCTTTGCTTTTCGTTTCATGTTTCAACAGCTCCATCACTTCATAAGCCCGGTCCGAATCCAAGGATGCAGTCGGTTCGTCCGCTAAGATGATCGACGGATTGGTGTACAGAGCTTTTGCAATCGCAACCCGCTGGCGTTCCCCGCCGGACAAATCGGCAGGATACTTTTTCCGAAGCTCTCCAATTCCTAAATCCTCATATAATTGCTCCAGCTCCGCTTTATTCATATTTCCTTTTTTCACTTGGTCGAGCAGTTTCATCTGCTTATCCACCGTCAGGAAAGGAACGAGATTGGATGCCTGCAAGACAAAACCAATTTCTTTTAAGCGGATTTGGGAACGCTCCCGTTCATTCACATTGGAAATCGGCTGCCCATTTAAGATGACCTCTCCGGACGAGGGTGACAATAACCCACCGACAATTGTTAAAAACGTACTTTTCCCAGAACCAGAAGGGCCAATAATGGCAATCAATTCTTTTTCATCCGCCTGAAAATCAGTCTCCTTCAAAGCCTCTACTTGCGTTCTTCCACTTCCAAACGTCTTCGTCACTTGCTGTAATTCAAGAACTGTCATCTTCCTCACCCTCCTATCGCCTTTAATGGATCAATCCGTACAATTGTCATGACAGAGAACACCGCTCCTGCAATCGCGACCACTACTAATACAGCTCCGTACACGAGCATCGTAGGTATATCAAAAGAAACTGGCACGGCAGCCGGCAAAAAGGCTCCGGTTACCAAAGTGAGCACCAGGCCGATGGCAACCCCAACAAACGCCAGTAAAAACGTTTGGGCGATGACCGATCTGGATAGATAAAAGCTTGAAATTCCTTGCGCTTTCATGACACCAAACATGCTAATTTTCTGCACCGTCAAGACGTATAAGAAAATGGCAACGATCACAGAAGAGATGATAAATAGAAAGTAGATCATAAAAGTCAGTGTCAAATTCTGCTCGGTATAGCCAGGCAAATTTTTAATAAACGTTTCAGTTTCAATGACTTCGAGCGAATCATCTGCAATCTCCGTTTTTTCACCCCGGATGACGACCGCATTAATCCGATCCTTGTTCGCTTCCACCGCTTCTCCATACTTCACACGATTCAATGTGTCCAGATCCATGTAAAGCACAGGGGAGGCATTGAACCGGGAGGCTTCCATAAATCCGGTTATTTTTAGCTTTATATCTGTCGACGAGATGCTTAATTCATCTCCGACCGTAAAACCCTCTTCTTTCAAGGAGGCATCTGCAACGACTTCATTTTCCGCACTGAAAGGATTTCCTTCTGAGATGGCCGGCATTAAAAACTCCTCCGGCCGAATGCCGAACAATGAGACATTCGTCTTCTTTTTCCCATTGTTTGCAATGGCACTCATTTGACCAAGGACAGCCGTTTCATCCGCTTTGACATCCTTGGCCTGATCGAGCGTCAAAGACGACTGATAAAGGCTTTTGTCTGATTCATCCGTCAATACGACCGCATCGGCTTTCCAATTATCGACCGCTTCCCGGTTTAAATTCTTCAACCCAGTCGCCAATCCAGATAAAAAGAAAACCAAATAGGCGACAAGCAGCAATACGCCGGTAATAAGCGCAAACCTCAGTTTATTCTTGACGATTTCATTCCACGCTAAAAACATTCTGTTCACTCCTTTATATATGAATCGCCGTCTGATGGAGGCTATCCGCAGTGGCGGACACTTTCTTCGTCTCTTTCCCGATCTCATGGAACACTTCTAACAGAGCCGCAATATCCGATTCCATTTGGTGAATGTCCTGCGCGTTGGAGACGATGGCATTATGGATCTTTTCAAATTTCAATCTGGATTCACCCGATTTTTCCAGTCCAGCGTGAACTCCTTGCCGTACCGTTCCAATTACTTCAACTGTTTGTCTCGTCAGCTCGGTCGATTGTCGAATATGTGTAGTGATCTGTTCCACTGACTGCTTGGATTGCTCGGCCAGTGCCCGGACTTCTTTCGCCACGACCGCAAATCCCCTTCCAGCTTCACCGGCCCTTGCAGCTTCAATGGAAGCATTTAGCGACAGCAAATTCGTCTGTTCAGCGATGCCTTTTACAAGGTCTGCGATCGAGATGATTTCTTTGGAAGAGCGGGTCAATTCACCAACAAGTTCCCCCATATGTTCCGTCTCTTCCATTACGGCTGTCATATGTACATCCAATTCCTTAATTTTTTCACGGCCATTTTCCGCATAAGTACGGATGGCCCCTACATCCTGCACTCTTTTCTGAATTAGAGTTCGCATTCCCGCGACATTTCCGTTTGCCTCTTCCACCGAAGCATGCGTTTCATCTGTCAATCCTGCCAGACTTTCACTAATCGATGATATTTTCCCTTTTAGTTCACTTTTCACACGCTCATATTGCTCTTTTCTAATCTTTTCGTTATTTCGTTCATAAGCTTCCAAAACAATCTGCATCTCCAGATTCAAAAGCTTCCCAACCGTTTGGACGGCCTGCTCCTTTTCAGCACTCGAATCGATTGGCTCAGTAATTAATCGAACCAGCACTTGCTCAATCTGATAAAACATCCCGACATACCATTTCGGCTCTACTCCCATGCGGAAATGGATAGCCGCCAATTTCTCTTTCCTTTGAATGGAGTCATCGTTAAAAATGCCATCAAACATGCTGATAATGTAGTCGGCCAGCACTTTCTTCAAATGGTCCATATTAGAACGTTCTTCGATTAACTCCCGCAAGGTCGGTACCTCTAACACTTTTTCATAGAAAATAGAAACGATTTCCCCAACACCTTCGCGGACAAACGGTTCATAACTCTGGAGGAGGACTAGATCATCCAATGTAAAATGAATCAGTTCCATCTGCTTTTGTAACGTGGGATATGCGTGGAGATGGATAACAGGTTTCGGAATAACTCTATCTTGCGGTTGTCTTACAACCACAGGACGGCTTGTCCTCGAAAAGAATTTGATGACCATTTTAACTTCCCCTTCCACTTGCTGATTCCTATATTATGAATGCTAGCTCCTCACTATGTCAAACGTTTGTACATAGTTTGATAACATCTCTTACACTTCTCTCTGTACAGCCTTCTTCCCCCACCAGGTACGGGTAAGGAGAATCCCTAGAAGCAATCCGTATACAATATGCCCAATCAGCCAATAAACGATAGCAGGCACACTATCAATAGGTGGTGTACGCATCGATAGACCCGTTGTCGGATAAATAAGAGCCCCAATTAAAAGATTGACCAATGTACAGAAGCCAATGATCTGTTTGATGTTCCTCTTTTCTATCACGAGTTGGAGAACAAATACGAGGACAATGGAGACAATCAGATGAAACAGTACTTCTACAGGTTCGGAATACGTATAATTACGGAAAACGGGTATATAATCCACATTCAATAACAAGGTATAGACCTTATGGCCAGTTGCCTGTTCAACCCATTTGAAAAACAAGGACAGCACTAAACCCGTAACAATGCCGATACAGAGCAGTTGATACGCTTTCTTCACTTCCATTCACACCCTTTTCATTTCAATTTCAGATAAACCCTGTACAATCATTGTACATCAAACGTTGTACGAGTGTAAAAAATCGGATATACTATTTACAGCGTCTTGTGAAGGAAGTGAGCACTCGAATGTCTGTCTCAGAAAATGGCGTATATACAATCAAACAAGTAGCAGAGGCCACGGGGCTTTCGACACAAGTCATCCGTAAATGGGAAGAGAGGTATTCCCTGATCGTCCCAGATCGTCTGCCAAACGGATACCGAGTATATAGCGAGCAGGACATCCAGCTGTTAGCAAAAGTCAAAACACTGGCCGACCAAGGCTTTCCGATTCGCCAAGCAGCTGACATGGCGAAAGAAGAAATGGAGGCAGGGACTTTCATTTCCAAAGCCCCTTCTATTGAATCGCCTTCGGCTAATGAAAATGAAACTGTCCGAAAGCTGTTAGATAGCGGTACCGTTTGTGACGAAATCGAATTGAATGTTTTGTTGCAAAACGCTTATCTCGAGCTCGGCTTAGCGCCATTTCTCGATACCATCGTCATCCCCTTCCTGAAAGAAGTCGGATTGCGGTGGGAACTTGGTGAATGGGATGAGTATCAAGAGTCCGTCTCCAGTCTCGTTGTACGTGATTTCCTTGTGCAGATCCGCAGAACCCATCAATATCGGAATGATGCACCCATTCTCGTAACGGCATGCCTGCCAGACGAACGGCATGAAATTCCGATCCATATTTTAGCGCTGAAGAGCATGATGAAGGGGTACAAAACGATTGTTGTGGCCTCCTCACCTGCCCCAGGCGCCATTCAATCTCTTGTCAAAAGGTTGAAGCCGGCGAAAGTGCTGTTATCCGCCTCAACCTCAGTGCCTTTCAAGAAAAATCCGGGCTTATTGGATGAATTGGACGAATTTGCGGCAACACAAAAAAACACCGATTTTTATATCGGTGGCCACGGAGCTATCCATTACGCTGCTCATCGACCAATCAATACATTGAAGGTCACGAACAGTTTGGATGACGTATTTAACGATTCTTCAGGAAAATAAATACACCCCACATAGTGGGGCACGTTATCATTGATAGGCGGGCGGCAGTTCAGATTCATCGAAACCTGCCGCCTCTGTTCTTCTTTTATTACCTGCCTCATCATTTGCATAGTGAACTGGAGCTCCTTCTCCGATCATATCCAAAGAGGCAATATAGTCCAGATCTCGTCTGCGTTCCATCTCAGTTGGATCAACCGGTTTTTGTCCCATTCACATCATCCTCCTTCAAAGTAATCCGTGACCACTTGAACCATCACCAATGAACGACAGGACTCCGCTACTATTAGTTACCCCCTATTCTATTAGAACGAGTAAACTATTATATTATGAATCAGGCTTTGGTATACTAAATATTCAGTCACCAATAAAAGAATTCTTCCGTTTCACCATAACTCAGAAAGGATATAGTAGTAATAAAAGCCCCCAGAAGGAGGGAGAGAAACATGAAACGAATTGTCCTCTTCGATGGCGAGTGCAACTTCTGCAACTCCAGCGTCCAATTCATCATTAAACGAGATCCAGCCAATCATTTTCTTTTTTCCTCACTGCAAAGTGACACCGGAAAAAAATATGTGAAGCAATTTCATATTCCAGATGATGTGGACAGTCTGGTCTTGATTGATAATGGGAGAGCCTACACAAAGTCTGCTGCCGCTCTGCATATTGCAAAGAAACTTGATGGCCTCTGGCATCTGCTCTTCCTATTTATTCTGGTTCCACGAAAAATTCGTGATAAAGTTTATGATTATGTCGCCAAAAACCGTTACAAATGGTTTGGCAAACAGGAAGAAGCTTGCATGCTGCCGACACCCGAAGAACGAAAAAGATTCATTTGAAAAAAACGCTTCCAGCAGGAGGCGTTTTTTGTACGCGCGACAAAAGGAGATAAACAGGGTGTCTATCT
This sequence comes from Sporosarcina sp. AD_1, assembly GCF_057373025.1. Lineage (NCBI taxonomy): Bacteria > Bacillati > Bacillota > Bacilli > Caryophanales > Caryophanaceae > Sporosarcina > Sporosarcina sp. AD_1. The sequence continues at coordinate 272,193 of NZ_JBPVIR010000003.1, forward strand.
CCTCGAAAATTGTTTATGTCTCTGCAGCTTGCCGTATCTTTTCATTTTCTTCCGCCGTGAAAGCGCGGGACCTGGTGAGGAACCGCTTGCCCTCAACGCCTTCCAGCGAAAACATGCCACCCCTCCCATCTACGACATCAATAATCAGCTGCGTATGTTTCCAATACTCATACTGATTTTTAAGCATATAAAACGGCACACCGCCGATATGGCCGAGAAGCACGTCCTGGTCGCCGATGATCAAGTCCCCTTCCGGATAACACATCGGGGAGGATCCGTCACAGCAGCCGCCCGATTGATGGAACATGAGCGGGCCGTGCTTCGCCTTCAGCTTTTCGATCAACCCCAAAGCAGCGTCTGTCGCTAAAACGCGTTCAGGCATGGACCCGTCTCCTTTCCATTAAAAGAATCCTAGCTTGTCTTCGCTATAGCTGACGAGCATGTTTTTCGTCTGCTGGTAATGCGCCAGCATTTGAAGGTGGTTTTCCCGCCCGATGCCGGATGCCTTATAGCCGCCGAATGCAGCGTGGGCCGGATAGGCGTGGTAGCAGTTCGTCCAAACACGCCCCGCCTCAATGCCGCGACCAAAACGATAAGCCGTATTCATATCACGCGTCCAGACACCTGCACCTAATCCGTATAACGTATCATTGGCGATTTCCAGCGCTTCTTCCTTTGTTTTGAAAGTCGTTACGGATACGACAGGCCCGAAAATCTCTTCCTGGAAAATCCGCATCTTGTTATTTCCTTTAAAAACAGTCGGCTGGATATAATAACCGTCCGCCAAGTCCCCTTCCATCTTGTTGCGGTCGCCTCCAGTCAGGCATTCTGCCCCTTCCTGCTTACCGATATCGAGATAAGAAAGGATTTTTTCCATTTGTTCTGTCGATGCCTGCGCACCCATCATAACGGTCGGGTCAAGCGGATTGCCTGTTTTGATCGCCTTTACCCGCTCAATCGCACGTTCCATGAACTTGTCATAGATAGACTCCTGGATGAGCGCACGCGATGGACATGTACACACTTCGCCTTGATTCAACGCGAATAGGACAAATCCTTCGACTGCTTTATCCAAGAACGAATCATCCTCAGCCATTACATCTTCAAAGAAAATGTTCGGTGATTTACCGCCAAGTTCTAACGTGACAGGAATTAAATTTTGAGATGCATATTGCATAATCAGTCGGCCTGTTGTCGTTTCACCTGTAAACGCAATCTTGCCGATCCGAGGGCTGGACGCAAGCGGTTTTCCTGCTTCGAGGCCAAACCCGTTTACGATATTCACAACACCAGCAGGAAGCAGGTCTTCAATTAATTCCATTAGCACCATGATGGACGAAGGCGTCTGTTCCGCCGGCTTCAAGACAACGCAGTTCCCTGCGGCAAGCGCCGGAGCCAGCTTCCATACTGCCATAAGCAGCGGGAAGTTCCATGGAATGATCTGCCCGACAACCCCGATCGGTTCGTGGAAATGATAAGCCACTGTATGATTGTCGATTTGGCTGACGCCGCCTTCCTGCGAACGAATCGCAGAGGCAAAGTAGCGGAAGTGGTCGATCGCTAACGGCAGGTCGGCATTCAGCGTCTCCCGCACGGCTTTCCCGTTCTCCCACGTTTCTGCAACTGCAAGCATTTCCAAATTCTCTTCCATTCGATCAGCAATCTTCAAAAGGATATTCGCGCGTTCCGTAACGGATGTCTTCCCCCAAACATCCTTTGCGGCATGCGCTGCGTCGAGAGCAAGCTCAATGTCCTCGGCCGTGGAACGGGCCACTTGTGTAAACACTTTGCCGGTCACAGGCGTGACATTGTCAAAGTACTCCCCTTTCACGGGGGCTGTCCATTTACCGCCGATATAATTATCGTACCGCTCCTTGAAGTTCACCTTTGCCCCTTCTGTGTTCGGAAACGCATAAACGTGTTTTTCTACAGCTTGTACCATGTTCCATTCCTCCCTATTCTCTTAAAAATTGCTATTGTAAAGTGCTCGATTGCACACAAAGCCACCTTATGAAGAGATAAGACAGGTTATTCATTTTGAATGCGCTTACATTTTATTTCATCCTGTCCCTCCACTTATCTTCCAATTCTCCTTTTATTCTATCTGACTATATTTACTATTTCAAGTTATAAGATTATATGCGGCGACTCTATATTACGCTTTTAACTTTCTCCGGCATTCTAACTCATTTATTAAACATCTACTCATACTTCCGTAATAATTTGTTAACATCTTCCCTTTACAATCAACTTAACTACTCATAGTAAAGGGGTTTTATTCATGGAAAACTCATTCGGAAAACGGTTGCTATCTACTATTGGTGCAGGGGTCGTCGGCTCTGCTTTGACTCTCGGTGTGGTGGCGAATACAGATCTGCTGAATGCCCAGTCCAAAACGGAAACACCTTCGTCAGTTCTTTCCTCACAGGACAAAACGAGCAACACGAATGTGGTTAACACAGCAGTAACGAAAAATACTTCCTTGTCGGACATGGTGGAAAACACATCGAAAGCGATAGTTGGGATTACTAATTATCAGGAGCAAGGTAACCGGTTTGCGGGGGGCTCCTCTATTTCTGAATACGGGACAGGCTCCGGGGTTGTCTTTAAAATCGAGGATAAGACGGCTTACATCGTGACAAACAATCATGTCATCGAAGGTGCTGCCAAAATAGAAGTTACGACTTCGAAAGGAGAAAAAGCCGAGGGGGAATTAGTCGGCAGCGATGCATTGACAGACTTGGCAGTTGTGAAAATCGACAAGAAATACGTGGATACGTACTTGGAATTCGGAAATTCCGATCAAGTCCGTGCAGGCGATTCCGTCATCGCCATCGGAAACCCGCTCAGCCTCGATTTCTCTGGAACAGTAACACGGGGCATCATTAGCGCACCTGCCCGTTCGATCGACGTCAACACTTCAGCCGGCGCTTGGAAAATGGACGTTATCCAAACCGATGCGGCCATCAATCCAGGAAATAGTGGCGGCGCGCTTATCAATGAAGAAGGAAAAGTCATCGGCATCAACAGCTTAAAAATTGCAGAAAGCGGTGTGGAAGGCATTGGCTTTGCTATTCCGAGCAATGATGTCGTTCCGCTCGTGGAACAAATTATGAAATCCGGTAAAATCGAACGTCCATACATGGGAGTCGGTCTTGCAGATCTCTCAAATGTCCCATATATGTATGTCCAACACTTGCCGAAGGAAGTGGAAGGCGGCGTCATGGTCACGTCCGTCGATCCAAATTCCGCCGCTGCGAAGGCCGGCTTGAAGGAGCAGGACGTTATTACTTCAATTAACGGCACAAACATCACGAACGCAATGGATCTTCGTAAAGTCCTTTATTCCGACCTGAAAATCGGTGACAAAGCGAAATTGACGATTTATCGGGAAAACCAACAGCAGACTGTGGAATTGACGTTGACTAGCAATGCGGATTTGAAATAAAAGAGATATGCGGATATACGCGCAGCCAACACCTTTGTCGAACAAGCGGCAGAGGTGTTTTGCCATGCCATCTTCCGATATAATTTCAGTAACGAATCTTAAAGGGAGGACAAGCCATTGAAAATCCTAGTAATCGAAGACAATGAAAGTGTCGCTTCCATGATCGGGCTCTTTTTTGAGAAAGAAAAAATACAAGGGGAATTTGTAGCGGATGGCTTGGTCGGCTATGAACGGGCACATGAAGAAAAGTGGGATTGCCTCATTATCGATTGGATGCTGCCCGGCATGGATGGCGTCACGATTTGCCGGAAGTTGCGCCAACAGCAAGTGGAAGTTCCCATTATTATGCTGACGGCGAAAAACACCGAATCCGAGCAAGTACTGGGGCTTGAAATGGGGGCAGATGACTACGTGACGAAGCCCTTCAGCCCGCTCGCTTTGCTCGCCCGCATCAAGGCGGTTACCCGCCGGTACGCTGGCCACAAGGAATCTCAAGCGCAAGATCCCGACTGGCTCACAACTGTCCATTTTAAGTTGAATCCGAGCACGCGGGAAGTGCTCCTGGACGGGAAGCCCGTTCCAAATCTTACACCGAAGGAATTTGACCTGCTTCATTTTTTCATCCAGCATCCTAAACAAGTTTTCTCACGCGAACAATTGCTGGACCGAGTTTGGGGCTATGATTTCTACGGGGACGATCGGACGGTCGATGTCCATATAAAAAGACTGCGGACGAAGGTTTCAACCGATGAAACACCTTTTTTCCATACGGTATGGGGCGTCGGGTACCGATTTGACGAGTCAGAAGGAAGCGGACGATGAAAATTAAATATTTCTATCAGCAGCTGGCGAGTCACCTTGGCGTTATTATTATCGCTTTTGTGATTCTAAGCTTGCTGTTTTCAAGTTTCGCCCGCAATTTCGTTTACGAAAATAAAACCGAAGAACTGTTGTCATACGGCTCCTCCATTTTGAATGAACTTGAGACCAATGGCAATTCACGGATGGTGTTGCAATCCTACGGCCATGTGCTCGGCGGCCGTGATATCCAGTACAGCCTGTTTGATGAAAATTCCCGGATTATTTATTCCACAGGATTGAAGACTGCTTTGATTGAGCTGAATGAAGAGGAATGGAACGAACTGCAAAACGGCAAGGCCATTACAGTAAAGCAGGAATATAAGCGGTTTAACCAAGCTGTGACCTTCGCTTTGCTGCCGTATTTCCATAATGGGCATTTCGGGGGCGGTATCCTGCTCACGTCGCCCATAAAAGGGTCGCGCGAACTCATCTCCGAGTTGAACAGCTATGTGCTCTATGCGATGGGTCTTGCCCTGCTGGCTGCCCTTTTGCTCAGCAGCCTGTTATCCCGATTCCACGGCAGGCGTATCAAACGGCTTCGTGCTGCGACGGCGAACGTCTCACAAGGCGATTACTCCGTCCGGATTCCCTCATCTGAAGTCGATGAAATCGGGGAATTTGCAGGAGACTTCAATGGCATGGTGGAAAAGCTAGGGGCATCCATGGAAGAGATTGAAAGCCTGGAGAACCGGCGCAGGCAATTCATGGCGGATGTATCACATGAACTTCGCACCCCGCTTACGACCATCCGTGGCATTATCGAAGGACTTCGAAACGATATGATATCCGAGTCGGAAAAGGAACGTGGGCTGGAACTGGCAAGCCGTGAAACGATGCGGCTCATCCGGCTTGTGAATGAAAATCTGGATTACGAAAAAATCCGCTCCAATCAAGTCACCCTGATGAAACAAGAAATTGATCTGCGCGAGCTGCTTGAAATTATCGGTGAACAGCTGGAAGATGCAGCAGAAGAAAAGGGCGACCGGATCAACGTTTCCGTGGATGGCCAGGTATCTGTATGGGCCGATTATGACCGGCTGACCCAAGTGTTAATTAACATTACGAAAAATAGTATTCAGTTCACCGAAAAGGGCACGATCTGGCTGCGAGGTCATTCAGCAGACGAAGAAACAGTCATTGAGATCGAGGACACTGGAATCGGCATGCAGGCAGAAGAAGTGGAAAAGATCTGGAACCGATTTTATAAAGCAATTGATTCCCGCACGACGAACCCATACGGCGAGTTCGGACTCGGACTGTCCATCGTCAAACAGCTCGTCCAACTGCACGGCGGCACCATTACAGTGGAAAGCGAACAAGGCAAAGGGACGCTCTTCCGAATTGTGCTGCCACGCGAAAAATAGGAAGCTGTCATGCTTGGCATGGCGGCTTCCTATTTTACTGTTTGATATAGCAAAATCGCATCCTCCATTTGTTCGGGCATCAATAAAACATGGTCAGTGGAATGGATACTTGCAACCGGTTCTTCCTCATCCCGTCCATTCACATACAAACCAAAACCATTACGGGAAGGGTATCCATAAATATGACATACGACTTTTCCATCGTGCATGAAAACAATCTGGTTCATATCTTCACTCACCGTTTCTTGGATGTTGTCCCACCGGTATCCGACCGTCTCATACACTGCTTCCTTTGAAGCATACGGATCAAATGAGTAAAGGACGTCCCATTCAAACGGCGTGATGTCCGATAGTGCAACTTGTTGTTGAGGGTCCATCTTACGGATCTGCTCCTTCATTAATTCAAGATTATGATCCCAAACGTCCGGCTTAAAAGCTGGAATGAGTAGGCATATTACACATACAAGTGACCCGATCGTTAAGACTTTCCATTTCTTCATCGTAGCGCCTCCCTTCTAATAGAGACGTTCCCTTTTGATAAAAGTTCAAATTCGTCAATTGGTCGATGACGAAAATGAATGAGCCAGTCTCACGCTATCCTCCGCTCGACTGGCCCTCTCCCTTTATTTCCCCTGAGTTTTCCGCAATTCGAACATTCGGTCCGTCCAGTCGTTAACTCGGTCAATGATTTCTTGCCGTTCATTTTCGACCCGGATCCGTGCCCGTTCGTTCAGTTCCTTTTTCACTTCAATGGCAGCGGCTTCTTTCGCATTGATCATTTCTTTAATTTCATTATAGACTTCGACAGTTATCATCTTTTCACTTCTCATCACCTGCAACGCCTCGAACATGCGGCTCGATTCATTCAGCGAGGCATACCAGAATTGAGATGCAATAGCAGAGCGATTGACCATCTCATCATATCCTTGGCCCCAATGCTTCAATAACGAGTTGGATTTGCCCATAATATCTTGCAATGAAGGAAGCCACTGCTTTGTAATCGACTGATCGAGTTCATCGATTGTTTTAGCCGAAATATACTCCCCTTTTCCGGCTTCTGCTACCGCTTTTAATTGCTGTTCGCCTTGCTGGTCCACATCAAAACCAATTATATTCACTTTACGCCCGGCATTAGCCTCAGCAAACGCCTTCGCCTCCGCCACTGGATCCCCGCCGCATGTTTCTGCACCATCACTCACGATGTAGACGGTCAGATTTTCTGTTGACCCCTCTGACTGTTCCCGAGCAAATTTTATCGCTTCGGCAATCGGCGTCCAGCCTTTCGCTTCCACACCGTCTACAGCGTCTTTGAATTTTGCCGCATCAAACGCGCTCATCGGATATACTTCTTCGATCGTCGTACAAGATAATTCTTTATCGGACTGATTTTGCGTCCCGGCATGTCCATACACGACAAGCGACACATCATCCCTCATTCCGATCGTACTTGCAAAACGCGATGTTGCCCGCTTGGCGATCGACATTTTCTGTTTTCCCTCAACGGACAGCAGCATACTGGAACTGGCGTCCAGCAAGATGATCGCTTTTCCAGGCTGTTGCTCAGCTTCCTGCGCACCTTCCACTTCGCCGGGTTCCGGCAAGTAAGGCTCAAACCAATCTACATTAAATTCTTCCAAATCGGTTGCTACCTTATCATAGGCGTTGCTGCCGACATAATAATGAAGCGCCTTAAACAACAATTCTGGGTCCTGCGTTTCCGCTGTCACCTCACTTAGTTTCTGAGTCAATTCCTCTTTATAGTCGCCGAGCCCGAAGCGTCCCCATTTCTGCTTCGTCTCCTCTTCATGTGGAATATCCGCGGTAAATATCCCAGGCTTTTGGGCCCGGAACGTTTCCTCTGAATCCGGTATTTGTATTTCTTTTATTTCGTCTAAAACACTAGGAGCCGGTGTTTCCTCTTCAGCCTCTTTCGACTGCCCAGGGTCAAGATTTACCTTTTCTGAAGCCTCGGTCACGTCAGGCTCCGGTTTCTCCTTCTCTGAACAACCGCTTAAGATAATGGTAATTGCAGAAAAAGCCAATAATCGGATGATCCACTTTCGCATCAACCTTATACCTCCCCTTCGTAGTACCGACATTTTAGCAAGTTTCTGATTACTTGGCGATACTTGGGAGAGAAGAGGAATAGTAAGTCCCGGTTCTGATGATGAAACAAAAGACCTTATATTTCCATGAAGATCGAGTCAATATGATAGCGAATCGTTTTCCTTATCCGTTCTGCATCCAACCGTTCCGGCTCCAGCAATGCATGAATCGCAATGCCGTCAATCAAAGAATAGAGCCGCTCTGATTCCAAATCCAGATTAAGCCCCTCCTTCAGTAAAGAAGTTGCTTTTAAGTAATGCATGACCCTTTGAACGCCTGCCCAAATGCCATCGTCCGGGATCGGCAGCTCCTCTTTTCTGTGATTGACATACGCAACGAATGCAAACCAGACTTCCATTTCAGCTCGGGTTTCTTCGTTGATCGGCACAATTTCATAAAGCACGGCCAGTACCATTTCCTTTGGAGGCAGCTCATTTTTTACGACTGCCTCAATACGGGCCGTCGCCCTTTCTTGCACGAGCGTCATTGCATAGACTAGCAAGTCATCTTGTGTAGAAAAATAATGACGGAGCGCTCCAAGCGAGAGCCCCGCCTCTTCCGCAATATTTCGCACTGTCGCCCCTTCCATTCCTTTATCCAAAATGACCCGCCACATCGCCTGTGCAATCTGTTGTTTCCGCTCTTCATGATTAATTATTTTTGGCATACTATCAGTGTAGAATAAAAAAGAATTTTTAACAATACACTTGTATTAATTAAACATAACATGGTACGATGCACATAACCAATACAACTGTATTAAATTAAGAGGTGAATCCATGAATTTTATTGCTTGGACGATCATTGCCTGTGAAATCGGCTTTTGGGTCGTTATCTTAGCTGGCCTCATCACACGATACATTTTCAACAAGAAACGGCTCGGCCTGTTTTTCCTCGCCCTCACACCCGTCATCGATTTACTGTTGCTCCTCGTCACCGCCTCCGATTTGTATAACGGAGCAGTTGCCACACAAATACACGCCTTAGCCGCCATCTATCTTGGCGTTTCCATCGCTTTCGGAAAAAGCATGATACGCTGGGCGGATGAACGGTTTTTATACTATGTAAAAAAACAAGGCACAAAGCCGGCGAAGAAAACGGGATACGCGCATGCGCGCCATTCCATGAAAGGCTCCATGCAACATGTGCTCGCCTTCATAATTGGAGGCACCTTCCTCATCGCTATGATCTACCTCATCGGGGATGCCGAAAAAACCGAAGCGCTCTATGACATGCTGCGGTTATGGGCAATCATTTTAGCAATCGATGTGGTCATCTCCCTTTCCTACTTCATCTGGCCACGGCCGGAAAGAGCGAAGTAGTCATGGTAAGCAGCCGGTCCAGCAGTGGGCCGGTTTTTTCGTGGCGATGAATGAGCAGTCGAGAATGGCAATCGAGGATTCTTTCAACGGGTACGAGCAGTATTCGAGCAGTCTCTTAAATAAGCGAGCCCCCTTAAACAATCGAGCGGTTCAGCAGAAAATACGAGAGGTTACTTCGAAGATACGAGCGGTTATCGAAATATTCGAGAGGTTACTGGAATATACGAGCGGTTTGGAAACATAATCGAGCGGTCACTGCGATATACGAGTGGTTTGGACAAATATACGAGCGGTCATGGATCCTAACATTTGTGGTGAAATTAGAACAAGCGATTTTCTTGTAAATTAAAACAACATTCTAGTAACCGCTCGGTTCCAGACTGATTATGCTAGCTGGCCAGTTCACATGTATAAATCCGCGTTATCCATGGGGCAGATCTGTCATTCCAAATGCTTTATTCACAAGCAGGTATACCTCTTGCGGTAAAAATAAAAAAACCGGCACATCGCCGGTTTTCGTTTTATGCTTCTAAGTGTGCCAATGCTTTCGCTACTTGGACCGTTCGTTTGGCTTGATGTTTGACTGCAGCTTGGACATCTTCGATCATTTTGCCGTCTTGGCCGACAGTGACACTTGTTCCGTAAGGATTGCCGCCCGCGCCAAATGTGACTGCATCCGTATATCCCGGTGCTACTACAATGGCACCCCAGTGATACATGGTGGTATAGAGGGAAAGGATGGTCGCTTCCTGGCCGCCATGTGGATTTTGAGCGGATGACATGGCACTGACCGCTTTGTTGGCCAGTTTTCCTTTTGCCCAGAGCCCGCCTGTCGTATCCAAGAAATTCTTCATCTGGCCCGGCATATTGCCGAAACGTGTGGGAACGCTGAAAATGATGGCATCTGCCCATTCGAGATCCTCCGGCTTTACTTCCGGTACATCCTTCGTTGCTTCCACATTCGCTTTCCATGCCGGATTTGATTCAATGGCGGCTTGTGGAGCTGTTTCGGCCGCTTTTAGAATCCGAACTTCCGAACCGGCTTCCTTCGCCGCTTCTGCCGCCCATTTTGCCAGTTGATAATTCGTACCGCCTGAGCTGTAATACACGATTGCTGTTTTCACCACTTCACAACACCTCTATATAATATTTTTTCCATACCATTTTGCCGCTGCCTCTACTTCCGTCTGCGTCAGCGAATGCCCGTTCATTTCCCAGTGAACCTCTGTTTGAGCGCCCGCCTCGACGAGCAAGCTGTTCAAATCCATCGTTTCTTGCGCAGGACAGATGGGGTCATTTTTTCCAGCTGTAATGAACACCGGAACACCCGTTAAATCAGGCAATCCGATGCCACGCCGAGGGACCATAGGATGATGTAAAATCGCACCTTTCAATGATTCGGCATAATGAAATAACAAGCTTGCCGCAATGTTCGCACCGTTCGAATAGCCGATTGCCACGATGTTCGATCTGTCGAAGCCGTATTCCATCGCCGCTTCATCTAGAAAAGCGTTCAGTTCCTTTGTCCGGAAAATCAAATCTTCTTCATCAAATACACCTTCTGCAAGCCGTTTGAAAAAGCGCGGCATTCCGTTTTCCAACACGTTTCCTCTGACACTTAACACTGAGGATTCCTCGTCAATCATTCGCCCAAGTGGCAACAAGTCCTGTTCCGTTCCGCCAGTGCCATGCAGCAACAATAGCGTCGGATGCTGCGGGTTCCCCGCTTGAAAAATATGCTTCATTGATTTCCCCGCCTTTCATTAATTGTAAAGGGAATTAAGTCTGAGTTCAGCCGTTCCCGGTATTGTTCATATTGTGGAGGCAGCATTAATGAAGATCCCATAGTTTCAAGTGACTCATCGACAGCAAAGCCCGGCGGATCGGTTGCAATTTCAAATAAAATCTCACCCGGCTCCTGAAAGTAGATGGAATTAAAATAGTTCCGATCCTGAACAGGTGTCACATGAAAGCCTTTCTGCCGAAATAGCTTGCTCCATTCTTGCTGATCATAGTCATCGATGGCACGAAAAGCGATATGATGGACAACACCCACGCCCATACTGCCGCGTCCTGTCGGGGTGAATTTCAAATCGATTTGATTACCGATAGGCGCTTCGGATTGAAAACGGATCATGTCATCTTCCTTGCCAATTTGCTTAAATCCCATTTCCATAAGAAGCCCGGCTGTCTCCTCCGGGTTGGATGAAAGAAGAGTCGCCCCGGCAAATCCATTGATCGCCTCTTTAGGAGTGATGCCGGAAAACGACCATGTATTTTCAGGTACGTTTTCCCTTTCCACAAGCTCCAGCTGCAAGCCGTGGGGATCGGAAAATGATAAATATCGTTCGTTAAAGCGGTTCTTGATGGTAAAAGGGATATGAAAACTCTGTAATCGATCTTCCCAAAAGGAAAAGGAATCCTTTGGTATTACGAATGCGGTTACTCCGACCTGACCATCTCCAATTTTCCCTGGATACGCGCCTGCCCAATTGAAAAACGTCATAATCGTACCGGGATCACCGACTTCATTGCCAAAATATAAATGATACGTTCCTGGATCATCAAAATTCACCGTCTTTTTCACAAGTCGCAGTCCTAACAGGCCCGCATAAAAATCAGCGTTTTCCTGAGGATGGCCGACGATTGCTGTTATATGATGAATCCCTGCTGTTTTTTTCATGCTTCACACCTCGGATTTATCTCGAAATAAAATATCTTGAATTCGAGATAATAGTACCAAATTGAAAACTTCCTGTCAAAAAAGAAGTTTTCAATCATCCGCTCATTCAAAGTTCGAACAGCGCCAATAATGATAGGCGATAATATCGGACATGAAGGCAAGCCCTTTGCTTTCCACTTGCAAGACCGGTTCCCATTCTCCATCGTGTCCACGTGATAAGTAAATTTCATGATCTGGCGCAGGATCAAAATAGCCGGATATGTCAAACGTACCATGACGCCGCAGGACAGCTCTCACTTCATAATCAATATTCGGGGCGGTGGTTAAAGGATTGCCGACCGAGTGTTCCAAAAGGAAACCCGATTCCTCTTTCCGATGATCTAACCGTTTTAATGTAATGCCATCTGGTGAGGCGGTCTTTTTTTCTTTGAATTGTTTCAGGTAATCGTACGCAATAGAAGGGCCGACTTCCTTCGTAAACGTCATAGGATGTTTTTCCAGATCATAAGCCAGTTCGATATCAACCCGTGTTCGGAACGATTCTCCATTTGGATCAAATCCACGTCCGTCTCCATGGAAATAATGGTTGGGCGACAGCACATTCGGATTTTTTATCCACTCCTCCCGCAAGAAAGTAGTGTAACGGAATTTCCAATGGTTAACCGGCCTTAGCTCTCGTTCTCTTTGATTGATGGGAAGAAGCAAATCGTTCGGCTTTCCAATCCATTTGATCATCGTAAAGGTTTCGGATGCTGTCTCCTTCTGGCTTGTCGACGGGTTCAATGCCCCATAAATCGTGGAGAACATGGATTTCAGCGTAGTCAGTTTTTCTTCAGATTCTACCAATGGCCGTTTTGCCCGAATGGCATATGCATAAGGCTGATCCAGCGAAATATCCCGGTCGATATATCGGTTGGATTTGACCGTATCCACTAGTTCGCCGTTTCGAAATACCTCATATTCTTCTATATCCTTAATTCGTTCCCATGCCAGAGCAATTTGTGTTTTTGCTACAATGGTTGTCATGACTAGCGATTGTAATGGATTCTCGATATTTTTCTCTTCCGCAAATGCAGAAGTTTGCATTGCAATGACATCAACAATCCCTTTATTATCAACTCGCTCGATTGTATAGTGATACAGTTTGCCATGCTTGAAGTCGCCGTCTTGAAATTCCGGCACGTTTCCTTCATATAAATGTTCACCATCTTTGTAGACATTGTAGAAGCCCCCGACATCATTCCATGTGAAGGAAATCAAATCATGTTCATGTTTTACATGCTTAATCTCGAAATTCATGGCTCATCCCTCCTTCTTACCATTGTGATGTACTTTTCATGCCATTAAACATCAGAGCCGATCTAGTACGTCAATCCCCGTCTTCCCACCCTGCCAAACGTCATAACAGCACGGCATAACCAGTTTACGCTTCATTTTTTCTTACCTGATTAAACAAAGTACAGGCGCATGACATGTGTTCATCATGCGCCGCAAAATCATTTATTTATTTCTCTTAATTTCCTGCTCACTTCATGAAAGGCCGCATCCAATTCCTTATATCGGTCACTTCCCGGCAACTCCATGCTTAATTGGCCTAACACGGCTTGCAGCTCCGTTTCTAGACGCAGACGATCCTCAGGGGTCTTTCTTTCCACGGGCGCGTCTTTCCTTTCCGTCCATTCTTGAAAGGTGACGGGTCGTTTCTGTATCGTACCCTTTTCAAATAGCAGCAGACCCTTCGCCAGTTTTTCGACGAAATACCGGTCATGGGAGGCAATGAGCAACGTGCCAGGAAAGGCTTCCAATGTTTTTTCCAGCTGCTCTCGTGACGGCAAATCGAGATGATTCGTCGGCTCATCCAGCAGCAGTACATCGGTCCCTTCCAAGATGAACTGCATCAGTTTCACTTTGACTCGTTCGCCTTGGCTCAATTCGCCTAACTTCAATCCCCAATGGGACTCCGTTAAACCGAGATTTGCCAGCTGTGTCCGAAGCTTCCCTTGTTCAGCAAATGAATCACGATGGAAATGCTCCGCCATTGTAATGTCCTGCGGCAAATCAAGGACGGCCTGACTCATATAGCCGATTGATAAACCGTTAGACAGCCAGACCTCACCTTCACATGCTGCGTTCCCGTTCAAGATGGAAAAAAGCGTAGATTTCCCGCTTCCGTTGGGGCCAATCAATGCAAGTCTCTCGCCTGCTTGCACGGTGAAGGAGACATTTGAAAAGAGCTGTTGACTGCCGTATGATTTTTGTACATTCTGCAGCTCCATGACGCGGTGCCCTTTTTTACGTTCCCCTTTGACATCAAACCAAACGGTCGTCTCTTCAGCTGGTTTCTCAACCCGCTCCTTGGCCAGTTTTGCTTCAAGCCGTTTCTGCATCGAACGAATTTGGACATCTTTCTTCTTCGCTTTCATCCGATAATATTCTTTCGCTCCACCCTTTTTGGTCGATTCGGCATGCGCCTTGGCTGACCATTCTTTCAACTGGGCGATTTGTTCCTTCACTTGTTTGATTTCCCGTTGCTGTTTTTCATAGTGATGTGCCTGAATGGCGCGCGCCTGCTCTTTTTTCTCACGGTAACTCGTATAGTTCCCTGTATACACGGTCATCTTCCCATCTTCCAGCTCCAGCACATATTCCGCTGTCTGGTCAATGAAGTGGCGGTCATGGGACACGATGAGATAGGTCGCCTGCTTTTGATTAATCACACGAACCAGCTCCTCCAAACTTTCTGCATCCATATGATTTGTCGGTTCATCGAGCAATACGAGCTGGCTGTTCCGCGAAAGAGCGGCCGACAAACGGAGTTTCATCCGTTCGCCCCCACTCGCCGTCGCGTAGCGGACATGATCCGGAAGATGCCACTTGGAACGGTAAGCATACATGTCTCCTGTATCTTCCCGGTCCCCCTCCTCCCGCTGTTCCTGCTTAAAATAGGTCAGGCTCGGGTGTGGGCCAGCCCAATAGATGGAGCCGGAAGTGGGAGCCAGTTCCCCGGCCAAAATAGACAGCAGTGTAGATTTCCCCGCTCCATTCGCTCCGACAATCGCAATGCATGCGTCTTGCGGAAGCTCGGCTGAAACGGCATCCAAAATAGTTGTTTCCCCAATCTTATAGCTTATTTCATTAATCTTTCCTAGTAACATAAATATTCCTCCTATGTGGAGGGACAAAAAAACCCTCCGTTTTAGAACGGAAGGATTAGTCAGGAAAAAAACACAAAGAAACCCCGTACAATAGGGCTGCTTTACGTGTGAGTAAAAATGGACAGACTAATCCCGTTTTCCGTTCAGATCAAAATGAAATTTCGTCGGAAATTGAGATTAGTTAATCACTGTCCACCCTCAGCCCTTTCAATAAATAGTATTCACAGTTTACCATACTCGGCCTGTAAAGTCATTATAATTTTCAGACATAACAATCAAATAGCCTGCTCCTCTTGCCTTACGGAAAAGTACCAGAGGTCATCCAATTTTCTGGTTCAGCATCCGTTCGATAGGCTTATATTGCATCAACCTGTCGGCTCCTCCTTGTATTACCCACAAAAAGTTGATAGGATAGCTTGCATCGGTGACCATACGAATAGTTAACCTACATCAGCCTGCACCGTACGTGAAATGGAAGCCTGCGTATGTGGATGCGATCGATGCATTCAGAAGGATTCCTCTGGCTGAATCAAGTTAAGCCTTTGGCCGATGTCAGTACATCGGTCCAATACACAAATTAACCACGTTATTTCTTATGACGCCTCCCCTGTGACATAGAAATGGAACGGACTTTTCGTATCCTCACCGATGCAGAGCCTCTTTTCAAAAGGAGGCTCTTTTAATTGGAATCCTCTGTCCAAATTCGCTTCATCTCTACCTGGCCATCTTTCTGCGTGATCTGATAGACGTCCGGATTCGTTAACGCCTGCCATTCCTTAAACCCAATCCGTTCATCAAAGCAGCGAAGCAATAATGTCATCAAGTTTCCATGTGTCACGATTACGCTATGGGAACCATCCGGCAGCTCATCGACAACATCACAAACCCGGCTCATCGCTTCATTGGAAGATTCTCCCCCTTCATAGGTAAGATTCAAATCAAGGAAAGTGTCCTCCAATTTAATGAGCCAGTCTTCAAAATCATGTTCACTCAAAGTTCTTTCTGCTAAACGACTATCCTCTTCGTAATAAATTCCTTTTTGATCAGACAACGGCTGGGCTGTCATTCTGGCTCGAAGAAAGGGACTCGTTATAATTCGATCCACCAGCTTATCCTCAAAAAAATCAGCCAGTTTGCTAGCTTGCATAACGCCTTTTGCGGTCAAGTCAGCGTGCGCAGACTGACCTTCCGCTTCGCAATGCCGTACGATATATATCGTTTTCTCCATGAGAAACGCCTCCTTTTTCATTATTTTCCCTTCTCTATTTCAGTAGAAACCTGTCAGGCTAATCTCGCGTTAATCAAACAGAGACAAAATTCATTGCATAGACCTTTCTGTTCCAACCATCCTACGAAAAAGGAGGTTGACTGAATCCATGAATAACGAACCGAATCAAACGGTTGCCGGCACAGATATCAACGAGGTCAAACGGCAAAACGCCAATTCCGGCCTGACCTATAACGAAGTGAAAGCATTGATTGCCAAAACCGGAGGAAAAGGGACGGGCGTCTACAGTGACACCAACCCCGAAATGGTCAAAAAGCAAATCGAGCGGGACCAGTCATGAAAAAAGGGTTTCCAATATGACTTGGAAACCCTACATATTATTTAGAAACCCTATCCGTATCCACCACATACCGATTGAGGAACTGGCTCATCTTTTGCTTGTAAGCATCTCCCGCGAGAGCAAACGACTCGCCGTGATTCGCTTTCGCTACTAGGAAAATATCCTTTTCGCTTGCGGTATTGCGATAAAGATCTTCTGCCATTTCAGTCGGCACGAACGTATCACTTTTTCCGTGGATATAGAGAATGGGAATGCGCGTCCGCTTCACTTCCTTCAAGGCACTCGCCTCGCGGAATGAATAGCCGGCTCTAAATTTTGTTACCATGCTCGTTCCATCAAGCAACGGAAATGCAGGAAGATGGAACATCCGGTTCATTTGGTAGGTAAATAACGAATAGACCGACTCGTACGGGCTATCCGCGATAATGGCCTTTACTTGGCGAGGTAGCTCTTCCTCGCCACTTGCCATTAATACCGTCGCGGCTCCCATCGAAAGCCCATGATAGGCAACTTCCGTGTCGGGCCCTAACTTCTTGACCAGCTGATCCGTCCAATCTATTAAATCCAGCCGGTCCGGCCAGCCAAATCCATAGTAATCCCCTTCACTCTTGCCATGCCCTCTCGCATCCGGCATGAAGATGTTATACCCTAACTCATTATGATAATACTGTCCGAACAGCCCCATTTGTTTCGCATTGCCAAGATATCCATGTGTCAAAATGACCAGCTTTTTGGTAGGCTTGGCAGCCGGCAAATAGTATCCGGACAGTTGTAATCCATCACGCGACGTCAGGCTCATGCGTTCAAATTTTTGATCGGCGACCCACTGTCTCCAGTCACCTTTCAAATAAAGCTCAAGTGTTTGATCCGCTACTTCCAAGTCCGCATTTTTCTCTAAATACTCTTTCGGACCCCGCTTGATTGCCAGATCATAGAAGAAAAAACTACCGGCCACTTGAACTGCAAGAAACCCGATTGCCAATAGAATCAATATCTTTCTCCAATTGATTCGGATCGTACTCATTCCCCTTCACTCTGTCTTGTGACATTCTCGATGTCTAGCATTAATATACAATAAAAGTCAGCAGGAATAAATAAGATATTTGAAAATACACAAATTTTCCATGTCCATTGAACAGGTATAGGATTCGCAACCACACGAACACTAAGGTGAGTAAAGGAGGTACCTGAGGATGGAGTATATATGGAAAACACTGCTCATCTTTATTGTGGCCACAGTATTGCTACGGATTAGCGGCAGAAAATCCATTTCAGAAATGACAGTCCCTCAAGTCGTCGTCTTGTTTTCATTAGGCACCTTAATCATCCAACCTGTTACTGGCCAAGGCCTTTGGGCCACATTCGGCCTCGCTGCCATCCTGATCATCTGCCTGATTGTGACAGAATGGCTGGAATTAGTGCTCGATAGCTCCGAAACCATCATCACCAACAGAGGAAAACCCATTATCATTGATGGCCAATTACAAATAAAAAACATGAGAAAAATGAGATTGACGGTCGATCAGCTAGAAGCCAGACTCCGCCAAGTCGGCATCTCCTCCATCCAAGATGTCAAACATGCAACACTGGAATCCAACGGACAACTGGGATATGAATTGCAAGACGCCAAGCAACCCGCCACAAAAGAAGATATTCAAACGCTCATTCATTTAATACAGACCGGCGAACTCAAGTTACCGAGCGAAACACCATCAAACAATATCTTTGTTGAAACGATAACCAAACAATCGAACAATGAGAGTGACTTCCTAAAATGAAAGTGGTGCTCGTCGTATCTAACCCGCCTAAGTTCGGACGCCAGGCGAGGGCGTTCGGACTTGGGCGCTGACGGAATATCGGGTTGAACCGCCAATAAATCCGGATGAACGCCATTAACTTCAGATGAACGCCAATAACTCGGGATGAACGCCATTAACTTCAACTGAACGCCAATAAATCAGGATGAACGCCAGTAACTTCAGCTGAACGCCAATAAATCCGGATGAACGCCATTAAATCAGGATAAACGCCATTAACTTCAGCTGAGCGCCAATAACTCGGGATGAGCGCCATTAACTTCAACTGAACACCAATAACTCGGGATGAACGCCATTAACTTCAGCTGAGCGCCAATAACTCGGGATGAACGCCATTAACTTCAACTGAACGCCATTAACTCGGGATGAACGCCATTAACTTCAGCTGAACGCCAGTAAATTCGGATGAACGCCAATATATTGATCCGAACGGAGATACCTAGGAGAAACACTGTTGTTAGTTCCCTTGAAGCTACAGTATGGTTTGAGACGCCATATGATTACTGACTCAAACCAATTCATAGCTATGAGAGCGACATACATTTGCAGCGGCTTGTTCCAACTATTTTGTCCGTCGCCGGATCTACTGTCTCTTGCGCCAACTATTCTCCCTCACTACCAGATCCGCTGCTGACCGCGGTAACCGCCACACTGCCAATGCGGCGTGCACGCCAGCTCAACCATTCATCACTCATTCTCCAATTCTTTCTTCCATTTTTCTTGCCATGCTTGCACGGCATCGTCAATTTCTTTCATAGCTTTTTCGGCTTCTTCGCCCTTTTGGTCTTTCAAGCTTACAAAGTGTTCATCGCGCAGTTCACCCATCTGTTTTGCCAGCTCAATCACTTTGCTCCCTTCTTCTTCATCTATTAACTTTTGATTTTTTAAGTAGTAAGCAGCATCGACAATTCGAATTCTTTCGCGTGTTGATAAATTAGAAAGTGGATCGTAGATGGCGTATAAATCTTCCCATTGGTGAACCATTTCATGCAGTTTCACGCCTTGTTGGCTCAGAACTTGCATCATGCTTGGTTTCCATTTTTTGATTAACACGCCTTCGAATTCTGATTGGTTCCGGACAGTCGCATATTGACCGCCTCCTGCTTCTGCGACTTGCTTCAATTGGGCTTGCCCTTCGTCGTCGACATCAAAACCGATGATATTCACTTTTGCTTCAATATCACTTGCATTTAATTGCTTTGCGGCTTGGATGGGATCGCCGCCACACGTTTCAATTCCATCACTGACAATGTAGACAATATTCCGGTATTCTTCCCTGTCGTAGGATGCCAGATAGGCGGCAGCTTTTTTAATTGCACCAGCCAGTGGGGTCCAGCCGCTCGCGTCGAACGACTCCATTGCATCATGGAAGGAATTCTTTTCGTACGTGGAAAGCGAGTACACTTCATCTATGGCTCCGCAAGATAAAGCTTTGTCCGCTTGTGTGCCCGCTCCTTTATGTCCATACGCAAAGAGCGCCACATTCACTTCATTATCGAACTGGCTTGTGAAGTTCTCGATAGCCTCTTTAGCGAGATCCATCTTTACCCTGCCATCTACCTCTCCCTTCATGCTGCCGCTCGCATCCATAAGGATGACAATATTCGTTTTTTGCCTCTTGGCAATTTCAATTTCATCTTCGCCATCCGGCAGCTCCGGCATGACGTATCCGTGCTCATAAGAAGCCAGCTGTTCATAAAGTCCTTTATATTGCCCTGACCCTAGTTGAAAAACAAGGTAGTCATAGATTTCATCTGCCTTGACGTCTGGATGCTCCTTAAAGTAAGAAGACAATAGTTCTTTCATCATGTCGCTAAACTCGTCCTCATAATAACGGAAATATCTCACATAATCTACCGTCCGGGCCGCCTCTATTTTCGGATCCATATATTCCTCAATCAGCCTCCCTGCTGGTTGCTCGATCATCTCTTCCACTGTTCGAGCTGCTGTTGGGATCACTTCCTCCACCTCTTCGGCAGCAGTAGATTCTGGCGCCGCTTCCGCCTTTTCCGTTTCCTTCTGGTCCGAACAAGCAATCAATCCTATACAGCAAATAATAAGCCATCCGACTTGCCATTTCTTTGATTTCATGTAAACTCCTCCCCTATGAACATCTACACTTCACTACGGTCTATTGAAGAGATAAGTTCCTATGAGCAAGGACCCGAATTTAATAGTGGGCATTTCCGCCTCCTACCAAAACCAAGTCTTCCACCTAACATTTCTACAAAGAGATGTGAGAAAATAAGCCTGTTACCACATTACCAAACTGGGAGGGTATGTATATGATCAATCATTTGCAAGAAACTACGACATTGCATAATGGAGTGGAAATGCCTTGGCTGGGGCTTGGCGTGTTCAAAGTGCAAGAAGGACCAGAAGTAATTGAAGCAGTAAAAACGGCTATTCGCCATGGATACCGGAGCATCGATACGGCAGCCGTTTATAAGAATGAAGAAGGAGTGGGCCAGGCAATCCGGGAGGCCATTGAAGAAAACGGCTTGAAGCGCGAGGATTTGTTCATCACCTCTAAGGTCTGGAATTCTGATCAAGGGTACGACTCGACGATTGAAGCTTACGAGATCAGTTTACGGAGACTCGGTTTGGATTATTTGGATTTGTATCTTGTTCATTGGCCTGTTAAAGGGAAATATAAAGAAACATGGCGCGCGCTGGAAACACTCTACAAGGAAGAGAAAGTTCGCGCGATTGGCGTCAGCAATTTCAAAGTACATCACCTCGAAGATTTGCTTGAAGATGCGACAGTCACACCGATGGTCAATCAAGTGGAATATCATCCGCAATTGACGCAAACGGAAGTGAAAGCATTCTGTGAACAGCACAACATTCGACTGGAGGCGTGGTCTCCTCTAGCCCAGGGACAATTGCTCGACAATCCGGTTCTATCAGAAATTGCCGGCACCCACGGCAAATCGGTTGCACAAGTCATTATCCGCTGGGACTTGCAGAACGGCGTGGTCACAATTCCGAAATCGATCAATGAAAACCGCATTGCCGAAAATGTCGATGTCTTTGACTTTCAATTGACTGACGAGGAAATGGAGCGGATTAACGAGTTGAATGAAGACAAACGCGTTGGTCCAGATCCAGATCATATCGACTTTTAAGTATGGAAGACACCTTTGACGAGGTGTCTTTTTTCTTTTTACATTGAAATCCTTGTCATATGGCACGTCCTAAAATGATACGATGATAGGCAAGGGGGAATGGCAATGAAACGCAAAATTGGCGTCGCGATTGGGAGCCTGGCTGCTATCCTAGTGGTTGTCCTAGTCATTGCGGGCAATTATTTTTTCAATCAAGGCGTGAAGCGCGGTACGGAAGTGGAGCTGCATACTGAGTCGGAGGCTGTGAATGCGGTGGCAAGCGAAGCAGATCAACAGCTGCTGCGGGAGGCAAAAGAGTGGTTTGATTCGCAGGAACGCCTGCCGATCAAGATGAAATCATTCGATGGGCTGCGGTTGAATGCGCAGTACATCCAACATGCGGATCGCTCAGATGAAGCAGTCATCCTGGCCCATGGTTTCCGAAACTCAGGTGATAATATGGGCAAACTGGCGAAGATGTATTACGACCTCGGTTTCGACGTGTTACTCCCCGATGCGCGGGGGCACGGGAAAAGTGAAGGTGAGTATATCGGCTATGGCTGGCATGACCGGCTTGATTATAAAGACTGGATCGATTACTTGATTGAAGAGCATGGAGCGAAACAGATTCTTTTGCATGGCAATTCCATGGGAGCCGCCACAGTTCTAATGACGAGCGGAGAAAAGCTCCCTCCAGAAGTGAAGGGGATTATCGCGGACAGTGCGTATAGCACCGTGAAAGAAGAACTGGCCCATCAGCTGAAATCCATTTACAATCTTCCCTCATTTCCGTTGCTGCAAGTGACAAGCGTTGTTACCAAAGTACGCGCCGGCTACACATTTGAAGAGGCGTCTGCTCTTGACCAGGTGAAGAAGAATCAAGTTCCGCTCCTGCTCATACATGGCGACTCGGACGATTTGGTGCCGACAGAAATGGCTTATAAGCTGTACGATGCAGCCAGTGGTGAGAAGGAATTATGGATTGTGCCAAACGCCGGCCATACGAAGGCATTGGATAATGGCACAGCGGAATATGCGGAACGGATCCAAAGGTTTGTCGAGCATGTGTTAGCGCAATAAAAGCTTAGTCCTCTTCTGTATATTACATAAAAGAAAAGCCACAAATCGACCGAACGTGGTCCATTTGTGGCTTTTCCAAACTACTTCTTCTCGTTTTTCCCCTTTTACCCTATGGCCAACTCGTCCAGCTGCATCCTTTTAGTGGAACAACCCGGATTCCCTCGATTTCCGCAAAAATTGATGTGTCTTCCGGTTAATGATTTCCTTTAAGAAGTAGCCGAAGAAAAAGATGGACACGCCCGTTACTAGTAAGAAGGTAAAATCGGTCAGCACACGTCTCCAGACAATCCCGCCGACTGCTTCCCGCATCAGGTCGATGGCATAGGTGAAGGGCAGGCCCGGATTGATCCATTGGAAGAATTCCGGCAGCAGCATGACGGGATACGTGCCGCCCGAGCCGGCAATTTGAAGGACAAGCAAAATAATAGCAAGCGCCTTTCCGACGTCACCGAACAACGTGACGAGCGTGTAAACGAGCGTCATGAAAATGACGCTGATAAAGAACCCAAAGACAATGAACCATGCCGGATTATTCGCCTTTACACCTAACAGCGTCAGGTCCCCGACGGTAACAATTATCGTTTGAAGAAATCCAATCGTCAGGAAGGTCATCAGCTTGCCGACATAGACTTGGCGTGCGCTCATTTCCTCAAGATTTTCCGCGTCCGTCGATAAGAGGGAAATCAATAATAGGCAGCCGACCCAGATGGACAGCACCGTATAAAACGGCGTCATCCCAGTGCCGTAGTTCTTGATGGGGAACAATTTATTCTCATTCAACACGATGGGCTCTTCGAAAAAGCTCCGTTCTGCCTGTGGGTCATTTTGCAGTAGCTGAATGATTTCATTAATATCCGTTTCGCCTTTTACTTCCCTGATCCTATTCGCTAAGCTTTTCACCTTTTCCGAGACATAAGGATATTCCGCCATCACTTGGTCGAGCATGCCCTGTCCGTCCTCCAGATGAGTAGAGGTGCTGGATAGGACGAGTTCCACCTCCGGAATGGTCGTTTGAATTTCAACGAGCATGGACCGTCCTTGCTGCAATGTGGCTTTCGCCCGTTTCACTTCGCTTCGCACGGTCGGTTCGATTGTCTGCTCATATTCGGCAATAAACTGATCGAGGCGAACGGAAACACGGCCTGAGATATCTTGAAGGTCAGCAAGCGTTTGTTTCATTTGTTGCTCCTTGCTTTCCACAAGCCCATTCAATGCGCGTGCATTCGTTTGCGCTTCTGTCATGAGGGCTTTGATTTCCCCTGTCCGGTCAATAGCATCCTGCAATCGTTTATCGCGTTCTGGATTTGCCGGGACGCTCTCCCCTTCCTCAGTTGGTTTTGATCCAGCCGCCATATCACGGAGCCATACTAGATCTGCCTGAATGGCATCCACTTTTCCAATGGCATTTGTCATTCGGGTATCCACTCGTTCTTTTGCTTGGTCCAATTCTGTGAAATCGATTTGGACATTCCCGACTTTCGTCAGAAAATCATTTGTTTCTTTCGATATTCGGGATGCTGTTTTTAAATCTTGTTGGATGGTCGGCGCCATTTCGTTTAGTCTGGCTTCTGCTTGATTTAAAAAACCGAGCGTCCGGTCAATGGTGCCCAGCCCTTCCGAAACTGTCTGCTTTGCGGCCGGCATTTTGTTTTCCGCCTGGCGAATCAACTGTCGTGCCGACTTTGCATCATTCCGTGTGCCGACCAGCGTTTCATGAATGGCAGGCAACTTCTGCTCTATATCAAAAATATAATTTTCAAAACGCTCAATGTCCGGCAAGTCTTTTTGAATTTCAACTCCGAGTTGATTGAACAGGTCAAAAATGACTTCATTTACAGTGGCAATGAACTGGCTGCTCACCTTCTCCACAATGACACTGGCCCCTTTTTCTGTAATCTTCGGGGCAATGGAGTTCAATTTCTCGTTCACGTAATAATCAATTTGGGATTTTTCAGGCTCACCAGAAATAACCGTTCCAAGACGCTCCGAAAAATCTTCCGGTATGATCAAAACCGCAAAATAATCACCGTATTCAATACCCTCCATTGCCTGCTCACGGGTTGTGAAGTTCCAGTCCATATCCCGATTATGCTTCAGGGTGTCGACAAGCTGTCCGCCCACATCGATCGGTTCATCCCGAATGGTTGCCCCTTTGTCTTCATTGACAACTGCTACCGGTAACCGGTCCGTGTTCGCATACGGATCCCACGAAGCATATATATTCAGCCACGCATACAAAGAAGGGAGAATGATCAGTCCCCCGATAATGACCGCAGCGACCCAGTTGCGGCTCAAATTTTTTAAATCCGATATATAGATGGACCAGCTTTTGCGCATGTTGCCACCCTCTCCATTTCCACATTTCGCCCAAAGTATACCCTTCCTCCCGGCTGCCGAATCATGGCACTGTTCCATGCCTTCAATTTGAATGATACAATCGTCTAGTTGAATAAATAATTGAAAGAGTCATAGAAACCTATGTGAATGGGGAATCCGGTTAAAATCCGGAACTGTTTCCGCAACTGTAAGTGTGGACGAAGTGAGAATATGCCACTGTTCGTAAAGAATGGGAAGGCTCTCACCGGGAATGAAGCACAAGTCAGGATACCCGCTTTTTCAATGTGTATTTTGCTCCTTCGGAAAAAAGGGAAGATACGACATATTGGATTAGTAGGCACTTGTTGCTATAGATCTGTTTGTCGCCACCCATCTCCCTGGGTGGTTTTTTTCATTGGCACCAGAAGCGGAATACATCATTTAGAAGATATTCTTACCAAACAACCTGACGTCATTGTCACGACTACGTCGTATAGTCCGGACCCTGTCAGCGAAATCAAAAGCCGTGAAGGCTGGGATACATTACAGGCGGTAAAAGAAGACCGTGTCATCCAATTGGACAGCGATATGATGTCAAGACCAGGACCACGCATCGGAGAAGCAGTTGAGCTGCTAGCAAAAGCAATCTATCCTGAGAAATTCGAATAAAACGGACAAGCCAGGCGCGAGTGAGGGCCTGGCTTTCTTATGGCCTTAATTAGAAAAAATCGTACAACCCATCCGCGAAGTAAAAATACTCTTCCTTGCTGATGTGAGACCCATACCCCTCAAAGAAAAACTCCCGGTCCTCTGCCTTCTCAAACATCCCTGGTTTCGGCCGGATCGCGAGAGCCACATCATACCGGGGATCGCCGAATCCCCCTCCACTCCAATCGATCAAGCCGGTCACTTTACCGTTTGCACCAAGTACATTGTCAACAGTACAATCGCCGTGAATTAATGTCTGTTTCACCGCTTTTGGCTTGGATATCTTTAACCGTTCCAGCAACTCAGCCGTGCCATCGACTTGATAATGCTGCACGTTGTACTGAGCCGTTTCAAGCTGCCGGTCCAACCAGTCCCCTTCTTCTTTAAGCCCCCGCGGACATGGAGCTGAATGCAAACGGGCGAGCAGCTGGCCGAACTGAAACAACAAGGAACTGCGCTGCACTTCATCCGTCTCCCGCGAGAGCGCTGAGCGGATCGGTTCTCCCTCCAACACTTCTAGTACGAGCCATTGCCCGTCCGGTGTCGTCGTGCTCCCAAAGACTATAGGCACAGGCAACCCCGAACCCATTAAGTTTCGCAGCACATACTCCTCCCGCACGAGCCAAGATCGAAACAGCTCCTCTTTTGCCCGCTTTATAATATATGGACCTTTCTCTCCATCCACAATCCCTACATCAGAAGTATGTCCTTGCTTCGGAAACCGGATGTCGTGAATGGCCCCTGTTATGTAAATCAATTCGTGTGGTATCTCTTCTATGGTTAATGGCGTTGTCATGCAGTTCCTCCTACTGACTGTTTTGTTTTTACCGGTATCTGGATCTTGGTTCTGGCGTTTGTACCGGGGTTCTGTATTCAGCACCAGGTTTCTGGCATTTGACCCGACATGCCGATTCATTTCAGGATCCCGCTATCATTTATTGTATCAAAAGCAAGTCCTATTAAGTGTCTCTCTTCTTCTCGTGGCGAACGCCAATAACTCGTAGCGAACGCCAATAACCCGTGGCGAACGCCAATAACTCGTGGCGAACGCCAATAACCCGCGGTGAACGCCAATAACTCGGGATGAACGCCAATAACCCATGACGAACGCCAATAACCCATGACGAACGCCAATAACCCATGACGAACGCCAATAACTCGGGATGAACGCCAATAACCCGCGGTGAACGCCCGACAAACGAACCCCCACAGGCAATCGTTTCCATGACGGCACGTGTGGATAATTGATTCACACTTGCTGCCAGCTCAAATTCTCGTACCAAACCAGCTAAGAAGGGACCATTCAGTACTGCCGGAATTTATATGGACATACACTTGCCATAGGAATAGGAGGAGGTTCTGTATGGCATCATTGCCACTCATCAGTATTTTCATCTCATCATTTTGCACATTGCTCGGAGCCCTGCCGACCTTATTTATTGCCAATCTATCGCACGGAAAAAAGGACAACTTGCTTGCGTTTACGGCTGGCGTCATGGTCGCCGCCTCTACTTATAGCCTTATTCCTTCCGCTCTCAATCTTTCCAATATGACGGTGCTTTGTGTAGGCATTCTATTAGGGGCACTCGTTTTGACTTTGCTTGAACAAACCCTCCCGCACAGCGACTTGGAGCATTCCGACACCATGCCAGCGGGTGCGTTTCTGCTGTTCATCACGATGGCGCTGCACAATATACCGGAAGGCCTGTCCGTCGGCGTGAGCTTTGCCAGTCAAGTAGAAGACTTAGGACCACTGGTCGCTTTGGCGATTGGCTTGCAGAATATTCCCGAAGGCTTCTTGCTCGCGCTCTTTCTCATTACACAAGGGACCGGCCGGTGGAAGGCGTTCGGCTATACTTTTTTAGCAGGGTTTACTGAATTCGCTTCCGCATGGGCCGGCCTGCTTTTCGGGGGACAGCTTTTTGTGATAGTGCCGTATGGCCTGGCTTTTGCTGCAGGCGCCATGTTATTCATTGTCTATAAAGAATTGATTCCGGAGAGCCACGGGCATGGCCATGAACGTTCTGCGACCTTCTCCTTCATTCTCGGCTTGCTAATGATGGTTATTTTGACGGGTTATCTGGGTGAATAAAAGAAAAAGGACCTTCTCTTATCCACGGGAAGGTCCTTGCATTTACTGGTCATTTGAATATTGTTGATGGCGTTTTACTTCGTCCTGCGCTTCTTTGCGTATCTCGTCAACGCGCTGCTCCGCCTTTTTAGCCGCATCATTCGCAATGGAGGAAGAATCCCCTTGATTGACAGTCGGATTGTGATCTTTATCTCCTGCATAACTTTTTGACAATCCAATCACTCCTTGTCTCGTTTCCCATTAGCATTCCCGATTGGCCTTATTTGAAACATAAGACTGTGGAATTTTTAAATTAATATATAGGTGCTTCTCCTCTTATAAAAGTCTGCAGTTTACCGATATATTCGGTATCATCCTAATCCAGAGGTGTTATTGTGGATCATTCAATCACATCCATGTCGGACCATCATCATATTCCATACCTTGTTGCGCTGTCTTATTTAATTGCAACAATGTCCGCATACGCCTCAATTGTCTTAGCCCGGCGTGTAACGTTCACCCGCCAATCAGCTAAGCGCATTTGGCTTATACTCGGAGCAGGAACGCTCGGAATTGGCATCTGGTCGATGCATTTCATCGCCATGCTCTCCTACCAATTCCCGGTCCCCGTCTATTACAACACACTGCTTGTCGCTATTTCAGTGGTGATTGCGATTGTGGGGTGTTATTTCGGCTATTTCATAATATCCGTGAATCATAAAAGCAAAATCCGTTTTTTTCTCTCTGGGATAATTATGGGGTCTGGCATTGCATCCATGCATTACGTCGGCATGGCAGCACTTGAAGCAGTCACCATCGTCTACAATCCGGTTTTATTTGCGATTTCCCTATTGATCGCTGTTGCGGCTTCTTGGGTCGCCATCTGGATCGGCTTCCTCTCCCCTTATGCCCGCCGAGACATGTCATGGAAATTAAAAATAGTTTTTTCTCTCATTATGGCTGTTGCGATCACCGGCATGCATTATACCGGCATGGCAGCGGCGACATTTTCCAGCATGACAAATTCCGGTCCGTTTCCAGATGGTTTGGATACGACACGTCTTGCTTGGTTCGTGGCTAGCGTAACCCTGTTCATCTTTGCCCTATTTTTCTGTTCCATCATTTTGGATCGTCTCTGGCAGAAAAGGGAACTGGTCCAAAATACGTTATTGGATTCCATCGCAGACGGCATTGTCATTACGGACCAAACAGGGACTATTTTGCACGCCAATCCTTCATTCCGCCAATTCATGGGAGAAGTGGATTCTGAACAACGGTTCGAAAAACTGCAGCATTACCATCCCGAATTAACGGAACAGATTATGAGTAATCAAAACTTTCACGTGGCGATCCATTCATTAATTCTGGAAGTGAAGCGGCGTCCCATCCAAGAGGAAGCCCTTCACCATTCCCTTTGGTTCCTGCGGGATATTACCGAACAGATTGAAAATGAAAAGCAAATTTCTTATATGGCATACCATGATTCACTTACAAGACTTCCGAACCGCCATAAGCTTGATGCCACACTTGCCAGTTGGTTTGATACCAAGAAAACCATCGGCTGTATTTTCTTAAACGTTGATCGGATGAAATTCGCTAACGACACACTTGGCCACCAAGCGGGAGATCAGCTTCTCCGCCAGATTGCCGGCCGGCTGGAAATAATCATTTCAGACAAAGGCTTTCTCGCCCGGGTCGGCGGAGATGAATTTGTCGTCCTGTTAGCGGATGGCCATGCGGCAGATTGTTACCACCTGGCAGAGGCTTGTGTATCTGGGATGAATGAACCCCTTTCCATTCATGGCTCCCAGCTGGCCGTCTCCATCAGTGCTGGCACCTGTGTCTTCCCGGAAGACGCTGCCAATCCGAATGAATTGCTTCAGTTCGCAGATTTGGCTATGTCCGAGTCCAAACGGAATGGGAAAAATCAAGTGACTGCCTTCACTTTGGAGCTAAACGACCAATATCGTAGAACGCTTCAAATCGAAGAGGCCTTGTCCATAGCGATCGACCAAGATGAACTTCATCTCGTATATCAGCCGAAAGTGACAGTGGGAACGGGTAAAGTGAAAGGAGTCGAAGCGTTGTTGCGATGGATTCATCCGGAGCATGGCTTCATCTCGCCTGCAGAGTTCATTCCCATCGCGGAGGAGAAAGGGTTAATTCATAAAATCGGAGACTGGGTCTTGCGGGAAGCCTGCCTACAATGGGGCAAGTGGCAGCGAGAATTGGAGGAGCCGCCGATGATGGCGGTAAACATTTCACCTCTCCAACTCGCAAGGGAGGACTTTCTGCCAGGTTTGCTACGTATTTTAGAGGAAACGAAAATGGATCCGAGCTTTTTAGAACTGGAGCTGACGGAATCCGCCTCGCTCGGCCTGGCTGAAAAGACGAATGGCCGCCTTAGTCACTTGCATGATTTGGGCATCCAAATCTCGCTTGACGACTTCGGCACCGGCTATTCCTCCTTTAGCAATTTAAAAGAACTGCCGATTGATGTGCTGAAAATCGACCGCTCCTTTTTGCATAATCTGATTGGCAATCCCGGGCAGGAAGCCATTGTCCGCTCGATCATCCAGCTCGGCCATAACTTGAATTTGCAAGTGCTTATGGAAGGCGTGGAAGAGAAGGAAGAAGCCGAATGGCTTGAAAAAGAGGGATGCAATCTCATTCAAGGCTATTATTTTGCAAAGCCGCAATCGGCTACGGACCTCGGGAAAATGCTGCAAGGAAACGCCATATAAACCCGGCATGCGTCACATGCGCATCCGGGTTTTTCATTTATTTTTTGAATCTGCTGCAAGCGGCATGCTACAGTGTGAGTAGTAAAAGATTACGGGAGGATTTATGGATAACAGAATACAAGCAATTGCAGATCGAGCACAAGCTGAATTCGGTCTTGAAAACTATCGCTTGGGACGCCATGCGATAGTTCAAAAACAGGACGTCCTAGGAGAACCCTATTATCAGCTTTCTATGGAATGGTTTCCGTTTTCCGCAGGGGAAGTAGAAGAAGATGAGAATCCTGAAGGTACCGCTGTCATTGATTATCATCTTCAGGAAGAACGTTTCGAAAGTATTATTTTTGTAATGGAGCAATCTGATTCAACCCACCGGCCATTTGAGACAAGAACGGTGGAGGAGATGGCATCCTTTGTAGAACGAATGACCGGCTTACAATTTGGCCGCGACTTTTATGTACAGGATTCTTATAATACAGGAGCCACATTTCATGCAGAAGTAAACGGCATTCGTTTATCCCCCTCCTTCCAGGCAGAAGTAAATTGCGATGACCAAGGACGACTGCTGTCCTTTACTACATATGGAAAAGCGCCGGATCCGAATGCAATCGCTCAACAAGAGTTCCAAATGTCACTTGAAGAAATCGAGCCGCTTGTTAAAGAGCACGTCAAACTGTTTGAATTTCCTTCCGAAATAAAAGGGAAGTTCGTTTCGGCGTATACGGTGGACGAAGTGTTCATTACAGCTGACGGCACGGCCTGTCTTCCATTTTTTACAGATGAGCGAATGGCGGTGCAGGTAGGAGAATTATTGGAGTGGTCGGAACCATTGAATGGCTCTATTGACCGGAGCCCCTTAACGCCTTCCCAGGCAGTTGATGTGAATAAAGCCTTCCAAGAAACGCCGGATAAAACCAATTGCCTCTCTGACGAACAGCTGGCACAGTGTAAATCGACCGTTCTGAGAGCGTTACGCATGGAATATCCCGAAGAGAGCGGAAAATGGCAGTTAAAGATGCTGCAGCCCGAGCAGCGATACATCCATGCATTCTGTCATGCTGCTGAAAGCACAGCCAGCGATCTCTTGCGTCCAAAGCTGGTTCTCTTTATTGACAGAGAAACGATGAATGTTGTCAATCTAATGGACAACCGGCCCATGCTGCAAGACATGTTTGACGCATTCAAGCCTGCAGAGCCAGCCAAAATTGATCATGAGACCGCCTTCGAAACGCTCGTGCCTTATATAACGATGGATCCGGTCTACGTATATGATTTCCGTTCCAAGACATATGTATTATGTGGATTAATTGATTCAGATGCAGCAGTAGATGCTGTCAGCGGGGAAATTGTTGCGCTCGAGGATTTATAAAAATGAGGCCGCTTCTTAATTGAAGCGGCCTCTTTAGTAGATGATAGAGACCGTCCAGCCATGCGGAAAAACGGCCTCCCTTAGTGCTTGGCACCCATCAAGGTTGCCAAGTTGTATTTCTTATT
This sequence comes from Sporosarcina sp. AD_1, assembly GCF_057373025.1. NCBI lineage: Bacteria > Bacillati > Bacillota > Bacilli > Caryophanales > Caryophanaceae > Sporosarcina > Sporosarcina sp. AD_1. Next base: position 304,034 of record NZ_JBPVIR010000003.1, read on the forward strand.
GCTCCACTGCAATGATAAACGCTTCAAAACCAGCCCGCTGCAGGTCTGCCACTTGCTTGTCCGCATTGGCTTTATCTGCAAAGGAACCCGTGATGACTCGATAATACGTAACCCCGCTTTGCGTAAAGATATCGATGAAGCTGTCGAATCCTTTCGCTTTCAGTTCCGCAACACGTTGATCGGCATTCGCACGGGATGTGAACGAACCGGTTACAACACGATATACTACACTGCCGGATGGCGGTGGCGTGCTTGACTTGATAAGACCAAGCGCTTTCGCCAGTCCATTGGCATGGCCGCGTGCCGCTTTGTCCAACCAAGCGGACGTTTTCATTTTCGCTGCATCCGTAGCATTATCGATAAATCCATTTTCCGTCAACATCGCATGCATGTTGGATTCACGCAGGACATGGAAGTTTTCCTTCTTCTTGCCACGGTTCGTCATATCAATCAATTTAACGATTTCCGCATGAATGGTGTTACGCAATTGAGCAGTACTAGAGGAATCGGACAGATTGCTATGAATATAATCCTCATAGCCCGTGCCTCCCCCCGCATTAATGTGGATGCTCAAATAGAAATCCGCTCCCCATGCGTTGGCATCATTTGTCCGTTGCGCCAAACTGACTGTCTGATCTCCTGTACGGCTCATTCGAACAGTAGCATTCGTATATTCATTCACCAAAATATTTCGTACGCGAGTCGCGATTGCGAGTGTCACATCTTTCTCCTTTAATCCATTTGCCGAAGCGCCACCGTCTGTTCCACCATGTCCTGGATCTAGATAAATTTTAACCATTTTTACTTCCTCCTCTAATTTTCATTTTTTTATTGGATTCCCATGACCTTTGCAACGAACAACTTGTCTCTCTACATGAGGTCTCACCTCCTTTTACTCACATTCCGCACCACCCCCTTTCAGGTACTAAAAAAAGCGATGCCTATTTGGGTGGCAATCGCTCCTTTACTTCACGTATTTCATTAGATATGTCGTCATATTTATCCGCCAGCGCTTTCAACAGCTCCTGGTACCGACGCTCCCTTGATTCACTGCTTTTCACCTGATACCAAAACAGCCAAACGAACAACACAGCAAATGGCCCCTGCGTCAAAAAATAACCAATCAGTTCCTTGGCATCCATCCCATCCCTCCTTATTGAAATAAAAAAGAACGCCCCTTTTGGACGCTCCCTCAAAACAACTATGCAGCCGATTGCTCTTACTCTTTTTTGGCTTGTCCCCATTGTAACCGAAAAAAATCCTCCCCGTCATATTCCCGACCTATGCGGCACCTGCGACATTTGCAACGCGCCGGAGGAAATGGACAATTGCTCCTCGAAACAACTCTCCGACAACTTCTAGTTGCACTACTCCCACATATTCATTTCACGACAACCGACGCTTCCTGGATGAGCTGCTGGATGACAGCGTCTTTGATTCGACCGACATGTCGATCGGATAGCTGCATATGACGGCCGATCCAGCGAAGGCTTTTCCCCTCCAGCATCCAATGGAGGACTTCTAATTCCCTGTCGTCCTTAATGAGCGCCATCCGTTCTTGAACAAGTTCAATTTTCCTTTCATACTCGTACACTTTTTTCAAACGGCGTTCCCTCCTTGTTGCTTCCCGATAAATCGGATCGCTGTGCCCCCCTTTTCGTTTTGGCATAGCCGCCTCTACGCCATATTGCGCTGTCAATCCCCCCATATCGCCCATTCCTTCCCGAATGACCTTAACGCTGTTGATCATCCAGTGATAATCCCTCACCATTTGTTCCATTTCCATAAATGTCATCATACTCACCCCTTCTAGTTTCATTAATGAAACAAAATCCCCCGATTGTTTCAAAAGTGAAACTATATTATTACATAAGGTAACATATGTTCCGTTTCACTTTCAATAACTTTTTAATAAAAAGTTGTCATTAATGAAACCAAAGACTATACTGGAAGTAATAAGTAGGAGGGAAAGATATGCAATCTTTGGGCCACGCATTGAAAAACATCCGGTTGGATAACAAATTATCACAAGAGGAATTTGCGGAACGCATTAATAAGCATCAAGGACTCTCCATAACGAAGGGAATGGTTTCGAAGTGGGAATCGGGGACGATCGAGCCGAAAACGAGGATGATGAAGGCGATTGCGGAAACTTTTCAAGTATCCATTGATGGCCTTCTAGGCTTGCAAGTTCCTGAGAAGGATTCTATTGAAACGATTGCGACACATATTGACGATGATTTGACGCATGAAGAGATGGAGGAAATTAAAAAGTATATCCAATTTATTAAATCACAACGAAAGTGAGCTGGTTGCATGACCTATGAATCCCTCATCGCCCAATATCCCCATCTCGTGATCAAAGAGGTAAAGACCATGCCAACTGGGCTGGCAGGCCTCTATATGGATAATATGATATTGATTGACCAGCGGCGCAGCAACTATGAGAAGCACTGCATCTTGGCGGAGGAACTGGGCCATTATGAAACAACGTATGGGGATATTACCAACCTTCATTCTCTGCGGAATTGGAAATTGGAACTGCTTGCGAGAAGATGGGGCTATGAGAAAATCGTATCGCTCGATAAATTAATCGAATGCCATGAGTTGAATTATCGTTCCATTGAGGAAGTTTGTGCCCATCTCGAAGTGACAGCGGAGTATTTGGAGCTGTCCATTGCCCATTACCACGCGCGATTCGGTTTATCCGTCCACCATAACGGCTACGATATTTATTTTGATCCTCTGTCGGTACGAAAGCAATGAGTGTTTGCCCTTTACAACGGGCTGGCATGAATGGGGTAGGTATAATACCTACGGCGTTTACAGGTGATGGATTTATTGATCCGTCCTTTTGGAGCTGCCCTTTTGAAAACGACCGCCACACTGATGTGACGGTCGCTCTTCGTTATGTTCCGCAATAGGTCCGATACGGAACATTGGAGACAGATGGAGTTGTATATTCCGCCTGTTCCTCCGTGTACGCATACGGCTTTGCAAGTGCGTTCATGAGCCGGTCCATGACCGTGAAATCACCGCGCTCGACAGCCGCTTCCAATGCTTCTTCCACGCGGTGATTCCGCGGAATGACAGCAGGATTGCTATCCCGCATTAATTCAGCCGACTCCACCTTTGTCTCGGATTGCCGCGCACGCCGTGCTTCCCATTTCGCATGCCATTCCTTGAACGCATTCGTCTCACGCATGGGCATACCCGACCAGTCATCCAGCGTCAGCGCCCGGAACGTATTCGTATAATCCGCTCCTTGGTTTTTCATGACGGCCAGCAATTCCTCAACAAGCTCCGCATCCTGCGGTTCTTCAGCAAACAGACCGAGCTTGCGCCTCATCCCCTGCAGCCAATGTTCGTGATACAGCTCCCTGAAGGAGGACAGCTTCCCTTCTGCGATTTGAATAGCATTCTCGATCTCATCATCAAATAACGGCAGCATTGCTTCGGCTAATCTTGCCAAATTCCACTCCCCGATGCCAGGCTGGTTTCCGTAAGCATACCGCCCTTGCCGATCGATCGAACTAAACACCGTTGCAGGATCGTACATATCCATAAACGCACACGGCCCATAATCGATCGTTTCGCCGCTGATCGTCATATTATCGGTATTCATGACCCCATGGATAAATCCGACAAGCTGCCACTTGGCAATTAATGCAGCCTGCCGCTCGACCACTTTTTCAAATAAAGCCACATATGGATGCCGGGCTTCTTTGACTTCCGGATAATGCCGTTCAATCGCATAATTAGCAAGCACCTGAAGGTCTTCCACCGCATTTCGAGCAGCTGCATATTGGAACGTGCCGACACGCAAATGGCTTGCAGCTATACGGGTCAGAATGGCTCCTTCCAGCGTCTCTTCCCGGTAGACCGGCTCGCCTGTCGCAACAACCGCTAAACTGCGCGTGGTCGGAATGCCGAGAGCGTGAATCGCCTCACTGATGATAAATTCACGCAGCATCGGCCCAAGCGCCGCACGGCCATCACCCCCGCGGGAAAAAGGCGTTCTTCCGGAACCTTTTAACTGGATATCCAACCGTTTCCCATCCGGCGTGAGGTGCTCTCCTAATAACACAGCGCGGCCGTCGCCAAGCATCGTAAAATGTCCGAATTGGTGGCCCGCATACGCCTGGGAAATCGGCTCCGCCCCTTCCGGCAAACGGTTCCCCGCCAGCTCATCAATGCCCTGTTTCCCCTCCAATTCACTTGCATTCAAACCGAGAGAAACCGCCAACGGATAATTTAAAACGATCAATTCCGGAGAGGGAGACGGCTCCGGTTCCGTTTTTGCGTAAAACACTTCAGGCAGTGCAATATAACTGTTTTGCATCCGCCAACCGATTGTATTATTTTTTTCCATCGTCTTCCCTTCTTTCTCCTTTTACTATACCCGTTCCTCATGAAAACATCAGGTATGCTGTTTCCTCGTTTCATTCATAAAACAGGCGATATGGGGAATTGTATAGATGTGTGAAGAAAGGAGGGTGCAGATAGATGCGAATTGCAGTGGAGCAACCGTATGAAGACGTGATGAACGCACTTCAGTCAAAAGGGTATGAAGCGAAAATGTTTAACACGGACGAAGATGTAACCGGTTATGATATCGGCATTGTCCGGGCATTAAATGAAGGAAATACGCATGAATTCAACTTCCCTGTCATCACCATGAAAGGCAGGTCCATCGACGAAGTCATCCAAGCTGTCGAAGAAAAGGCGAATCTACTTCAATAATAAACAACAGACAGAATCTTAGGCAGCTGCCGGGATTCTGTCTGTTTGTCTTTCTGCTAGCTGTTCATTTCCAGCTTCATAATCTGCTCACCATTTACATCAAACTCATCGATAAATTGAAATCCCAGCTTTTCATATAAATGAACGGCACCTGTATTCTCCTGATAGACACTTAAATAGATGGGCTGCTTACCATATTCCCCTGCAAGCTTCCCGATCAGCGCCCGCATAAATAACGTCCCAAGCCCTTTTCCTTGATGGGACTCATCAATCAACACCCGATCGATCCATAATCGCCCCGTTACCGCTTCGCCAGGAAAAAATCCATACATCGCAAACCCGACAAGCAGCCCGTCCGCATATAATCCGACCGGCCGGTACTCCTTCCAAATTTCCGCATCACGGAGACATTGCTGTGGCGTCTCGATGAAATGAAGCTGAGCAGGCGCCACATGTAAACAAAGCATATCCCGATAGTTTTGAACTGTTACGTCATGAATGCCAATATCAGCGACCATTCTATCCCTTTCCTTTCCATGTATCTCCAGTCAATTCGTACACGGCGGAATGATTTTCAACTAGAAACCAGTCCGTTCTTACGAAAAAGTATGTCGCATTCTGTCTGTCCTCATACCTATTTCCTGCTGAATTCAAGCAGATGGTAGCATCTATGCCAAAGCGACCAAAGAACTGACAATGCTGTTCACGCTACAGCTAAAGTATCAATTGGCCATTTATATGAATCTATCTCTCATTGTTTTCCGTACTATCGGTATCAATGAAACTGGAGGCAGATGAATGAAAAAGATCTTGATGGTACTTTTGTCAATTTGCATAGTAAGTGCATGTTCTGCGGAAAAAGAAAAGGATGAAGATAGAGCGGCTGATAAGGCTGAACCTCGGGAAACTGAACAAAGCAGTGCACCAGAAGAGAAACCGGAGGAAGAGGCGGACATCGAGGAAGCAGAGCCCAAAGAAACAATAGAAACCCTTGACGAAACTGACTTTTCTATTCCAACGATTGACATTCCATCCCCCTACAATGAAGAAGGGAATATGGTAAAGGAGCATACCATACAAGAGTACATGGAGATGGTCGAAAAGAATGGCGGTCTCGTTCGTTTTGAGTTAGATGACTATCCAGTGCGCGCAATCGACTCCGACAACATTAGAAATATTACCAATCTGGGAGATGCCTATATTGATATATCCGAATTCGCTGCATACGAAGTGTCACCAGAAGAGATTCCTATTATCTATAATTGGTTCCTGTCCGTTCAACCAGATGACTTAAAGGGAACGCCTGCTTCTGAATACCGCACGTGGGAACAGGCGACAAACTTGGAGCGTGGCATTATGAAAATGGTCTATTTGACTGCCCCGTCCTTAAACGACTTGGGTTATATCATTGAAAATGAGGAATTCGACCATCCGGCATTTAACGTCATTCGCCAAGATTTCTTCCAGCTGGGCTCGCCATCCGTTTTGATTCCAGCCCCACAAACTGCTACAGACATGACCATGTACGACATCATGATCAATATGAAGTACAAATGGGAGAAAATCGGCAAATTTGAAAATCCCGACGAAAACAAAGAAGAATTTGAAAAAATATATAAAGAACTGCGCAGCGAAACGAACAATCTCCTTGTGCGGATCAATTTTGTCCTCACCCAAAAATAAGTGATCACCCATTCCCTTCATCTATCAGACTCGAGACCGATATAAAATCAAACCGGCGTCTAGTAGGAATTGCAAAGATTTCAACGTATGATGAATACAAAGAAGTTCACGAGCGAAAAGGAGAATGGGAAAATGAAAAAAGTATTGTGGTTCGGACTGATCGGGGGGTTTTTGCTCATACTCGGCATGTATGGATATGATCGTATTTTCGCAAATTCACTTAGCAAGGAGCAGACCATCAAGAAGGACAATGCCAGCGCATTGAATGTCGATATTGACTTCGGTGTTGGAGATCTGTATATTTCAGGCGGTGCCGACGACTGGATGGAAGGGACATTTGATTATACAGCGAAACGGTATGCCCCTGATATTTCGTACAAAAAGAAAAATGATACCGGGATACTGAAAATAAAACAACAGCCTCGCATGACTATCGGGTTCTTAAAGAATAAAATGAAAAGCGATTGGGATATACAATTGTCCGACGACGTGCCGATCGACTTAAATGTCGACATGGGGGTCTCCAGTACTTCACTGGACTTAAAAGGATTACAGTTGAACAATCTCAAAATCGACAGCGGCGTGAGTGATTCGACGATCGATTTAAGCGGCGACTGGTCGAAAAGCTTTCAAACGCGCATCGCCATGGGCGTAGGTGATGTCACCTTGCTATTGCCAAAACAAACGGGCGTGAAATTGTCCGTCAGCAAGGGCATCGGCACAGTGAGCATGGATGGTTTCATTTCCCAAGGCAACCGGATCTATGTCAATGAAGCATATGACCAATCGGACGTCTTCCTCGATATTTCATTAGATATCGGTGTCGGGGATGTAAAGATCAAACTGATAGACTAATTTCTCCCTCTTTCTTTTTAAGAAAGAGGGTTTTTTATTGTCGAACAACTTGAATGTATGTTTAACGGTTATCTCTGAGGAAAGTAGGTTATAGAAAGAGAGGGAGCAAATGCTGCTCTCATTAGAAAGGAGGAATAGGTGAATTGATTACATACACATTTGAGAAAGCGGGCTTGACGAAAAAGGGCATTGAACGGCTTTTTCATTCTGTTGAGTGGGAATCTGCTTCCTATCCAGAAGATCTATACCAGGCCATTATGAACTCTCATTCGGTGGCGACCGCCTGGGACGGCGATAAACTTGTCGGTCTGGCGAACGCGCTATCTGATGATTCCATGGCAGTCTATTTCCACTATGTATTGACGGACCCGGCCTATCAGGGAAGCGGGATCGGTAAAACGATTATGAATATGATGCTCGATCGATATGAGGAGATGCATACGAAAGTGCTCGTCTCTTATCCAAAAGCTGTCGGTTTTTACGAAAGCCTCGGATTTGAATCCGAACAAACGAGCACGCCGATGTATGTATTTTCACGGTGACTACGCTAAATACAGGAATGTCAGGGTAAACTGCAAATAAAAAGGGTGTTCCCATACTATGAAATACGATTGCACCATTATCGGCGGCGGGCCAGCCGGCTTGAATGCCGCACTCGTCCTCGGCAGGGCCAGGCGACACGTCCTGCTGCTTGACGATGACAAAGCAAGAAACAGGGTGACCCGGGAAGCTCACGGATTCATGACACGGGATGGCATCAAGCCTGCGGAATTCAGAAAGCTGGCCCATGCCGAAATAGCACAGTATCCGACTGTGGAATTTAAAAACGAAACAGCCGTCTCGATAACCCGGCTATCTAAAAATGAATTTTCCATTACCACCTCGGGAGGTTATACATTTTCCAGCACTAAAATACTGCTGGCAACAGGATTGAAAGATGAACAGCCGAACATTCCTGACATCGAGCAATTTTACGGCACGAGCCTCTTCAGCTGCCCCTATTGTGACGGATGGGAATTACGTGACAAGCCGCTCGCTGTCATCGCGGACAAAAATGTCTATAAACTAGCAAAAGAAGCCTACATTTGGAGCGAGGATCTGGCAGTCTTTACGAATGGAGAAGGCCGGTTGGAGTTGGAGGAGCGCAACCGGCTGCTCGCCAAAGGGATTAAGGTTTATGAGGATATGATTTCAGGATTAGAAGGAGAAAACGGACAGCTTCGAAGTGTCCGGCTGGAGGATGGAACGCTAATCGACCGGTCTGGTGGATTTGTCACACCGGTTTGGAGCCTTCCCCATTCTTTTGCAAAAGAGCTCGGTTGTGAGCTTAATGAGTTTGGCGGCATCCAGACGGATAGATACGGCAGAACAAACGTCTGGAACGTCTATGCGGCCGGAGATACCACACACATCGTTCCCGCCCAGCTCATCATCGCGGCCGGGACAGGGAGTGCAGCGGCCATCGGCATCAACGGCGATTTAACCAATGCACTCTTCGACGGGGAATAAGTTCACTCGAAGCAGGTCCACACCCATTCATCAGTGGACCTGCTTTTCCTATTATTCAGGTCTTTGCAGCAGACGCCTCATCCGAGCATCCCGCTCTTTACGCTCTTGCTCCACCGCCACCCAATGCTTTCGCAGCTGGCCATTCATGCGCGGGTCCTGCGCTGTCATTTCACGCATTCCCGAAGGACCCACCTTCTTTCTCACCTTTTGAATCTCATCTTCAAAAAACAACATGTCCGACTCACCTCCCGCCAGTTGAACCTTACCGAACATCTCGATTTCCCCTCACTTTACCATACGCAGCCAACGCACGAGGACAAGGGGTATGTGCACAGGAGAAAAAGAAAAAATAGCGGGCGATTAAACGAAAAAGGAGCCGCCTCTTGCCAGGCAGCTCCACACTCTAAAAACCATTTTCCATAAAAACTGTCACGACAATTCCCAATATCGTCCCAATGAAAATTGTTGCACCAAACAAAAACGCTCGTTTCATTCTCCTCATCCCCCCAGTTTCTCTTATTTGAATATACGAGAGGAAGAGGCGGAATATTCTATCGTCTTAGGCATGAAGGCATAAAACCAACTTGAACAATCCAGCTGAAATCGTTATACTATAGATAGATAACGGATACATTGAAAAGAGACCGTCCAATGGCTGCACATTGAACGGCCCGTGTAATAGCTGGTTCCCGCAGGGGGATCGGCAAAGATAGGACTGTAACCCATCCGAGCGCTCAACTCAAGGATGGGTTATTTGTTGTTATGAAAAGACAGCATTGCAATGAGTAACGTCGCGAACGTGAAGACAAGCATTAGCGCTTCAAATACTGTCAAACGCACCACCCCCTTTCCACGAGGGAATAGAGATGGCCAACCACCCTTGAGTCACCTTGCCATTACTCTTCTATTTTACCACACATACGTTCGCATCTAAAGTGCCATCCGGTCTATTTCTCCTGTTTTTTCAAAAACCCTACAGAAAATCAAGCGTATTCTTTCTTTATGAATAAATAAAAAAGCGGGATCTCCATAATTAGGAAAACCCGCCCTTTTATTATCCTACGAACAATTTTATTGACGAGCCATCAAACCGGCAATCCATTCGCTTAACGTTTTTTTATCAATAAACGGAGCGAGACGAGCAATCGTATCAGGATCCAGGAAGGCAAGCCCTTTTTCATTCACAAGCCGCGTCAAGTTTTCCCGCCCTAAAAAAGGCGCAAGCTGTATAATATCCCGATCGCTAAACTTGCCAGATCCTACTTCATCCACCAAGCGGCCCAGCATGTCCTTGCTAATGAATGGAGCCAAGCGCACTACAACTTTCCATTCCAATTCCCCTTCCAGCGCCTGCTCCACCAGCCGGTCCATCCGTTCTTTGGATAAAAACGGCGCGAGGCGGGATAGCTGCTCGCCATCCAGTCGATCAAAAGAAGTCTGCTCTACAATTTGATCCAACACCTGCCGACTGACAAATGGGGCAAGCGAAGAAACTAATTTCCAATCAAACGACTGCTCCCCTGCCTGCAACACGAGCTTATCCAAAAGTTCCGTTTCCACAAAAGGCGCAAGCCTCTTGATCATCTCCATATCAAACAATTTCGGATCGACACGCTCCGCCACATCCGCAAGCTCACTCGCCTTCAATAACGGCGCCACTTCAATTAATCCGTTCACGTCTACTTCCGCAGCATTGATCATCTCAGCCACCTCTTCCCGGCGGTTTTGGGAAAAGCCAGTCACCATCCGTCCCATATTACTTCCATACCGATTCATATCCCCTGCATTCATCAAATCGTCGACGGATGTATCAAACACATCTGCCAGTTGAGGCAGCATCATAATATCAGGCAACGAATCCCCACGTTCCCATTTGGACACTGCCTGATGACTCACATGCAGTCGATCCGCCAGCTCCACCTGCGTCCAATCCTGCACTTTCCGCAACTTTGAAATATAACTTCCGATCTGAATTGCATCCAACATGCCAACCATCTCCTCGATTTCTTTTCAGCGCGCACTGTTGTATTGAGCGTATCATATCCCTTGTAAGGAGCCTATCAACGGCTGGTTGAAACGGAATTCTACTGACGGTTGAACGAAGATAAAACCGCATATCATCTTCCTTCACTTGAGCAATTGCATTTTCAGTTTTTCTACAACCTGCTTATCGATTTGGCATGCTTTGCTCAAGTATTCCTCAATGGAACGGTATTCCTTTGAGATGCCTTCGTAGACCTCATTCAGATGCTCCGGCTTCGCTTCCATAATATATTTCACTCTTTCCGGTGAAACACGGAAGAGGCTCAACCAGCCCATGATACGACTCATTTTTTCTAGCCGATGTGCATAAAACTGATTCGTAAGGAGATAATTCTCTTCCACTTTTTCATACGGAACACCGACCAACAACTGAATAATCGCTGAGATGATACCCGTTCGAACTTTTCCCGCTGTACAATAAATGACTGCTGGCAAGTTCTTTTCTTCCGCAATCAAATTCAGTATTTCATTTACTTGCGAAGTCCGTTCAAAGGCAATTCTGTAATAATACTCTCTAATAAATTCATCAAATTCTGCTTCTCCCTGCTTTCCAAAGAGAAAACGCAAAAGCTTCATTCGATTCCCGTCTTGGGTTTCGTATTGGTGAAGCGGAACGTTTACAATATTTACAGTGGTGTTTTCCGATAGTTTCGCTGGCTTAGCCTTGTATTCATCTTCTGTGCGCAAATCACAAACTAGCTTAATGTCTAGTTGCTCGAACTGTTTAATATCATTCTTTGTTAATTTCGATAGTGCTCCAGAGCGAAATAAAACCCCCGTTTTCATTCTTGAGCCATCCATCGTTTGATACCCTCCAATGTCTCTAAAGTTTGCTGCTTTCTCAAATTGATTCAACATATTCCCCCGAACTTTGTTTTGTTAGTCATTAAATTGATAAAGTGAAAGAACTCTCATCAAACTGCCCGGCCAATTCTCCCACGTCTTTTATAAGGATACCTTGTTCAACAATTTCCGGCGGCTCGTTCAACATGATCTTCAGTTGTCGGCAATCAAATAAATGGTTTGTATACTTTGCAATGACCGGATGTTGAATCAGATATTCCTGTTCCTTGATCAGCACACGCAAAAAATTCCGATGCAATGCCATTTGTTCACCACCGGTAATATTCATCGGATCAATGCCCGTTACCCGAATTGTTCCGTTAATAGTCACAACAACAGGTGCCTCCTGTTCCACTGTTGCAAATGCCGCAGCCCTTTCCGTTTGGACTCTTTCGAGGATATTCACAGTCTCCTCCGTAACTGGGACGGCATCCAAGTTGCTTTCCTCCACATCGACAAACTGCAGGAAAAACGAATAAAGCGATTGATCTGTTTCCTGGAATTGTTTTTTCCAATCCGCACAAAGCCGATCCAGCAATAAGCAGATGAACATACCGGAACTATAACAGCTGCGCCGAAGATGACGGACAGACTCCTCTTGATCGAGCAAAGCTTCCCCGTATTGAAGGATCGCATCTGTTAACGTCATACCACTCTGATTGGCAAACACCTTTAACTCTACATACCAGGCCGGACCTTCCACGGTCTCTGTCAACAACTCGTATGCAATGAAATCCCCCATACTGGCTGCCCTGGCTTCACGTTGAAGAATGAATTGGCGAAGATGCTCATCCCTCACTATTTGGTCCGCCTCCATGACAGCATGATATAAGTGCAACCGCTCACGATTACGCCTCGATTCATTATCTGCGAGGAGCGGATAGGTGATCCCTTTAATTTCATCAGGGAAACGAGACTCGCCCATGAGATACTGATGGCCATGGAACAATTCATGAATCAACACGGCAAATAAACTCGCCTCATCCGGGCAGCTGTCCTTTTGAACGATAGCCGTAGGATGGCCTTGAAAAAGAATAAGTGTATTCCCTACAAACGCCTCACTCCAAGGAAGACAAATAAAAGAGGCCTCTGGGTACGTTGGATGGTTGAATAAACACACCGATTCACCATCATAGATGGCATACGCCACCAGTTGAAAATCCGGCCAATATCGGGATAAATCATAAGTGCTGATAGATTGGAACATTGCTGGAACCATATAACGACCCCCATTTGATAGATAATGATATAAACTATACGGTTCACCAATTAAAGAGTTTCCATAATATAAAAAAATGCCAGCTCCTCACATCGGAACCAGCCATCCTCACTTTATTTATTGCAATCAAATCACCGACATGTTTTGCAAGACTTATATATATCTCAATTTCTCTGGGTTTCTAATGAAATACAAGTTACGAACGGTGCCCTGGTGAACTTGCATTAATGCCACAGTATCGACTTTATTTCCCGTACGATAAACAAGTCCAGTTTGACCATTTATTTCTGTAATATCCACCGCACTATCTCCTGGTGTCATGTTTTTCGCGATTCCTAATAGGAAGCGGGCGACATGATTACTCGAATGAATCGGATGAATAGCTGCAAATGCCTTTCCGCCCCCATCAGAAATTAATGTGACATCTTCCGCTAATATAGAAATAACTTGATTCAAATCGCCTTGTTCAAGAGCCGTTAGAAACCCTTCAATCCATTTTCCTTCCGTCTCGGCTTCATGGAGTGGAGCTTTGATACTCATGCCTATCTTTCCTCTCGCCCGACTGACAAGCTTACGGCAATTCGCTTCACTTTTTCCGATAATATTGGCGATTACGGAATATTTAAAGGATAGAGCTTCATAAAGCACGAATGCAGCCCGTTCCGCAGGAGTTAGTTTCTCCAGCAACACGAGCATTGCATAGGATAATAATTCTTTTTGTATAACGGATTCAACCAGTTCATTATTGAAAGTTAGAATAGGTTCCGGCAACCATTGACCAACATACTGCTCCCGCTTTCTACGAGCCGTTCTTAAGACATCCAGACACCGGTTCGTTGCCATTTTACAAAGGTAGGCCCTCGGTTCAACAATTCGATCAAGTTCGATGTCATGTAATTTCATGAAAACATCCTGCACAACATCCTCCGCATCGGCAGCAGAGCCGGTTAGTTGGTAAGCTAACGTAAAGAGGAGCCTCTTATACTGAACATAATATTCTTCAATTTTTTCTCGCTCCATTCATGCCCACTACCTGTCTAATATTTAATTAAACTTGCCATGTCCCAGGTCCACTTTCTAATGAACCAGCCTAATTTCCCTGATATCGTCATGTTCAGCCCCCATCTTCGAAGCCACACAATACCTCGTTCTGGACCAAGGGCAATACAGAAGAACTCCATATGACTTTTGTGTGAAGGTGCACGCCCACCTTTCCTATCTGCCAATATAATTCGCCCAAGTCTAGCTGCTTGAGCTGAAGCTTCCTTGCATGTCTTACCATCCGGCTTCCCGCTAGCCGGATCAATTATTAGGGCACAATCTCCAATACAATACACGTCTTGAAGTCCCTTCGCCCGATAGCATGAATCGACGATCACGCCTCCTTCATTCGTGAAAGGGATTCCTAAATTTCTTACAAACGGATTAGGCAAGAGGCCCAGGGTCCAGATACATAGGCCAATCGAAAGCGTTTCACCGGTTGAAAGCGTGACTATTCCTCCCTCTTCCTTTAACACCTTACTCTCGTGCTTAACTGTAACACCTCTTTGTACAAGCGCTTGTTCCAATGCTCTTCCCACTTTAGCTGGACCTTCTTCAAAAAGTCGTTTATGAGAATTCAAAAGAACGATCTTCACATCACTTGGATCGATTCCTATTGTTTTTGCATCGCTACGAATGTAATGCGCCAGTTCAGCCGATGTTTCCATGCCACTAATACCGGCGCCAGCCACTGCAATTGTCAAAAGTTCACTCCGTAACGCTATGTCTTGTTCACTCTTCGCCTTATAAAGATTGTCTCGCCACTTCTTTTGAATCTCCCTTGCGGACTCTATATCGCTTAACGCAATACCCCCTTGGGCTGGATCCGGTTTGCGTATACTGCTCCCTACAGCAAGGACGAGGATATCATAATCCAGACAATACTCCTTACTCAAATTGTCTTGAAAATGAATTCTTTTATCTTCTGCCTCAATGTTTGTTACTGTGGCTTGAACAATTTCAACGCCTTCCGGAAACAATTTTTTCAGTGGAATCGTGATTTCCTCTTCGCCAACCGCCGGCCTGAATAATAAAACCTTTCGTAAATGATATGGGTTCTTATCAATCAATATAAGTCTAAGCGTCTGTTTAGTCGATTTAGTACCGACATACTTTCGAATGGATGTAACGGCATGAATACCTGCATATCCACCGCCTACCACTACACAAGTCATTATCGTCACGTGGATCACTCCTTGTCTCGTTTACCATATAACGAGATAGGAAGCTGTTTTGTGACACCTATAAATGAAAAATGCCAGCTCCTTTGCATAGGAACCAGCCATACTCACTTTTTTATTACAATTAAATCGCCGACATGCCTTCCAGTAACACCTTCGCATCGGCATTTAAATAATGATGGATATCCTCCCGCAAGAGCACCTCTGGATTTTCTGCCACCGATAATTTCAGGCCGCGGACATTAAACGTAGACGCATACATATTAATGTGATGAATTTGATTCATCTCCTGGCGATTTAACGGACGAAATCCCATTTCCATCATTGATGCCAGTACATCCACCAGCTCGCGGACATTCCGGTTCAGGATATGCCGGTTCTCCTGCAGTTCCCCCATATTTTCTTCAATCAACCGCCTTGCCGAAACCAAATCTGAATGCTCCAAACACCCTTGAATCATATGCATTATTTTCTCTAGATGCACGCCAACCCCTCCTCCACTTCCCCAATATGGAATGACCATACTTTACACCATAAATATACCAATAATTCAGGTGATTGGGAAGGGGCTTTGGAGCAGGTTGTGAAGACCTTGTGGTTTTCCCTTCGTACCTAGCAGGGATCTTTTTAGACGAAAATTTTGGCCTTCCGCTTATGATCGTTTAATCGCTGTCTGACCCATTGAAGGACTAAGAGAAACAGCGTGAACAGGATGACCAGCCCTACATGCAAAACAGGCGCTATTTGTATCTGCAGGAGAGCCGGATCATAACTGGCTTGCAGCATACGGCGATCAAAGACCTGAATGGTAAACAAGAAAACTGCGGTAAAAAGCAAGAGTGCCACTCCGTATCCCTCCCGGCTCGGAATTAAAAGTACACCCCCCATTAGCAAGAGCGTCGACACAAAGTACAGAACATGGATTATGAGCGCTTCTGTTGCCGTGAATGTAACGGCGATGTCCGAAAGCATAACTGTCTGAAGCACGAATGTGACGAATCCAACGAAACTGCCGAGAATGAATGCGATTCCTGCGGACAATTTCCTTGTAATTCCCATGCGGACCACTCCTCTACTTGGTTTTATTATAGACGCACCATTCCATATATTGGTTTCCTTTCCTATTGAATAACCTGGCCTAGTCCGTCCATGCTATTACTACTTCAGAAAGGGTGTGCTACGGATGAAAGAGAATTGGATGCCGGAGGAGACGCCGCTTGCGGAGCTGACAGACGTCCAGCTGAAAGCGCTTGATGCGATGGAGAAGGAACTTGGAGTGACGCTCGTTGCATATGAAAATGCGAATGACGGAAAGACAAATATGTTTGAAGGCTAAGGGCTGCGAAGGCGGCCCTTTTTGCTTGGGTTTCAAATTGGTTCCGAATTGGTCCATCCGAAACCACTACTTATCTTTCCACGAGTTCTTGCGACTGCCGGATAATGTCAAAATCGCTCTCATCGGCTGGGACGTAGCCAGCATGGCCAAAGAGTGTCCGGATAAGCTGACGGCCTTGTTTTGATTTATCCAACGAAAGAAATGCCTGCCGGATGGAATCCTGCCATTCATCCGTCATATCAGAACGAACAGCGATCGCATCATTTGGAACTCGATTCTCGGTTTCCAGTTGGTCCAGACCCTTCGCAGATGTGGTCTCCACAGCAATGTATGCATCCGCTTTCCCGTTTTTCACTGCCTTGATACCTTCCACATCACTCGTAACATACAAAAAAGTTAGTTCCTTCTGAACATCAATTCCCGCTTTAGCCAAATCTCCTAGCTGGACAACAGCCTTGCCCTCCTGCATAGCAATTGTTTTTCCAGCAAGATCTTTAAGTGAACTAATACCGCTTGTTTTAGTGAATAAAATCCTCCCCTTTACAGAGGTCACCTTCTCTTTCGGATCACCAGTGGATCGCTGTGGCTGCAACAGAACGATCGCCTCTCTCGACTCATTCGCTTCGACATAATCAGCTGGCTGCATCATTACTAGATCCGATTTCTTCGAACGAATGTCTTTGCCCGCTTTTTCATAATCAGATGTAAGCTTCAGCTCAACAGGAATGCCCAACTCCTTTGCCAGCAGATCCGCAAGCGCATTCACCTGTTCTCCATCCTTCTCGGCCGACACAAATTGAATGTGCAGCGTTTCCGGCTCATACGGCGGAGTACTCGACTGATCATGAACCGTTTTGATAAACCCGCACGCCGCCAAGAAAAGCAGCATCACCGCCGCCAGACAACTGATCATAATTTGTCTCATGGTCATCCTCCATCCACTATGTAGTCCTCCTAGTATGTGCACATTGCCATGGAACGACACGGAGTGTTATGAATTATGTGTTACTAAATGGGAAAGGGGTTTATAGGAGCGTTGAGCTTTAGTCAGTGTGGGGTAGGATGGATAATAGATCCGCTTGAGGTAGTTTACCACCGACTTGAAGGGGTTTACCACCGACTTGGAGAGCGTTACCACCGTTTCTAGGACGTTTACCACCGACTTGCAGAGGATTACCACCGACTCTCGGGATTTTAACTGGACAAATCATATACATCATTGCTTGGAGCGAGGATAACACCGGGTATTCTCCTTTTCTTCCACGGCTTACCTCACTTGGCTTTAGATATCCTCCTATGATTTATCACTTGTAAACTGGATGCTACCTCCTTAACTGAGTAAGCTAAAGGAAGATTTGGCACTCAACCGTTTTATCGGGGCATCCTGTAAAAGGTCGAGTTATTGGCGTTCACCTTGTCTTATTGGCGTTCAAATCGAGTTATTGGCGTTCGCACGATGTTTCTGGCGTTCATCTAAAAATCTTCATTCCCTTCCCTTACGAAATTCTTCCTCTACCAAAAAACCGCCACTTTCGAAAAGTGGCGGTTTTGCATCTATCAGTCATGTATGACTTTCCAGTTATGATCACATGTAGCTGTAACGGTTTTATGCTTTAAAAAGTAATTGGCCAGCAATTCGGAGACGTCGATGGCCACTTCCTGGATGACGGGTTTGTTTTGGTACATGAGGTAGTCGCCGCCTCCGCCTGCCCGGTAATTGTTCATGACGACGTCGTATTCGCCGTTCATGTCGACAGGTTTGCCAGCGTGTTCGAGCTGGACGATCCGTTCTCCAACCGGCTTTGAGATGTTGATGGTGTAGTTGATGCCTTCCCACATGTCGTAGTTGTAGTGCTGCGGTTTAGGTTCAAGGAAGGAGGGGCTTACTTCAACCAGCCCGCCATCATATTGTTTGAAGTACGCAGCAGACCTCTCCAGGGCGTCCTTCATGTCTTGTCCGCTAATGCGGAGGACTTTGAGCGTGTTCGGGTAAATGTAATTGGCCACAATATCGCGCATCGTCACATGTTCCGGCAGGCCGGGTGATTGGTTGCTGAAGATCGCTGTATTGGAAATGGCCACGTTGGCTGCTTCCATTTGGACGCGGTTGATGAACTCGACTAGTGGATTGTCCTGCAACCTTGTCTGCATGGCGTCCCGAATGACCATGTCGCCCTTTATATGGCCAATTGGCGTGTCGAGCCATTGCTGGGTAGCCTCCTCGTATGTGGAGGCAAGCGATAGAATGGAATCGTCCGCCTCCACTCCATCAACCGATAGCAATTCGCTCGTTTTGTGGACGACTGTCCAGCTGCCTTCTCGGCTCTCCAATAGGATTGTCACTTTGCCGAGCGTCTGTCCCATATGGCCCGGCTGTACTATGAGTACGCCGTTGATCATTTTGCCTGCCAGCTGCCTGTGCTGATGGCCGGTCAAGAACACATCGATCCCGTTCACTTCCATGCAAAGCTCGTAGCCTTGGTTTTCTCCCGTCAAGATTTCCGTCGGCTCCCCTGTTTCGGGATCACGTTCGAAACCACCGTGGTACGAGACGATCAGCAAGTCGACTCCTTCTTCCTCACGAAGGTGAGCCACCCACTTTTTCGCCGTTTCCACAGGATCCGCAAAATCGATGCCGGCGATATGTGCGGGTTCTTCCCAATTCGGTATGTAGGGTGTGGTCAAGCCGAGAACACCCACTTTCACGCCACCTACTGTTTGAATTGTGTACGGCTGGCCGAAATAAGGCTCTCCCGTCTCTTCATTCAGCAGATTGGCGGACAGCCATGGAAAGTCCGCTTGTTTTACAATGTGCTTCAGCACTTCTGTTCCATAATTAAATTCGTGATTTCCAAACACCGCCGCATTATATCCAAGTGCATTGGCCGCTTGGATGAGCGGGTTTGGACGATCGCCCGCCATTTTGATCGCATGATAGGCGAGCGGAGTTCCTTGAATTAAATCTCCGTTATCGATCAGTAACACATTTTCATGTGCGTCCCGTTCCCGCTTAATGAGCGTGGCAATTTTAGCGAGACCGACCTGTTCGGGTTGATTGCTCCCATAGTTGAGAGGGAAAATGTTTCCGTGTATATCGCTTGTTTCCAGCAGGACAATTTCCAATGAGTTGTTCATTGCCATCCTCCTATACTAATCTCTGGCGCAATTTACCTGAAATGATATCAATGACTGTGACCATGACGATAATGCCGAGTAAAATGATTCCGACCCGATCCCAAGCACGTGCATTCAGCGCAAAAATAAGGGGTGTTCCGATTCCGCCTGCACCGACCAATCCAAGGATTGTCGCATAACGGACCGCAATTTCAAAACGGTATAGCGTGTAGGATAAGAATTCAGGAACTAGCTGCGGCAATGTTGCGAAGAACAACACGTTCGCCTTATTCCCACCTGCTGCCACGACGGATTCAGAAGGTCCGTTATCCATCGCCTCGATCGACTCACTATAGAACTTGGCCAGCATCCCGATCGCCCCGACACCTAGCGCAAGAATTCCTGCGAATGAACCGGGACCGACCATTTTAATGAACATGAGGGCTAAAATAATGTCCGGAAATGTTCGAATGGCAGACGAAACAAACTTACCTGATGAAGACACGATTTTCTTCTGCCCTCTTGAACGCGCAGCCCAGAAGCCGAATGGAATACTCAGGAGGCTGGACATGATCGTACCGAGAATGGCAATCGCCAACGTTTCCACAAGGAGGGAAACCAAGTCTTCTCCTTCCCCGGTCCAGACATAGCCCCAATCCGGGTGCGTGAAGCCTTCCACGATTGATTGGACCGTCTGCCAGGCAGTTGCTTTAATGCCGTTGAATGAAATTCCCGCGAAAGCCCATACGAAAATCGCAAGAACGACGAGTATCGTAATAATAGTTTTTGCCCGATTTCCTTTTGGCGGTTTTGGTAATGTCATAGCAGCTTTTCCCTCACTTTATTACTCACATAATCAATTGCCAGCACGACAACGAAAATGATTAGGATAATGACAGCTACGCGATCGTAGCGGACTTGGCTCAATGCGCGTTGAAGGAAAATACCGATACCGCCCGCACCGATATATCCAAGGACGGCGGATGCCCGGATGTTGATTTCAAATGCAAATAAAACATAATTCCAGTAATAGCTGATAACTTGCGGAATGACACCATACCGCATAATTTCGAGACGGTTGGCACCACTGGATTTAAGCGCTTCAATCGGGCCTTCGTCAATCGTTTCGATGGATTCGAAAAATAGTTTTGACACCATACCGAAAGAGAAGATGGCCAGGGCGATAATCCCCGCAAACGGCCCGATGCCGAAGACGGCAACGAAAACTGCTGCAAGCAGCAATTCCGGAATGGTCCGGATAATGTTCATCAAGAAACGCAAAACGCTGCTGATGGCTTTGTTGGAATCCATATTCCGCGCCACATAAAGCGAAAATGGAAAGGCGAGGAGTGCCCCAAATGCCGTACCTAAAATGGCCATCCGAATTGTTTCAACCAAAGGGCTCAGCACAATACTGA
This sequence comes from Sporosarcina sp. AD_1, assembly GCF_057373025.1. Classification (NCBI taxonomy): domain Bacteria; kingdom Bacillati; phylum Bacillota; class Bacilli; order Caryophanales; family Caryophanaceae; genus Sporosarcina; species Sporosarcina sp. AD_1. Next base: position 325,019 of record NZ_JBPVIR010000003.1, read on the forward strand.
CATAGGACCAGTCCGGTCGGCTCATTTGATCTAATATGTAACCTGCCTGGCCTACGTTCATAAACAACTGCCAAAAATCAACGTCGGTAATAATAGCACTTGTTATTATGATAATTAACAGCATGGCCAGTGTTGTAAAAAACTTAATTTTTCCTGGCTTTTTTGGAAGGGTTGTCTGATTCGGTATCATCATGCTTCCCCCTTATTGTCCTCTTCTTCGAGAATCGCTTCCCCGTAAATAGCGCGTAATGTGCTGTCAGTCGCTTCAGCTGTTGGTCCGTCAAAGACCAGCTCGCCGCCGCGTAAACCGATGATTCGGTCACCGTATTTCCGGGCAAGTTCGATAGAGTGAAGATTCACGAGAACCGTAATGCCTAAATCCCGGTTGATGCGTAGCAAGTCATCCATTACCCGTTCCGTCGTAATCGGATCGAGCGAAGCGACCGGTTCGTCTGCCAAAATGATTTTCGGTTCCTGTGCTAATGCCCGTGCAATGGAAACACGCTGCTGCTGACCGCCTGAAAGCTGGTCGGCCCGTGTATAGACTTTTTCTGCCAAGTTGACACGCTTCAAAGCCTCATAAGCGATTTCCTTATCCTTTTTCGGGAAGATGCCGAGAATCATGTTAAGTGTTGAATGATAGGCGACGCGCCCTGTCAGGACATTTCGTAAAACAGAGGACCGTTTCACGAGGTTGAAGCTTTGGAAAATCATGCCGATGTTTCGGCGAATCTCACGGAGCGATTTTCCTTTCGCCCGCGTGATGGATTGACCATCGATAATGATGTCTCCGCTCGTAATCTCATTCAGCCGGTTGATAGAGCGCAGCATCGTACTTTTCCCCGCCCCGGACAATCCGATAACGATAACGAATTCACCTTGCCCGATGGAAAGGTTCAGGTCTTTAAGACCCTGAACGCCGTTCGGGTATGTTTTATTTACATTGACCAATTGAATAACTGGCCGCTGTTCTGCAGTTGCTTGTGTAGTTGCCATCCTTTGTTCTCCTTGCTATTTTAATAAATTCTTTTATACTGGTGGGTTTGGACAGGCAATGTAATGTGACCGTTCACTGCAAGTCCTGCCACGATATCCGGAATGTAAATCATGATTTCATTCGTAATGGCATGTTTCGGAAAAATACGGATCCCTTCGCCTATTGTTTTGTAATGATTGCAAACGAAAGTGACCATTTCTTCTTCTTTCACCAGTTGACCGTTCACTTCCAGCTGACATACTTGTCCATCTTCAATGGAATAGGTCAGCCCCTTCCACATATCCGACTCGCATCCGCCCTTTTCTTTACGATACGGCGTTAGACGTCCGACCTCTGTAAGTTGAAAATTAGAGGACGCACGCAGCAACGATTCTTTCAGCTCTTTTCCAGTCATTCGCAGGACTGCAAAGGTACAAGGAAATGTAAAATTCCTCATGAGTTGTTTCATCGTGACTAATCCGTCTGATGCATCTGTTTCATATAGGGAAATAGCAGAAACCTCTTCCCCTGTTACTGTTTGTTGAATCGTATGCAGCAATTCGGTTATCGGCCTGTCCACGTAGTTTGCCACCGGGCTATTGAGCCATTCCGAAGACTCTTGCAGCCAAGGTGCCGCCTCATCGAGCAGTTCTTTGTCTTCAGGAATATCCTCCATGCTGATCAAATCCACCTGCCGATTCTTCACTTTCCAACAATCGTTCTCGTCTTGTTCCACAATAAAAGAAAGTTCACCGACATGGCTACCTCTTGTTCCTGGTTGCAGGACCGGCACTTCGCCTACGTATCCGCAGAGCACTTTATGCTGATGGCCCGCGATGACTCCATCGATGCCTTTCACTTCCGAAGCCAAACGGTAAGCTACGTTTTCACCTGTCTGGTATTCGGTCGGCAGCCCGGTAGCCAAGTCACGCTCGGTACCGCCATGATACGAGAGAAGCAGAATATCAACTTGGGGCCGCAATTCCGCTGCCCACTGATGGGCGGTTTGAAGCGGGTCTAAAACAGCAAGCCCAGGAATGTTGCCGGCATGCTCCCATCTCGGGAGGTAATCGGTGAGTAGCCCGATAATGCCAATTTTCACACCGTTCCGCTCTATTATGGTATACGGTTTCCAAATGGGGGCATGGGTCTGTTGGTCAATGACGTTGGCGGCTATGTATGGGAAAGACATTTGCTGCACGCTTTTCTCTAGGTGGGGGAGTCCATAATTGAATTCGTGGTTGCCTGGAACAGCGGCATCATATTGCATCGAATTCATGGTGGAAATCAAGGGGTTTTGCGTCCAGCGATGTTGATTTAAATATAGAAAGGTCGCAAATGCAGAGCCTTCCAAAAAATCCCCATTGTCGATGAGAATAATGGGGTCACCGCTCCCTCTTCTATCTTTCACATACGTAGAGACACGGCTTAAACCTGTTGGTGTGGGATGGCCTGACAATTCATCTGCAGCTTGGATATAGCCATGGACGTCACTCGTAGCCAGAATGGATATTTTCATAGAGGTGCCTCACTTTCTAAGCTGATTGCCATTGGGAAATTCCATAATTTCTTCATTTACGGGCAAATAAAACCGGAAATTAGAGAAAAGGGATGTTAGTCTAACATCCCTTTTCCTTGCCATTATTGACCTACAAGTTTACCGTATTCGCGGATTACGTCGTAGTTGCTATCATCAGCTTCAACGTAACCGACATGTCCATAAAGGGAACGGACAATCTCACGGCCATCTTCGGATTCACCGATTGCGATAAATGCTTTACGGATTTTTTCGATCCACTCTTTATCCATATCTGTACGTACAGCAATAGCATCGTTCGGAATACGGGCTTCTGTAAAGAAAGAATCCAAATCCTCGTGGATATTCGGGTAGTCTTTCATTAGTAAGTTACGACCATCTTCGAAACTGAAAGCTGCATCCGCATCGCCATTGATAACCGATAGGATCGCATTGTCGATACCGTTTACTGTTACAAAGTTCACATCACGGTCCACATCGATGCCAGCTTTGATCATTTCAGCAACTGGGAAGACGTAGCCACTAGCTGATACGACATCCTGAGAAGCGATTGTTTTGCCTTTCAAGTCCTCATAGCTTTTAATTCCGCTATCCTTTTTAAAGATGATCTGTCCGCGGAATGAAGATACTTTGTTGTCCTCATCCGCTTGACCGCCAGGTTGTTTTACACCATATAGTTGAGATTGCAGAATCGCATCCGCCGCACCACGGTCCTTAGCCAAAACATATGCGTTTGGAGGCATGATACCAAGGTCGATCTGCTTAGAAGCCATTGCCTCGATAATCGTGCTGTAGTCCGTTGAAACGCTCACTTCAACAGGAATTCCGAGTTCTTTTGATAAAAGGTCAGCTAATGGCTTCGCTTTTGCTTCCGCTGTATTTTCCGATTTCGTCGGAACAAATTGAACACGCAGTGTTTGTGGCACAAACGCTTCGTCTTCTTTTTTACCCTTATTGTTATCTGGTGTATCCGATTTGCCGCACGCCGCTAATAGGACAAGCATGAACGCAGCCAAACATAAAAGAGCCTTCTTCTTCATTTCCGTATTCTCCTTTGATGTAGATAGTCAATAGCTATACGACTTTCCTAATAATCGTAAAGGACTATTGTTAAGTAAATATTATCGAAACATTTTTTTAATGTAAAACCTTTTTTCACACATACAAAAAGTCTAACTTTTTAATAAATTACCTATGTATTTTCCACTTCTTATCTCATAACTAATGCGGTCAGAAAGCCTTGCCATCACTGCATTCTACATAAATTGGAATTGTATAATTTTTCAACAAAGAGGAAATCATCCCGTGAATGTATATTAAAAAGAGAAAAGAGAGTAAAAAACTATATAGTATTTTACTACTATTTGAACAAGAAAAAACCTCACACATGTGAGGTTCTGTTAAAAATCGATATATTACTTTCGTTCCACTGGCATCGAGCAGCATCTAAAGGAACCGCCCGATTTGATGATCTCCGAAAAGTCGATTTCGATGACGTTAAATCCGTGGTGTCGCAAAGCGGCATTTACCTCTTTATTTTGAGGCAAGCTGAATACTTTTCCGTTTCCAATGGAAAGCACGTTCGTCCCCATTGTGAACTGTTCCTCCGCATTCACTTCGATCAGTTCATACGAAGCCGCAAGTTCCTTCACCGTCTCCGGATCAAATGCCGGAGGAAAAATAAGCGCTTTTTCAGGTGATACAATGTTAAATACACAATCGAGGTGCAAATACTTCTCATCGAACGAAATCTTTTTTATGTCATAGCCAGACAGTTTCTGCTCCAATTGCTGGACCGCTTCTTCGGACGTACGGCTGCTTATGCCAATGTAGACGGTATCCCGGTCAACAATGACATCCCCGCCTTCTACACGGCTCGTTGTCACCTGATACGAGATGTTTTGCTTTGTCAGCCAATCTTCCAGAATGGCTTCTTCACCTTTTCGGATATCTGTTGCGAGTTCCGCGACAAATATCGTTTCTCCAATTGTAAAACCGATATCGCGTGTAAATACTTGCTCTGGATATTCCGGGGACGCAGGAAGCTTAATCACATCAACGCCATGTTCCTTCAGCAGCTTTTCAAATTCCGCATGTTGCCTCATGGCACGATGTTGATTAATTTCTTCTGTTTCGTATACCTTTTGTACTTCGTTGATTGCCTCTTCGATTGCCATGAATTTTGGCTGGCAAAGGATAACTCGGCATAATTGATCGTATTCTGTATCACATTTCGTTTGAATTGGTTTATTCACATGAGCTTCCATTACATATGCCTCCAGTAACTAAAGTCTTTCTTTCCTTTCCCTTTCGTTACTGGCAGCAAACATGGTTAGGAACCCTTTTCCCGGTCGGACATGAGCGGATAATCTGAAATGGGTTCGGCGAACGGCGGCATGAGCTCACTTGAAGCCAAACCTGATGTGCCTGAATTCCGTATTTTCCGGATGACTAATTCAGAATCCTTCATTTCCACTTCTACCGTTTCACCCAAGATAACCTGCAAATGATCCAACATTTCCTCGCTCAATGTGACCGCGAATGTATCATTGCCCCGTATGATTCGCTGGGGTGAAAATTTCGGGGCATTCCCCTTCCATTGATCCATTCAATCCCCTCCTACCTATCATCGTAGCCAAGTCATGCCTCAGCCATACTCGGCAATCCGCTGGCTTCTTCTAGCGATAGCAGTCTTTCTTTCATCTCCAGCCCTCCGCGAAAGCCCGTCAACTTACCGTTCTTGCCGATTACGCGATGACATGGAACCGCAATTAAGATCGGGTTGGCACCGATTGCTCCGCCAACAGCTCTCACTGCATTTGGCTTTCCAATCAACTCTGCAATTTCAGCATAATTCTTCGTGAATCCGTAAGGAATTTGCTGTAATGCATTCCAGACATCTTGCTGAAAGGCCGTTCCATGAAGATCAACAGGCATGGAAAACTTTTTCAATGAACCGTCCATGTAGGCGGCAAGCTCCTTGGTCCAGGGGGCAAGCTTCTCCGGGTTTTCATGTAAAACTGCTTGTGGCAGCCTCTTCTTCTGCCATTCGTTCAGCTCCCCAAACGTTGATTGATTGGGACTGATATAACAAATCCCTTTATCCGTAGCCGCTAGTATCATTTGCCAGTCTCGATGCCTGAAGTCTGTCCAATACATATCCATCCCGCTTCCTCCTCCACTCTTTTTTTCATTATATCTAATACATCCTGTCCTATCTATGTTACAACTAAATAAAGAGGAGGAATGGGCATGGAGCGATATGACGATATCCAAATCCCGGTTCCAGCAGAATTCAGTTATTATCAAAATATAAAGTACTTGAAGGATGCGGGAAATGAATGCATGTATGAAGTGGAAGATGGCCATATTCGACGGGCACTTTCTATTCCTGGAGAAGCACCTGTTTTCATTGACATTAGCAATGCTGAAACCGGTGGCTTGCTCGTCCAAACATGGGGAGCAGCGAACGATGCCACACTTCAGAAAGTGCAGCATTATGTAACAGACTGGTTCGACTTAGAAACCGATTTGCGTCCATTCTATGCGATGGCACAGGAAGATCGCTATTTGCAAAAGGCCATAGAGCAATTTTATGGCTTGCGCAATATGGGCATTCCTGATTTTTTTGAAGCGGTCAGCTGGGGTATAATCGGCCAGCAAATCAATCTGGCGTTCGCTTTCACATTAAAACGCCGATTCGTCGAGACTTTCGGATCTTCTATCGAATGGGAAGGCAAGCGCTATTGGCTTTTTCCTACACCTGAAACGATTGCAGCACTGTCAGTAGAAGAGCTGGTCCCTTTACAAATGACACAGCGGAAAAGTGAGTATCTAATCGGGGTGGCACGACTCATTGTCGAAAGGAAACTTTCCAAGGAAGTTGTGCAAGCTGCGGGTTCTTATAAGGAAGCTGAGAAAATGTTAACTTCTGTACGTGGGATTGGTCCTTGGACCGCGAATTACGTGCTCATGCGCTGCCTTCGCTCGCCGAATGCGTTTCCGCTCGCAGATGTCGGACTGCTGAATGCCATTAAGTATCTTGATAACTTGGATGAAAAGCCGAGCCGCGAGGAGCTATTGCGTCTCGCTGTACCGTGGGCTGATTGGGAATCCTATGCCACGTTCTATTTGTGGCGGTTTTTGTATTGAAGCGGGATGTTAAGGTGATTTAATGCCAGTCAAAAATAGTTGGAGACAGGGAAGGATAGTAAGTAGATTTCCCATATCTCATCATTCGATGTATTTAGGGAGCATTCACTGTTTATCGTGGAAATAATTTATTTCCCGCAATTGAGATTCCACGGCAATATACCGCTGAAACGTTGATTTAACAAGCTTTCCCAACTAATAACAAAGGGAAATAATTTCATTTCTCTGTCGATTTCCCGGGAAATAAATCGAAAGGGAACTCCATTTCCCGGAGTTCCCCTTCTGTCTGCTTATAGTTCTTTGCCAATTCCATAGTAATGCGCCATTTCACTTTCTGGCACCATACCGCCGCCCGTTGCCCAAACGAGATGTGTGGCATTCGGATGATCGGCGTCTTGTACTTCATTGGAAATCGATTGAATTGGACCTGTCATGCCGGCCAATGCAGAAGGCTCAAGACGGATTCCCTCCACATCGGCAAGCATGGTGAGGAGCCGGAACATCGTCTGATCTGCTATTGTGTAGCACCCTTCAATAAGAGGTGCCATCGTCTTCCCGACAAAACCGGATGGTCTTCCTACTGCGAGGCCATCTGCTACTGTTTTATTATCCAGCCCGATATCATTCACAGCGATTTCCTCATGCAATCCAGTCATCATGCCAAGCAGCATGCAAGGGGAATGGGTCGGCTCGGCAAAGAAGCAATGAACATGATCTCCGAATGCCCTTTTCAACCCAAACGCGACACCGCCCGGACCGCCGCCGACACCGCACGGCAAATAGACGAATAGCGGGTGATCCTTGTCCACTTGAATGTCTTGCTCTTTCAGTTGAGCGGCTACGCGTTCTCCAGCAACTGCATACCCGAGGAATAAATCAATGGAATTTTCATCATCTACAAAATGACAGAGCGGATCGGCTTCCGCCTGCTTGCGTCCTTCCTCAACCGCCTTGCTGTAATCGTCAGCATACTCGACCACGGCAACTCCCTTTTCCCGTAGCATGTCCTTCTTCCACTGCTTTGCATCCGCCGACATATGGACCGTTACATTGAATCCAAGCTTCGCACTCATAATTCCGATACTGAGTCCGAGATTGCCTGTTGAACCGACCGCAATCTTATGTTTGGCCAGCTCATTACGAATAGCCGGATCGTCGAATCGAATATAATTGTCCTCTGTTGTAATCAATCCTTTATCAAGCGCAATCGTTTCTGCATGCTTCAGCACTTCATAAATACCGCCACGTGCCTTGATTGATCCTGAAATAGGCAATGCATTGTCTTCTTTCAAATATAGCTTGCCTGGAATGTTACACTCGTAGGCTTCTCCAAGTAATTTTGCCATCGCTGAAATCTCGGTTAACGGGGACTCAATGATTCCTTGTGCGGGAGCTGTTTCTGGAAACACCTTCGCAATATAAGGAGCAAATCGCTTTAAACGGTCGCTCGCTTCCTGAACCGCAGCGTCAGAGATACCGGATTGCATGATCCCTTGTTGAGCCGTGCCGTTCTCCGGGTTCAGCCATAACACTTCTTTTTCCCCGATTAGTTCCTGAATCAGTGGATACGTTTTTATTAATTGAGCACGTTGTATTTCGTTCATCCCGACACCGCCTGCTAGATTATTTTTCCCTAGTATAGCATGGCTTATTTCAAGACGTACTTATCAAGCAATTGCCGTGTCACATCGAATCTGGACGGTCCGCTTTCATTCCGATCCTCTACAGCCCCCATTACGACGGTGATAATCCGTCTGCCGTCAAATACGCCCGTACTCGCAAAACAGGAGCCTGCTCCTTCTGTGTAACCTGTTTTCAACCCATCGATTCCATTCATCGCAAGCGGCATCCCCGGAAGCATGATGTTCGTATTCCAGCGCACGACGCCATCTCTCGTCGTGAAATCAGTCATCTTCGAATAGTCCAGCACTTCTGGATGATCTTTAATCAATAACTGTGCGAGCGCCGCCACATCTCTCGCCGATGCTCTATTCGTCTCCTCTTCGTCCAGACCGGTTGCATTAACGAAATGAGCGGATCGCAAACCAAATTCTCCGGCTTTGGCATTCATCACCTCAACAAACGCATCTTCGGATCCGCTTACCGCTTCCGCCAGAGCAATGGCCGCATCATTAGCCGAAAGGACGGTCATCGCCGTAAATAACTCCTGGACGGAATACGTATCGGATGAAGACATGCCAAGCGTCACCATTTGCGGATCCGCAGTCTTTTGGAAGACTTCCGCGGATGGTTGATAAAGCGTGTCCCAATTAATGCGCCCGCTTTTAATGGCATCCAGCACGATATATTGTGTCATCATCTTAGACATGCTCGCGATCGGTAAAGACTCTTTGCTATTCATTTCAAATAAAATCTTATTTGTATCGACATCTACTACAATAGCCGCTTTCGCCCCGACACCAGGCCTCTCTTCTTTCGCCGATTGTTCTTTTTGAAAGTAAAGGAAAGCCAGTAAAATGACCGTTACTAGCGCCAGTAATTTTTTCATAAGACATCCCCCATGTTCATTTACCTATATCATCCCTGATAATCATGAAGAATTATGCATCGCCATTCTGAAGAATTTCTTAAGATAAGCAAATTCCCCCTCTATCAACCGCACACACCTCAAAGTTCACCTCGGAATACTGTAAGAGTAATGACACTTCAAACTCAGGGAACCCTGAGGACAAACTCGTACGGCCGTTTTTGGTCTACTGTGGGAAGGTGATGCATATTTCATTGTATACAGATGTTCTTTCTTGAAAGGAAATTAGACAGAAAGGAAGGATGCTCAGCTCAATGAATACGAAGGATTGCCGATACCTGTCCAGGAACAGGCAAATCTCATGCATAAATGGTATTCCCAGAGTGGGGCAATGAGCTGAAACGGTACGAGGAGGGGTTCCTACGGTCGAAGCTCTTATAATTCGGCAAGTTCATTGCCAGCTCGTCCTCTTATAAGAACTAGGAAGGGCAGTTTGAAAAAGTAATGAAAGGCTAGTACCTTTACGAATTTCCATAATGATAAAGCTGCCTCCACGATAACGGGGAGACAGCTTTTTCAATTATAGTTTGGTCCGCACATCCCAGAGTTCCGGGAAGAATTGGTGTTCCAGCATCTGCTTTAAATAACTGACACCCGACGAACCACCAGTTCCTGTCTTGAAGCCGATAATCCGCTCTACGGTTTTCATGTGGCGGAAACGCCATTGCTGGTGGCTGTCTTCAATATCAACGAGCTTTTCAGCTAGCTGGTACAGATCCCAGTGAGTGTCCACGTCCCGGTACACTTCCAGCCAGGCATCCGCTACGGTCGGATCCCCTTGATAGGTAACCGAGTAATCGCGATCCAGCAATTCTGGATTGATTGAAAAACCGGCTCTTGCCAAAGCTCGGATGGCAACGTCATAAATACCCGGTGCATGGTAAGCTGCCGTTAAGTCACGGGCGAGATCAGGATCTTTCTCATAGATTTTCAAGATATGCGGCTGTTTGAAACCTAATGCGAACTCGATCTGCCGATTCTGATAGGACTGGAAGCCTGATGCACGGCCGAGACTTTCGCGAAATTCCATATATTCAGCAGGCGTCAATGTCGCGAGTACGTCCCACGCTTGGATAATTTGCGATTGGACGCGGGACACGCGCGCCAACATTTTAAACGCTTCCGGCAGCTCATCACGCTCAATCGATTCGATCGCCGTATTCAACTCATGCAAAATAAGCTTCATCCAAAGCTCACTCACTTGATGAATGACGATGAACAGCATTTCATCATGATGGCCGGACAAGCGCTCCTGGCTCGATAACACTTGATCGAGACGAAGGTACTCTCCATACGTCATATTTTCTTTAAAATCGGTATGAATCCCTTTTTCCGTCATGCGCGCCACTTCCTTACGACAGCGCGGACCGGGCTTCCATCGGCACCTTGAAGCGGGAGAGGCAAAGCAATTAATTCATAATCGCCAGGCTCCACTTCGTCCAGCACAATATTTTCTAAAATCAAAACGCCGTTTGCATGAAGAGAATGATGAGCGTCCAGTGTCTTGCTCGGTTCCGGATCGACGGATGGTGTGTCGACCCCAATTAGCTTGACGCCGCGCTCTTGCAGCAACGGGCCGATATCCGCACGCAATACAGTGTAGGTATCCGGAAACACATCCGAACTCGGACGGCTACCCGTTTTCAATAAAATCCGGCTTGCCCCGCCAAAGTCGATGGCCTCAAGATCCGAACGGCCGACGCTTTCAAGGCCGGTCACATCAATAACCCTGGCTTTCCCGATATACGCATCGATCGGGAGCTCATCCACCTTTGCCCCCTCATCATCGTAATGGAAAGGGGCGTCAATATGCGTCCCCATATGAGTACTCGTCGTCAACTTGCCAATGTTGACGGAACCAGTAAACTCTTTAATAAAACGCACTTCATAGGTGAACGGCGTGTCTCCCGGCCATTCTGCAATGCCATTATGAAGCGGCTGCGAAATATCGATCCATTTCTCTGTCATGCAACGACTCCCCTTTTATTCTCAAATTGTTCATAGCGCTTTTCTTCCATGATGACTTTCAGCTTTTGTACTGTATGCCATACATCTTCAAACGAATTGTAGAGTGCAACCGGAGCAAGTCGGATGCCATTCGGCGCCCTGAAATCCGGAATGACCCCATCCTTTTTCAGCGCCTTGCAAATGCGGGCAGCTTCGGCATGTTCCAATAAAACATGACCACCCCGTGTATCATCAGTCGGGTTACCGATGGTAAATTCATATGCCGCCAGTTCATGCCGAATTAAATCCAGCATATAAGACGTCAACTGAAGCGATTTCTGGCGGATCGCAGGCATGCCCACTTCCTCAAACATCGTAAGAGAACCGATCAGTGGAGCGAGACTCAGCACATGCGGCGTGCCGATTTGAAAAGCGCCTGCATGCTCCGCGGGATCCATCGTATGCTCCATGTCGAATTGCGATTCCTTTTTTGAACCGAACCAACCCGCTAATCCTGGCAGCGTGCCAAAGTGCTTCTCATGAATGAACAAGCCGCCCACGGATCCGGGCCCGCCGTTCAAATGCTTGTATGTACACCAGAAAGCGAAATCCGTTCCCCACTCATGAAGAGCATGCTCGACCGAACCGACGGAGTGGCATAGGTCAAAACCAATTGGAATGCTTCGCTCCTGTGCTGCTTTCGTCAGTTTTTTCATATCGAGGATCTGACCGCTGCGATAGAGCACCGCAGGGAGAACAACGAGCGCCACTTCGTCCGTCATAGCAGCGATAATATCCTCTTCCCGCAGCATCCTGCCGTCCGGACTCTTCACCCGGATCAAATGCTCATCCGGGTCATACCCCTTCAGCCGCAATTGACTCTGAAGCGCATAAATATCAGAAGGAAAATTCAACTCATCTGCAAGAATCTTCACCTTCTTACCTGCAGGCTTGTAAAACGTCGAAACCAGCTGATGTAGATTGGTTGTCGTCGAGCCTGTCGCAACCGTCTCTTCCGGCTTCCCGCCTACAAGCGGCCCCATCTTTGCACCCACCTGTTCAGACAAATAAAACCACGGATGCTCCCCCTCCGTCCAGCCATCAATCCCGAGCGTTTTCCAAGAATCCAGCAACGCATGCAACGTCCGCTCCGCCCGTTTGGACATTAAACCAAGCGAATTCCCATCCATGTAAATCGCATGCGGCAGCAAATAAAACTCCTCTTTATAAGCAGCAAGACCGTCTTGCTCATCTAACGTTCTCGCACAAGCTAAAGTCATTGTCTCCATACCCAATCCCCTTTCTCACCTTACTAGAAGAATAGCATATCCGGCACGGTAGAGGGAAAGGCAAGTTGAAAATCATATTTGATAGCGGGTCAGACATGTTGGGTTGTTGACGAGCTGGGAGCGATTGATTGAAAGGTGACCAATACCTTATTAGCACGATTGCTCATATATTATAAAGACTGCTCGAATATCCGGTTTACTGCTCTTAAGTGCGGGACAAGTGCTCGTAAAGCCAGAGGAGTACTCGTATATCGATTAGACTGCTCGATTGTTTGCGAGAAATGCTCGTATAAGTCGAAAGAGTGCTCTTTCTATTGGCAAGTTGCAAAGCTCAATGGAATAGTATTGCAACAGATCAGGAAGCAGCACCACTCTCCAGACTACAGGATTGCCTCAAACAAAAAACCACTCCCTCGCCTACAGGCTGGAGTGGTGATGGGGTCTTCTCAGTCTAGTCAGTCATTTGAACCAGCCTTTTTCCTTGAAGCGGGAAATAGCTTCGATTCGGTTGCCGACACCAAGTTTATCGAGAATGGTCGAGATGTAGTTACGGACGGTGCCTGGCGTCAAGTACAGTTCGCCGGCGATTTCTTTTGTCGTTTTGCCTTCTGCCACAAGGCCGAGTACTTGGCTTTCACGTTCAGTGAGCGGATTTTCCGTGTCGTCGTCATCGCCATAGGCAATGTCTACGAGCTCGGGGGCATAGATTCGACGACCGGCCATGATGGCATGGATGGAAGAAACAAGTTCTTCGATCGGGCTGTCTTTCAGCAAATAGCCCCGCACTTCAGCTTTTCTGGCCCGTTCAAAATAGCCGGCGCGTGCGAAGGTCGTCAAGATGATGATTTTACAATCTTTCCCGCGCAGCATCTCTGCAGCGTCCAATCCTGTTTTCACCGGCATTTCAATATCCATAATACAGATGTCCGGGTTGTGGGCGTTGACGAGTGCGACAGCCTCTTCCCCGTTTTTCGCCATGCCGACCACTTCCATATCCTCTTCCATGTTCAGCAGCGAACCGAGCGCCCCTAACATCATTCCCTGGTCCTCCGCAATGACAATACGTATCATTCCGATTTCTCCCCTTCCTGATGAGTGATGACAAGCGGCACACGGATCGTCAGCGTCGTGCCCTCTTCCACTTCCACAGACAAACTTCCATTTACGAATTCCAAGCGTTCCGCCATGCCGCGCAGTCCGCTGCCAGTCATTTCTCCCGGCTTCCGGGCCAACCCAGTTCCGTTGTCCTGGACGATTATCCGAAATTCATTTAGACGCCGTTCAAAAAGTATGAGACACGCCGTAGCGCCACTATGCTTGACGATGTTTGTAACGGCTTCCTTCAAGCACATGCTCAGTACGTTCTCCAAGATGACCGGGAGTTCTCCCAGCTGATTCTCCCCCTCAATCCGACACTCCATTTCAGCCGCTTTGATGATTTGTCTGACCCTGATCAATTCGTCCTTCAGCTTGGTCGCCCGGATGCCCGCAACCAATTCACGCACTTCTTTCAGTGCAATGCTTGCAGTATGCCGAATATCATTCAATTCCTTTTCGGCCTCTTCCGGATTTCGGGTGATCAGCCTTCGAGCCAAATCACTTTTCAAACCGATCATGGACAGCTTCTGACCGAGAGTATCATGCAAATCGCGCGCAATCCTTTCTCGCTCTTCCAATAAAACCAATTCTGAAATACGCTCCTTTGCGTCTTCCAGCTGACCTTCCAAATTCTCCTTTTTGCCTCGGTGATACAAGTTGAATGGCAATAAAATAACACCGATGACTGTGACAATAATAAAATGCACTTGCGGCAAAAACAAATGGATGTCAATGAAGAATCCAGCGACAATCGCACCAATTGTGAAAAAGATATGTAGGCCGTACATGATGAAAAATCCCACCGGCCTGCGTATATTGCCTATGAAAAACGCAGTGAAAATGGAGAAATACACGTAGCCAAAAAGCAGCGTCATCACAATATTTATTACCATTTCAAAGCTGAGCCACATGTAGACCAGTCCGGATTTAGATTTAAAGGAAAAGAAATAGGACAAGAAAAACAGCAGCAATAGGCTGATTCCGATAATCACACTGACAAGATTCGTGACGCGGAAGATGAAGAAGAACGGCAGCAGGCAAAAGATGACCCATGCGTAAATACTGAGCCACGGGTTTCTCGGAAAGATCGTATACCATTTCTGCATCAGCTGCACCTCGCTTCATTTGTAACTTCAGTATACCGCACGAACCTGTCCGTCCACAAAAACACTGAAATCCAACGGCGTTTTTATGAAAACAACCGCCCCTATGAGGAGGCGGCGGCTTTTTACTTGCTGTCGAAACTCGTGCGTTTCGGTTTTAAATCAAGTGACAACGCTGTACGTTTCACCCGATCTTTCACTTCCTTAAAAGTGACGAACGTTTTATGCTCAGGGTCATATAACTTATAGCGCAATGATTCTAAGCTCGTTCGAATCGTAATGGTCGTCGCCCTTTGAAGTGGCGGCGTGGATTCATGCGCCAATTCCAAGTTGTAATTCGGCACGCGCGGCGCCAAGTGATGCACATGGTGGAAACCGATATTTCCCGTTGCCCATTGCAATATTTTCGGAAGCTTGTAGTACGAGCTTCCTTCAACAGCCGCTTTTACATAATCCCATTCCGACTCTTCCTCGAAATAAGAATCCTCGAATGTATGCTGAATGTAGAACAGCCAAATGCCAAGTGCTGCTGCAACAAACATGATCGAACCTTGCACGATTAGAAACGCTTGCCATCCGACAAGCCAGATCATCAATGCATAAACAGCCACAAGAATTGCGTTCGTCAGATACGTATTCATCCGTTCTTTCCGGCGTGCATCCTTCCGGTTGAATCGGCTGGAAATTAAGACTAGATAGAGTGGCCCTAAACCGAACATAACTAATGGATTGCGATAAAACCGATACGCAAAACGTGTCCATTTAGATGCTTCCAAGTATTCCTGAATTGTCAGCACCCAAATGTCGCCGACTCCGCGCTTATCTAAATTCGAGCTGGAGGCATGGTGGATCGCATGCTCGCGCTTCCATTGTTCATAAGGAAATAAAGTGAGCACGCCTGTAATCGTGCCGACGATATCATTCGCTTTTTTATTCCTGAAAAATGAACCGTGCGTGCAATCGTGGAAGATGATGAACGTCCGCACAACAAACCCAGCGGCTACGACGGCAATTGCAAATGTAAGCCAAATCGAAACAGATAAGCTTTGGTAGGCAAGAAACCAAAGGATAAATATTGGCGGAACGGTATTGATCAACTGAATGACACTCTTCTTCAAGTCTGATTTAGCAAAAGGAGCTACATCTTTATGCAACTGCTTTGTCTTCTCTTTACTCATAGTACGTATCCTCCTCGAATCGGAAGTTTTTTGATACTACCATCGTAAAATGAATCGACCATTGGCAGAAGACATAAATGTAATGACTTTTCATATGACAACTATCATTTTTTGTGAATAAATTCACAAACTAGTTCTTATTTCAACATACCGCCGTCCACTTCCAGCACAGTTCCGTTCACAAAATCTGCCTCGTCCGAAGCTAAAAATAGATAGGCATTTGCAATATCTTCAGGTTTTCCTAAACGGGTAAAGGGTGTCATCAGTCGAATTTGTTCCAATACCTTGTCCGGGATCGTATGAATCATTTCCGTTTCAATAAAACCCGGTGCGACGGCATTTACATTAATGCCCTTCCGCCCGTATTCCTTCGCCCATGTCCTCGTCATGCCAATGACTCCGGCTTTTGACGCAGCGTAATTTGTCTGTCCGACATTGCCGCCTGTCCCTGCGATGGAGGATGTATTAATGATCTTGCCTTTACCATGCGCCAGCATAGGAGGCAGGAACGCTTGCGTACAATGAAAAACGCCTGTCATATTCACATCGAGAACACGCTGAAAGTCTGCAGGATCCATTTTGACCAGCAATGCATCTTTTGTAATACCTGCGTTATTCACGAGGATATCGACTTTTCCAAAGTGAGACAGCACCTGTGCGGCCACAGCCTGTACAGCTTCCCCATCCGCCACGTCCACTGGAAAGAAGACCACTGCAATTCCTTCGCCATGCAATTGGCGGGCCATCTCTTCTCCGGCTTTCTCGTCGTAATCCAAAATAGCCACTTGGGCTCCTTCTTTGCCAAACAGCCGGGCAGCAACTGCACCGATTCCTTTTGCCCCTCCTGTCAGGACAGCCGTTTTCCCCTTTAAACGCTCCATTAAATCCCTCTTTCCCCAATTATTATTTTTTAATTAATTATATTCTATCATATTGCAAAGCTAACCCACACATGAAACCCAAACCCGTTCCCTTTTAATATGGAGTTTCCCTATATGAAAAAGCAGGCCTCAAAAATGAGCACCTGCTTCTGTCTCCTCTTATACGTATGTTTCAACCGCCGACTGGATTTTCGAACGCGAAATCGAGTAATGACTGGCATTCCAAACCGCCTGGCCATCGACGAACAATATTAGCTGAGGCGTTTCGTGGCGTATGCCAGTAGCTAATTCAATGTCATTGGATACAGAACGGGCTGTTTGAACAGTGATAAAGTATTTGGGAATAGGAGTAACAAATCTTTCGAATTCCCGAAAACCAGCTGCACTGACTGGACATGTAGAGCTATGCTTAAGAAGGAACACGGCTCCTCCTTTAGAGGCATCCCTCACGTCGGCCCATTCATCAGTGGAAAGAATTTCTTTCATTGTCTTCCTCTCCTCCATCACATCAATTAATTATTTTTTCCCTTCCTGCCGGCCATTCTAAACATTAGATCTTTCTGATGCGCAAAAATGAGAAGCGCGGAAAGGCAACCTAACAATACGGGCACAACATAGCTAAACGGAAACAAGCAGGATAGAAACGGCACAGCTACAATCGCCGCGAATCCGGCCAACGTAAAGCTGCGGATAAATGGGTAAACTAGCAGGAACACCACTGCGAAACCGGCGAACAAAGGCGGGTAGAACATGAGCAGACCGCCAATGTATGTGGAGATCCCCTGCCCGCCACGAAATTTATAAAATACCGGCAAAATATGTCCTAGCATGGCCGCGAGAAGCACGGCTAATTCAACGGCCATTCCGCAATCCAACCACTTGGCTATTGCGACGGGAATCGCCCCTTTTAATGCATCTCCCAGAAAGACAAGGACAAAGGCACGCTTCCCAAGCACACGGCCGGCATTACGAGCTCCGGGATTGCCGCTTCCTTCGATCCGAATGTTATGGCCAAATAGCTTGCCAATCCATGTTGCGGTAAGTATGGTGCCAAGCAAATACGCGCCAATGATCAGAAATACAACAATCATGACAGACCTTCTTTCGAACTTTTCATTGTGACAGGCGTTTGTTATTATGTATGAACAATATGTTATGAAACTGAGGTGTAATCCCTTGAAAATACTCTTCACCCGAATGGCAGCAGCCTTTTTGCTTTGCCTAGTATTCGGAGGCGTTTTTGCATTCATTGCCCGGGGGATTAGTAAGGCGACCATCTTCCAATTCGATGATACGGTTATTTCAATCGTACAGGGATGGGAAAGTAGTTGGCTAACCCCCATCATGAAGGCATTTACATGGATTGGCTCCACTTCCGTCGTTCTGCTCCTGATTGCTGCAGGCTTTATTCTCCTTTATTACGTCTTGAAAGAGCGCATGCAGGCCTATCTTTTCCTCACAGTTATGCTCGGTACCGGCGTGCTGAATCAAGTGCTGAAAATGATATTTAAACGGGAGCGCCCCGAGATCCATCGTCTGATCGAAATTGGAGGCTATAGTTTTCCAAGCGGTCACACGATGATGTCGTTCAGCTTATACGCCATTATTGCGTACATTATCTGGCGCCATACAAAATCGGCCTTTAGCAGAATAGCATTCATTTTATTCGCCATCATCATGGCGTTATCGATCGCAATCAGCCGCATCTATCTCGGTGTCCACTATCCGAGCGATGTGGCAGGCGGCATGGCAGCAAGCGCATTTTGGCTCATTGTATCGATTTCCATATACGGATACTACCAGGACCGTACAGCAAAACGTCCCAAACCGTCCACTGCATAAAGTGGGCGGTTACTTTTATATGGGCGGCAGAAATTCTTTAGCCATGCTAGTATATGGAACACTGCCAAGGTTTGATCTAGAAAAACCGTCTTTTAACTTTCATACTTCTTCGCTTCATCTTCCGATAGCACACGCGGATCAAATCCACCCATTTCCACGTAATCCACTCGACCGTTCACTTTCACTTCATAGACATCCCGATTGCTCGTGCTCTGAACCGACTCGACAGTTTCCTCTTGTTTCTTATAGAAAGCTGTAATATCCTGCTCCACCCATAGAGGGACTTCGTTGCGGAATTTTTGCCGCTCTTCCTGCTTTTGATCCCATGCCTGCTTCGCTTGAGGGTCTAGCCGGAAATAGATATCTTGCAATAGATCTATCACTTCCCCGAACCCGATAATCAGAAGGCCATAAAGGACATGCGTTGCAATAATGCCGATGAAACCGAAAAGGGCAACACCGCTAATTGAACTGCCTAAGTAAATCTCTTCCCCAAATTCATTGAAAAACTGATTACCCATTCCTGAAGTAGTTGCCAGGAAGACGATTGCTTGAATGACTCCCCATCCCATAACGACAATACCAGCAATTTTAATTATGTTTCCGATAATGCTGCGCTGTTTGAAAAAGGTCCGCATCTGTTCCACCTCTTGTGTTTTATTTCTTACCTACTGTACGATACAGAAAAGAGAATAGTTTCAGAATGGAGGGAATTCGGGTGAATCCGTTTACAGAGAAAGTCGTCGCCATCATATCGGGCATACCGGCAGGGCGGGTGATGTCATACGGGCAGGTAGCCGCCTGTGCTGGAAATCCAAGGGGCGCCAGGCAAGTGGTTCGGGTGCTGCATTCCATGAGTGCAAAACACCAATTGCCCTGGCATCGGGTCATCAATGCACAAGGTGGCATTTCAACGCCGCCAGACCGGGAAGATAAAGGCAACAGGCAACAGGAGCTGCTTGAATCGGAAGGCGTCCAATTCAATGAGAACGGTAAAATCGACCTGTCAATCTATCGCTGGTTTCCTGAAATCGGAGAAGAGGAATGGCGGTGAAGGGAGGCTGGCCCTGTTCTGCGAATTTCTTCAACAGGCAAATGGCAGACCATTCTAAATTGCGGCAGACTCCCTATAGAGAACACGCTGCACCGACAGCACGCGATCGATTTTGAACATGCGCCTCTCTTTGCGCAAATAACAATAGGCGATGAAAGTATTTACTCCGATTGACAGAATCTCAACCCGGCGCTTTGTAAGCTGACCATCTGCACGCATATAAATCATATCCGCCAACTCGTGTCGCTCGCATAATTTGAGCAATTCGTTTCGCATACAACAGCCTCCCGAAAAGAACATTTGTTCCCATTATATGCGAACAAGGTTGATATTGCAATGGGCAGCTACTTGTAGGGGATCAGGTCATGAGTTTGCGCAACTTCACTCTGCTCCCGCTCCTCCCCCATCCCCGCCACCAGTGCCACTACTTGCGGAAGTATCTCCCACAGAACTATTGTTGCTTCCCCCTCCCAACCAGCTTTCATCCTGTCCCCAGGCATGATGCTCGATTGTAAGGAAAGATAGTGGATCAGTTGATAAAATCGGCCAAGCCGTAAAAGGGCGAACGCGGGAAATGACCGGCTTTACCAAATACATACGCCGTTCATATCGTTCGATATCGTCATTTGACCAATCGGGAGGAGGATTCATTGACCAATATCTGAAATAGTTGGCTCCCCATTTATACCGCAGTGCTCTCCACGAACCCACTATGTGGAATGGTGTCATGTAAAAAAGGAGCGCCATCGCGGCTAGCAATCCAAAACAGGCAACGCGCAAGTGATAAAACGGCATAGTGTAAATGAAAATAGCCATTGTGACAAAATAGAATATTGGCGGTATTCGCTCTAATGGACTTTTCCAAAATGTCCAAAGAGGAATGGTTGTTAGGGTGATAGCGATGATTGTATACCAAAAGCTATCAAGTATCATCCAGCTTACTAAGCCGAAAAACAGGCCGCCGCAAATGAGTAAACTCCGTTTCAGGTAATTAGGCCATTTTGTCGTCAGGGCACCTGCCTCTTCCAACAACTTAACCACTTCCCACTCCCACTCTCTCCTTTTTGCATCAAAACGTATC
Organism: Sporosarcina sp. AD_1; assembly: GCF_057373025.1. Taxonomy (NCBI): domain Bacteria; kingdom Bacillati; phylum Bacillota; class Bacilli; order Caryophanales; family Caryophanaceae; genus Sporosarcina; species Sporosarcina sp. AD_1. The sequence continues at coordinate 345,705 of NZ_JBPVIR010000003.1, forward strand.
ATAGATTGATTGCTGTGCCGCTTTCCTTTTATTGCGCTTAACGAACCTATGTCATGCAAATGGAATTTCCTCCGGCTCATGCCAGTCTTGAACAGAAAATTGATGAGCCGTTGTTCAACTGGCGCAATCGGCTCGGGGGTTGGATTTACATAGAAAGCGAGAGTTTCGGACGGCCTATCTTTGCGTTCCCTGAATCTTTCTGCCGAAGGCTCTGTTACCATCTGCACCCTGCCCTTCTCTACAAGTGAAAACAGACCAGCCAAAATACTTTTTCGCTGCGGATTTCCGTTCGTATGAATAAAGAAGAGATACAGTGGATCAACGTGAAGCAGCTTTTCCCAGTCCATTTTCCATCCGATAACCTTCTGGCGCATCATCAGAATGATAAGAGAGGCTAGAACGAGCATGATCATCAACCAATTGGCTATTGTGATAATTAATGAGATAGACTCCTCCCGTTGTTCGATGTTTGCCTGCCACTTTGTTTGAGACTGAATAGCAGATTCGAAAGAGTGCGGGTTGGGTAGTTTAAATTGCTCCGTCATAATGGCAGATGGATAAAGAACTTTCGTTTCCGTTAGAGTACGTGCCTTGGAGACGGGAACACTAAAAATGATGCCATCTTTATATACTTGTGGTGCGTTGGTTGTTACGTCCGCTAGGGCGCCATGGATGTGTCGGTCGCCGACTGCTCCAGGCAAAACATATGTGATGGACACGTCGTGCAAGTCTTTATTATGGTTTTTTCCATTATCAAAGTATGTGATACCTAAAGAACTGTAGCTCTCATAAGAAACGACGGCTTTTTTCATTATGTATACATAAAGGACATTCATTGTTTTCCTTTGATTCTCTAAGGAGGTAACCATCGTTTCATTTTTCTTTGTCGATTCCATTGGTACCAGCGTTGTCTTATCAATTTCTCCTACCACCGGATTCTCGCCTTTAACCCAATAAGCCTCGAACGATTCTATCTGATGGACATGACGATCTGGAAAGGATCGTTCCAACGTTGAAAACGAACCGTCTAACGTATAGGTGAATACTTCATTCACAACCATATCCCCATTTGGCTGGACCCACCCTTTGATTTGCACCCGGTCAATGGAATACGACTTCGCATGCACGTCGTCAGGCTGGAATAATACAAACAGCAAACCTATTAGAAAAACAGCTCTCCAATTCACCACCAGCTCCACACCTCCTTCTCGAACATACGAGTCTTAGAAGTAAAAGTTTCAACTTTACGTATAATTCCGAAAAATCGTTTGTCCACCACTCATCTCTACGTTCCAATTCGAAAGACGTAGGGTTATCTTCTCTTGGCCAGCCAAACATTAAAAAACAATTGATGTGTAAATCAATTATCGACATTTGGCAAAAATTCTTTTTCAAAAAGTTTATCGGTCACTTCTTGACGTAATCCATCACCTAGGATAATTAACCCATCCCCGTCAAATTCACCGGATAATTCTCCTCCACACTTCCGCCACAACTCCCCTAGGGATTGCGTTGCCACGCCTGACGGGGAATGGTACAATGGTCAGTAGGATATTGATGAAAAGGAGTGAGTCTTCATGTGGTTCCTAATAATTATGTTCACGCTGTTTGCTTTCATCTTAGCAGGTACGTTGTTCGGTCTTGTGCGGACGTTTGCTAATCATAAATAAGAAGAGACGAGTCGTTACATGCTTGCGTGTAATGACTTTTTTATTGGGGAGGGAATGAAGTGCAGATTGAAACGGAGCGATTGCTGCTGGTGGCATGTACCGAGGAGTCGGTTGCAGAGGCGTCAGTTGCCGGATATGATTTGAGGCCGCACATCTATGAGCATCTAGCGGCGTTACGCGAGGATCCTTCTATGTTGGGGTGGGGCGCGTGGTTTGTCACGTGCAAAAAGACGGACGAGGTCATCGGGGATATTGGCTTCAAAGGAAGACCTGACGCAAAGGGGAGTGTGGAGGCAGGATATGGCATGTCACCGGCAGCACAAGGGAAAGGCTTTGCGACAGAAGCGGTTCATGCTCTGATCCAATGGGCTTTTTCATCGCCAGCTGTTAAGCAAATCGTCGCCGAATGCCATGCGGATAATTTGGCTTCCATCCGTGTGCTGGAGAAGTTACAAATGGAGATGGCCGCAAGTAAGAATGGACTGCTGAAGTGGCAGTTACAAAGAAAGTGATAGGCGGGCAACCAAGCTACCCCCTATCACTTTGCTGACTGGCTGCTTTTTGCTCCATCCCATTTTGACGGAAGAGCAGCAGCGTTTATCCTCCATCATCATTGTGGCGGCATTACATCGGGCGGATGCAGATTTTCATTACCCTTTGCAAAGGTGGACATTTCATCGTTCACTTGAATCGCCGCAGACGCGTTTCCAGCGCCGACAAATGCTAAAAACAATACTGCCAAGAACGCTACATACCATTTCCGTTTCATGTCATCTTCTCTCCTTTCTCGTAAAAGTAAATCGCATACGCATCGGCCTTTTTAAAGTTGCCGATGGAGCGGTGGTAGTTGGCGAGCCGCCAAGCAAACCGTCTTGCTTCTCCTATGTAACCATGTTCTTTTAAAAAAGGGAATGCTATTTGTTCACAATAGTCAAAAAGATCATGTTGGGAAAATTTCATCTTTCGAAAGTACGTCAACTGGATAGCTACATATGGGTCATCCTTCCCCCGCGCGAGCACCTCTAATTCCTCAAGCAGGTGATCTATTTCAATCCCTTCCTCGGACGCTGTCTGCAGCATATGAATGAGGACTGATGTATAAAGCGGTTCTTCCGGTGTCATCAAGGATTTTAATTCCTTCAACAGCATATAGGCCGAATTATGATGCCCTCTTCTATTCTGAAGCATTGAATAATTATAGAGCACCCCTTCATACAAAGAGGATTCATCCATGAGACGGGCGTTCCGCAATAGCGTCTTAAACAATTCCTCTGCCTGCAAAAACAAATCCCTATTTGCAAAATTGACAGCCTGAAGCATCTGGGCATGCATGAGACGCAAGTAATTGCAGTCCTTCTGGAATTGATTGATGGCCAGTTCGGCAAAGTAGGACGATTGGCCGTATTCGGTTATCCGTTGCATGAGCCAGGCATTCTGATAATAAAACTCACCTTCAAACAATTGTGGGACCCGCCCATTCCGATCCTCAAGCCGCCCTGCAATTTCCTGTGCTTTCGCTTCTTCCTGGATAAACACATAATAGATAAAGTAAAAGACTTTTGCAGTGCCCCGCTCATATTCATCAAACGTCTGATCGAGCCTGGACAAAATTTGCATTTGCTGCGTCGCTTTTTGGCGATCCTGCTGAATCAAATAAAATCGAAGCTTGTACAACTCATAGCGGTTGACGAGATCGGTCGACTGCAAATAATCCTTCTTCTGCTCCAGCTCCTCATAAAGCACTTCCATTGATTTCAAATCATAGTACACCGAATAGGTAATGAACTTCTCCAGTTTTTCTCGATATGTATGGTAGACATCTAATTCTTGATTCCATTTGATATTCATTCGGGCAAACAGCTCGTCCAATGTCTCTTCGTGCGGAACGTATTTGTTTGATTCAATCTTGCTCAGATGGGAAATCGAACAAATTCCCTCGCATAGCTCCGCTTGGGTCAAATTATTCTTCATGCGATAATACTTCACAATGGACCCGACATTCATTCGACACACCCCTCGCTTTTTAAACAAACCTAACACAGAATATAGGGTATATACATGAGAAAACAGTCCCAGGGGAGTGAGGACTGTTCTGCTCATGATTCCTATAGTATGTCCGATGGCGACAATTGTTTAGGCTAACCCACCATGGACGTGAATCCGTTGTAAAATTTATTGAGGTGCTTGCTGCCTTCCTTGCTCTTTCACTGTACCAAACAATGAGCGTTTGCGAAATTGGGAAAATCCCCACGAATTTCGGCAAGCCATGTCGTCTGTTGCAGGTCTAATTGCCCCCGTGAGCAAAAAAAACCGGCAAACTGGTTGCCGGTGCGTTACCTTTTAGGCTTTCACGTCCCGCTGGACAAACGTCGTGTAACTGATGACAAGGAACACGACAACGTACACTGCGAGGACAGTCAGCGAGAATGGCAGTGAAATCCCCTCTACCATCTGATAGCCTGTTTCGTACTGCGTCAAATCCATGTGGGTGAATAAAATATATTTGGCTATTTCATAGCGAGAAAGCAGCATCGTGACGGTTGAACCCATGAAATAAATGAATAGTGACAACCCGATTGCGAGTGAGCTGGAACGGAACACACTGCCGATCGTAAAGGCAAATGCCGACGTCACAAACACACTACCAAACGATAGGAGCAACATGTAAAAGCTTTTGCCCCAAATAGAGCCTTCCACCACTTCTTTGCCATTCCAGACGAGATATTGGCCGTTACCCGACTTGAATAAAATAAACGCCAAAGTGACGAGTACGATATAGCCAATAAACATAAGCAGAATTCCGAATAAGTTGACTGCGATGAACTTCGAAGTAAGGATTTTCCACCGTTTCACTGGACGCGTTAACAGCATTTTGACGGTCCCTTGAGAAAACTCAGCAGCTACTATGCCCGCAGCAACGATAACCGCCAGCAATAGCACTGTACCTGAAATGCCAGACGGATCCATGATCATGGCCTCCCGGCTAAACTGATCCAATGGTTCAATCGAGTTGGCCAGGCGGTAATCCAGCACTTTTTCTTCGCCTTCCAATTCTTTTCGTTCGGATTTCGTCAATGACGTATCTGCCAGTTGGGCACGGACTCCCGCCAGCTCACCTTCCACACTGGCCTTCCAATCTGCCTGCTCGCCGACTGATACTTCAACGGAAGCATTGCCAACTTGTTTCATTGAATCCGTCCGCTGCGTATCAATCCATTTCGTCAGCCCCATCATCCCTGCGGTTAACACAACCAATAGGGCGACCATGACCCACGTCCCTTTTTTATGCCACAATTTCATCCATTCATTTTGTAAGAGTTTCAGCAATTTGGCCACCTCCCGTCATTTCCAAAAACTCATCTTCTAGCGTTCTCTTATGCGGCTGGACGGCAAATACCTCTGCGCCTTCCGCAATCATTGACCGGACGAGGCCCGGAATTTGCGCTTGCTCTGCATTGACAATGAACCCATCCTTAAACCGGTCCACCGTGAAGCCTTGAGCGGCAAGCAAAGCGTCCACCCGTTCGGCTGGCGTCGCTTCCACATAATAAAACGATCCTTGTGTCTCTGACATTTCGCGAATATCGATCAGTTTACCGTTTTGAATGACCGCAATCCGGTCACACATCAGTTCAATTTCCGACAGCATATGGCTCGATACGAAGACCGAAACACCTTCTGTTTCCGCAATCCGTCGCAAATACGTACGGAATTCCCGGATGCCTGCCGGGTCCAGACCGTTTGTCGGTTCATCCAAAATCAAAAACTTTGGCCGGTGCAACAACGCCTGCGCAAGTCCAAGCCGCTGCCGCATTCCGAGTGAATACGTCCCAACCTTCTCGTGAATCCGGTTTTGCATCCCTACTTGTCGCACGACTTCGTCGATGCGCTCCTTCGTCACCCCTTTATGCATACGGGCGAAATGCAACAGATTCTTATAGCCGGTCATGTATTTATACATCTCCGGATTTTCAACAATGACCCCCACTTTGGACATGCCTTCTTCAAAATTGTCCCGAAGCGAGACGCCGTCAATGATCACATCGCCTCCCGACGGTTTCATGAGACCGACCATCATCCGGATCGTCGTCGTCTTCCCCGCTCCATTCGGGCCGAGGAATCCCGTAATTTGGCCTGGATATAAAGATAGATTCAAATTATCAATCAACAGCTTACCGCCGATCGATTTGGATAGGTTTTTCAATTCCACGATTGGTTTCATTTCAATATCCACTTCCTTTCATTACGCTTTTTCTTTAAACAAGGACACCATCCAGCTTGTCGCATCCACTCCATGAATATCTCGGATATCGTCGATTGGCTCCTGGGCGATGATTTTCCCATGGCGCAACACGATAATCTCGTCCAGCAATGGTTCCACTTCCTTGATTTCATGTGTGGACATCAGGACGGTTTGGCGCTCCGGATCCGTAAATCGGATTAGCCCTTTCGCAATATCTTCCCGCACCATTGGATCGAGCCCCGAAAACGGTTCGTCGAGCAAATAGTAGGCCGCATCCCTTCCAAGAGTCACCGCAATCTTCACTCGCCCCCGATTCCCCTTGGACAAGTTTTTCATTCGGGCATCCAGAGAAATATTCAAAAACTGAGCGATTTCTTTTGCTTTGATCAAATCAAAATCCTCGAACTGGGAAGCGTAATAGTCAAACAGCTGGCCGACTTTAAAATAGGGGTAAAACGCATCCGTATCCGACATATACGCTAAATGAGCAGCAATATTTCTCGTAATTGGCTCCCCATTAAACGTTGCCTTTCCCTCATCGGGAGTAAGCAGTCCCGCAATCACTTTCAACATCGTCGACTTGCCGCTCCCATTTTCCCCGACGAGGCCGATAATTTTTCCTTGCGGCAGTTCCAATGACACTTGATCGAGGACCCGTTTGCCGCCATACTTTTTCGAAATGCCCTGTAACTTAATCATTGGAGCCACTCCGTTCTATCAGTACTTTCACCATCTCGTCCCTCGTAAACCCAAACGCCTCCACGCTAATAAGGAAAGTCGTCACCAGCTGCTCCTTCATCTCATGGCGGAGAGCTGCAATCCTCTCTTCATTTTCCGTCACGAACGAACCCTGCCCCCTTCTCGTTTCTGTGATTTCCATCTGCTCCAACTCCTTATACACACGTTGCATCGTATTCGCGTTCACACCCGCTTCAACAGCGTATTCACGTACGGATGGCAGCTTCTCGCCTGACGCCAAATCGCCCCGTATGATGTCCCCCAAAATGCGATCGATGAGCTGCTGGTAGATCGGCTTATCCGGTGTAAATTCAATGCTCATCGTCCGTTCCTCACTTTCCGGCTAAGCATGAAAACTGCAGCCATAAATAGTAACAAAGAAAAGAAGCCATATAGCAGCAATCCCCCGCCTGTGACAAACGCACTCTCCGGTATAAGGGCCGTTAAAATGAAATGACGGTACTCCATGAACGTCAGATTGTTAATGCCAAACTTCGTATCCATAAGGGGCAGTGCCTCCCGGAGCCATTGGAAAGGTGTTCTAAAATAAATTGCCCCCCATAAAACAATGCCCCCGACACCCAGAAAAGCCGTCATTACATAAGCGACCAATCTGGATACCAACACGCTCTTTACCATCTGGTAGAACGACCAGAAAAAGAAGCTGACCGCCATGATGAACACCGCATTGATCAAGAGTGTTACAATGACTCCCGCCGCAACATACAATGCTGTTCCAATCGAAATTGATTCAGATGGATGACTCATGTAATATACAAGCCCCGTCATCAGGGAGCACAAGATGAGCGAACAGAGTGTAATGAGAATGGCGAGCACAGCCTTCATTCCAACGAGCCTGAAAAGAGACATCTTGGTATGAAGCCATAAATCCAGATGAAGAAATTCTTGATTCACACTGCTAATTAATAAAAAGGCCATGATAAACATATGAATGGCAAACCACACGCCGGTCATATCCTTAATCTCCAGCACCGTATCCAATCGAGGATTGCTGTAGAGGGGGGCGTAGCTGAACGCGCCAATGGCGATATTGACAACAAGGAAACTGACAGCAATCCACCGGGACTGCATCCATTCTTTATAAAGCAGACCTGCTGACATGCCCATGCTCATCGCCTCACTTTCTTTTCAAGCAGCATGGCTCCGACGATAAAGAATAGTAGGAGACAAGCGAAATCAAACACCCATTCCCCGATATAAAACGTCGTACTCGTTATTTCAAAATACGAATCCTGCAAGTCAATCCGATGATTTTTGAAATCCATCATGTCCAGCTTGCCTTGAAGAATGAACATCTCATAAAACTTGGTAGAAACAAAAATAGAATAAAGGCGAACAGACAAAATGAATAGCAATAGCGTGATAACAACGGAAAACCCTTTGATATACGGCTTCATCAATTGATCCAGCACAACGAAGAAAAACCCGATGAGCATCAGACAAATGGAACCGAGAAAGACAGCTGAGATGAAGAGACTACCGTAAAACAATAGCTCATCAAAAACAATATAAGGCTGATTCGTGAAAACATACCAAATGGCTACAACCACGACCGACAAGAGCAAACTGGCGAGTCCAACCAGTATAGCAACCACCATCTTCACACCGACCAGCTGATAAATGGAGGCGGTGGAATGAAGCCACAAATCCGGTTTCTTCATGTCACGATAAAACAACATGAAAAAAGTGAAAAGCGGAATGAACACACTGAACGCCGCCCATACAAAACAAAGAACGGTCGCAATCTCAAATGAGTTGACCTCGAAGCCCTCCACAAAAGTACTGACAAACAGCGGCAAGCCGACAAGCCCCAGGCCGAATAGAATAAAACTCCCAATCATCTGCCACTTGATGGGCAACCACTCTCTCAGCAACAAACCATTCCACTGCTTCATACCTTTCTCTCCTTCTGTATCGGTGTATTAGTTACATAGTACACTATATGTATTTGATATGTAAAGAGATACCATAAATTTATTTTGGAAATGGCGAATTGGGCGAAAGAAGCTTGAGCGGAAGATAACAAAGCCTTCGGGGAAGTAACTGATACTGATGCGGATGACCGATAACTAGGTGATTGTAATCGATAAACTTATTGAAATGACCGAGGAACCTCACCTAGTAATTGATAAAAAACGAGTTGATCGATAACTCACGAAAACTGACCGATGACCTATAGAAAGGGATCGGTCACTCCTCTCTACCAGTTCTTCACCCTTATAAGAATCAAAAAACATCATTCATTTTACTTATGAACAACCATTCAAAACCGGACATGGCATTCCCTTGTCGGCTCTCGTACACTGAGGATAGGAAGAGAGGAGTAGATGGAAATGCATTCGTTTATGTTGGGGATTGATCATGTGCAGCTGGCGGCTCCGCCGCATTCGGAGGAGAAGGCGCGCCACTTTTATGGCAACCTGCTTGGCATGGAGGAAATTCAAAAGCCTTCTAATTTGCAAGGGCGGGGCGGGTGTTGGTTCCGCTGCGGTTCGCAGGAAGTTCATATTGGTATCCAGGAGAATTTTATGCCAGCACAAAAAGCGCATCCCGGCTTTACCGTCCGTGCGCTGGATGAGTTGCGTGCCCGCTTGCAGGAAGCCGGTTGTCCTGTAAAGGAGGAGCCGCCCATTGAGGGGCGTTCCCGTTTCTTCACGGAGGATCCGTTCGGTAACCGCATTGAATTTCTAGAGTTTGATTAATGAACAGGCCGCTCTACATCAGGCGGCCTCCTTTATGCTTCGATGATGGCTCTCTCCTGTTCGTCCAGGCGGCGGAGTTCTTCAGCTGATTCGTCACGCTTTCTCCCTAACTGGGTTTGCACGCGGCGCACATCCTGCAATACAGCATTCAGCTTGCTTTTCGCGTCAGAAATGCGTGAATGCACCATCCAGTCCGAAAAGATATTATCAAAGAAAATATCTGTGAAGGTAAAGATATCATTTTGATTCACTTTGAATGATTCTGTTGCGATGTTCTGGACGTCCATCAGCTCCGTTTCATAGTGGCGCAAAGCCCGTTGAGCGCGGTGCACTAAATCATCCGAACCATCCATTTCCGAGTATTTCAAGGCGCTGACGATCAGGCCGCCTCCCAAGAACGTATCCCACATGGACAGGCCCTCTGCATTTCCCAGTTTATCAAGCGCTTTGTCGAGTGCACGCAAGGCTTTCTCTCCTGCCTCATGCGCCTCATCAATTTCCCGGATCATGGAACGGACACGCACCCGATCATCTGCTATTTTTTGAAGCGTCCGGTTGGCATTCGTATCATTTTGACGGATCCATGTTTCTTTTTCCTTAATAAAATCAGCCCAGTCTTCTTCAACATAGGCATAATCCGTGTGATTTGCCTGCTCCCGGAGCCGGGCCACTTCGGCTTCCAAATCCGTCACTGTTTTCACAGCTTCATTGTATTTCAGCTCCGCCTCCGCCACTTCATTAATTTCTTTCTCCATTTGGGCATCCCATTTGCCCGACCATTCTTTTATTTTATTGGCAAACGAGAACTTCCCCAGCTTGATGACGTCCTGTTGTTCCTTTGTCAACTGCCGCTGCAATCGGTCGCGCAGCTGGATAGCCTCTTTCAGCTGGGCTTCTGCACCAGCCAGCCGTCTGATTACCCGGTTTCGCTCGTTCCGGCGCATGGTTAGCTCCATTTGCCGTTCTTGTATTGAATTTCGCATAGCCCGCACACTCCTTTCTCCTATTTACGAAAGAATAAAGGGAAAGTTTCACAAATAGACGTTTCGGCTGCTTCCATTCCACAGCTACATCTGCTAGCTGTTTTGCCGCGGCAGTAGGATGACGATTTCCGTCCCCTTTGACGAAGAAAACACCTGCACCTCTCCGCCATGTGCTTCAATTAATTGCTTCGCGATCGTTAACCCGAGACCCGTACCGGATTCGTCTGTCGTCGTGTTCGTTCCTCGGTAATAGCGGTTAAACAAATGATCGATCACTTCTGGAGGGATTCCAGCTCCTTCATCCCGGATCACCAATTTCATCCAATCCTGCTGTGATGCGAGCTGGAGATGAATGGCTGTTTCCGGAGGATTATGCTTACTCGCATTGCCGATAAGATTATCCAATACCCTTTCGAATCTGGATGGATCGATGAGTACATGCCCTTTCTTCTCTCCCTCAATCAAAATTGGGTTCTGCCAATCCCGCCGCTCCACATACCGGCTAATATATTCATGCAGCTCCATGTGTTTCAGCTCCAATTGGACGCCATCATTTTTCAGCTGGTAGGTATACGTCAAATCATTGATGAGCGCATCCATATAGCCTGCCTTCTCCATCATCGTTTTGGCAAATCCCCTCACCTCTTCTGAGGACCATTGATGATTGGATTCCAGCATGACCGCATACCCATAAATAGAACTTAACGGCGTTTTCAAATCGTGGGAAAGTCCTGTAATCCAGTCCTCCCGCAGCTTTTCTGTCCGGTTAATCGTCCTTTCGTTTTCTTGTAAATTTGAAGCCAATCGGGTGAGGGACAAATCCACATCCTCGTATATCCGATACTTCCTTTTTAGCCTGTCGTCCTTCTGTCTACGGATTTTACGGTCTTCTGGCCTCTTATAATCCTTCTTCGATAAGCGTTCCATCCATCTCAGGAAATAAAAGACCGGCTTTCCGAACCTGCGGCCAATCCATAAGGAGAACCCTAGAGTTACGAAAAGCAAAAGCAAGTGATAGAGTACAAATCCCTTTGAAAAGGATATAAATAGCTGTTTATCCAACGAATCGAGTGCATGATAATAAGGGTTGTCCATCCGAATGACGGCTATGTTTCCACCTTGTACGGGCGTCGATGATAACAGTTCCTTTCTTTCATTCACAGATGAGTTGGATTTCAGTAAATCCGTTGCCTGTAAAGGTTTCGAGCCGGAGGTAGATGTGGAATTCAACAATTCTCCCGTTTCGGAGAACAGCTCAAAAACAGCTCCTTTCTTCTCCAACATTTGTAGGTCTGTTTCGGTCAAATCAGGAAAATGAGGTTTCCTCTCCAACTCTGCCAACAGGACATCCGTTTCCGTGTATTCTTCAAACAACAAAATATGTCCATCTTCCAACGTCCACGTGCGGATTCCCTTTTGCTCCGCCAACGTCTTCAGTTCATTCATTCCATAAGAATTGGGTAGAATCCCGTCTTTCGATGAAGCCAAAACAGTTCCATTTGGATCAAGAATCTGAACAATGCCCCCGCTCCGTTCTGCTATGTCCAATAATGCATCCGATGGACTGATGCCCTTGTCATCATGGATTACCGCCCATTCCATTTCACTTTGCTCGAGCACCCGTATGTCATGGTAATAAAACCCTTTCATCATTTGAAAAATGAAAACGCCAAACATGATGGCAGTGCCGATAAACAGCATTCCATAAAACGCAAGAAAGTAAAGTATGAAGCGGAATGTCATCTTATTCGATAATTTCATCTTAGAGCCCCCTCATACTTGCAGCTTGTAGCCGATGCCGCGGACGGTCACAATATACTCGGGACGGCTCGGATCCGCTTCCAGCTTCTCGCGCAGCTTTCGGATATGAACCATAATGGTGTTGTCATCGACAAACCCGTCATATCCCCAAACGTGTTCATACAACTGCTCCTTGGAAAGGACTTGATTCGGGTGCTGGCAAAACAGTTCAAGCAACTGGAATTGCTTCTGCGTTAAAGTGACTGCCTCGCCTCGTACCATCAAAGCCGCTCCTTCCACATCTAATCGGAACTCCCCAAATTCAAATACTTTCCTCTTAGCATGGAGAGTGGCCATATATCGAGCCGTTTGGACTTTAACCCGCGCCGCCAGTTCCATCGGATTAAACGGTTTTGTAATGTAATCATCCGCTCCGTGCATAAAACCCCGTAAAATATCCGCATCTGCCGCTTTGGCAGTCAAGAAGAAGATGGGTGCAGTTGAACGCTTTCTGATCGTTGACGCAAGTTCCAGTCCTGTGCCATCCGGCAACATAATATCTAAAATGAAGAAATCATAGTCCGCTTTCAACAGCTGCAGCTCCGCTTCCCTGTATGACGTACATACATCAATGAAAGCAAAACCTTCTTTCCGCAAAATGATTTCCACCATATCTCCGATTGCCTGTTCATCATCGACAACAAGAATTTTCGCCTCTTCCATTGCCATCCCCCTAAAAATTAAGATTCCGATAAGGTTCCTTTTATATGTAATTAAGTTTCATAGAACATACTAGACGTAAGAATTCATGATTCTACCATATCGGAACTGCATGACGATGACAATCCCTGGTATGACTAGAGACAATTTAGGAAAGGTGTCGAATCAAATGAATCAAAAGAGAATCCATTTAATTGATGGGATGAGGGGCCTCAGCCTCTTTGGCATATTATTAGCCAACTTACTGATCTTCCAATATGGGATGTGGGGAAAAGAGGAGTTGGATCTCACAGGCATCAATCAAGGAGCCCACTTCTTCACGAAAGTATTCATTGAAGGTAGCTTCATGCCCATCTTCACCTTTCTCTTTGGCTATTCCATGATAAAAATGGCGGAAGGGCTTCGCCAAAGAGGTTTGAAAGTGAAACGTTATTTCGCGCGACGCTTCCTGTTGTTAGCGGTTATCGGCTGGGCTCACGGTACTTTCCTTTGGGAAGGGGATATATTATTATTCTACGGGCTCATGGGCTTTTTCCTTCTCTTGTTTGTGAACCGTAAAACGAAAACGATTTTGGTATGGGCTATTTTACTGACTGTCTTAACAACGTCATTCATGCTCATCGGCGCCGGCTTTAGCGGGAAGAGCGCACCAGAAGAAGAATTCATGGCATCCCCTGCGTATATTGAAAAAACGAATGATGTGTATGCGAATGGTACTTACTCGGAAATCAAGCACCACCGGAACAATACCGATCCTTTTGAAAACATGCCAGATGCGCTCGTTTTAGTGATGCTTGTATTAGCACCGATTGCAACTGCCCCTCTTTTTCTGTTTGGCATGTATGCCGCTCGCCGCAACTTCTTTTCCAACCCTGCGCAGGAGAAGAAACTGTATCGCATAGGTACGTTGTTATTGGTGCCAATCGGCATTGCCATGAAGGCGATCTCAGAACTGGCCCCTTCTACTGGATGGACTGACTTCTTAATTGGAGCAGGAGCCCCGCTTCTTGCTGTCGGGTATATTTTCGCATTCGCTTGGCTCTACACCAAATTCATGGAATCTGTCGCCATGCGCGCTTTTGAAAGTGTCGGCAAGCTATCGTTAACCAACTACATGATGCAGACGGTCATATGTACAACAGTATTTTATGGTTACGGCCTTGGGCTTTTCGGCAAACTTGGAACAGCGGGCGGTTTATTGCTCGGACTCGGTGTGTTTGTATTGCAATGCACAGCAAGTTCCTTCTATATAAAACGTTTCCGCAGAGGACCATTGGAGTTCATTCTCCGCATGTGGACGAATTTCTCTTGGAATGGGCAAGTGAAGCCGAAGAAAGCAAAGAAGAAAAGAGATATCGAAGCGCATGCTATGTAAACAGGTCAACCACCTAAGGCGATAACATCATACAAAAAGACAGCCAATGTGGCTGTCTTTTCATTAGTGTTTAATTTCTCGGCGCAATTTCCGGTGCTCGCGGCGCGCCGGACCCGTTTCAAATAGCCGTTTTTCTGCTTCGGTTTCCGGATAAACACCCTGCACAGGGGTCGGTTCATTATCTGCGTCCATTGCCACCATCGTTAAAAACGATTCGGTTGTCAATTTCCGTTCGCCTGTCAATAAATCAACGGAATGTACAGAAACAAACACTTCCATTGACGTACGGCCAGTGGAGCTGACGACCGCCTCCAGTTCAAGGACATCGCCGACTGTAGCGGAAGAAACAAAATCGACAGAGTCGATGGAAGCTGTTACAACGGCCGAATTGGCATGCTTCATTGCAGTGATCGCTGCAATTTCATCGATATAGGCAAGAACTTGTCCGCCAAAAATGGTCTGCAGGTGATTTGTATCGGGAGGCAGCACCAGTTTTGTCTGGATTGTGCGCGAATGGCTCATTGGTCTAGCATCTAACATCATACCTCTTCCTCTCTCTGCTTACTCATCTATATAGTATACTCTTCCCTTCGCGCTATTTTAATGCATACGCAATAATCCGCATGCTTCCCATTTTTCAATCAACTGCGCATTTTGAAAAAACAGATGGCTGATGGCAACGCAAAAGGCGGGGATAGTATATCTCCCCGCCTTCCTGTATATGATCTTACGTAGCAACCTCTAAAGCACCAGGAACTGCATCCGGCCTCTTCATCACTTCCTCGTCGTGTAAATGGCAAGCGACGAAGTGGTCGTCTTCTTTTTCCAGCCATTTCGGCTTTAATTCAGCGCAAACCGGCATGGCGTATGGGCATCTTGTCCGGAATACACAGCCGGATGGCGGATCGATTGGACTTGGCAATTCCCCTTGCAAAATGATACGTTCACGGGATTCCTCAATATCGGGATCCGGAATCGGGATGGCCGACAGAAGCGCTTCGGTGTAAGGATGAAGGGGCTTTTCATACAATCTGGCACTTGTCGTCAGTTCCACCATATGCCCCAAGTACATGACGCCGATTCGGTTAGAAATATATTTGACCATGGACAGATCGTGGGCGATAAATAAATACGTTAACCCTTTTTCTCGCTGCAATCGCTGCAACAGCTTTACCACTTGTGCCTGAACAGATACATCGAGTGCAGAAATCGGTTCGTCCGCAATAATGAAATCCGGATCAAGTGCAAGGGAGCGAGCAATCCCAATCCGCTGGCGCTGCCCGCCGGAAAATTCATGCGGATAACGGTTAGCGTGATCCGCATTCAATCCGACGTCTTCCAGCAATTCATTCACACGTGCCCGCATTTCCGCCTTCGTCTTATATTTCCCGTGGATTTCCATCGGCTCGGCGATAATTTCGAATACAGTCGAGCGGGGATTCAATGACGCATAAGGATCTTGGAAGACCATCTGAGCCTTCTTTAAAAATTGATACCGCTCCTTTTCGGTCATGTCATGGACGCTTCGCCCTTCATACAGCACGTCCCCGCCCGTCTTATTGTACAAGCCAAGAATCGTCCGTCCCGCCGTCGATTTGCCGCAGCCTGACTCACCGACCAATCCAAACGTTTCGCCTTTGTAAATATCAAAGCTGATTCCATCTACAGCCTTCAATGTTTGGCCGCGTCCCATATCAAAATGCCGCTTGAGACCATTAACCGATAAAATTACTTCTTTGTTCATAGGACGTCCCCCTCATTTGTTCCGTACCGGCGCACCGCACATAACTCGTGCTCCAATTTTGATCCTTTTAGCCGCAGCACTTCAATCGACTGTCCGGTAGACGGGGAATGGAGCAGCAAGCCATCTCCGTAATAAAACCCGACATGTCGAACCGGGCCGGTCCCCTCGTCATTAGCAAAAAACAGCAAGTCGCCTTTTTCCCAGCTGTCCGGTTCATCCATCGGCACTTCCATGCCGGACTTCGCCTGGTCGCTTGCATCCCGTGGAATGAAATAACCGCACGCCTTCAACATATTGTACGTAAAGCCTGAACAGTCATAGCCGTAGGAAGACATCCCTCCCCAAAAATAAGGAAGATCGAGAAAGCCCATGCCGAGTTCCACTGCCTCGTTCGCTGACTTCTTCTCAAACTGATGGACCGAGACAGCACGGGCCGCATCCTCTTTCCGGATTGCCTTCTTTCCGTCAGGGGTTTCCACAATATAGAGTGTTTCACTTTCATCGAGAATTGGCAAAATCACATTAAAGGGAATCAGTGAAAATGGCGCTCCATCTTCGTCCCAAAGCTGTGCCTTATCGGCCTTGATGCGAATGAAACCGCCTGCTTCTTCAAGCGGCCCGGCTTTTGATAATTGCGCAAGCGGCACCCAGCCCGGATAGCCCCTCTCATCTTTTTTGGACGGCTGCCATACCGCGATTACTTTCGCCCAATCGCCCGCCACTTCATCGACGATGACCGGTTCGCCATACAACAGCTGCGTCTGCACGCGGTTCGCGTTGCAAAGATCCAGCCGCTCCTCGTACGGGAGCTTCTCCAGCCATTTATTCAGCTGCACTGGATTGGATAAACCCGGTGCATCCAACTCGCGTGCGGATTCCGGAGCTGTCCAAACCGTGGCGACCGGAACGGCACACCGATACATATTCACTGTCGGTTCCATCACTGACCCTCCCCTTTCTTGACCAATTCCATTCCCTCTTGATCCAGTCCCAATCCCGGCGCTTCCGCAAACCGGATGACCGTTCCGTCGTACTCGATGCCGCCTGCCACAATATCCTTTGACAACATGAGCGGCGCGTCAAAATCAAAGCGCGTAATATTCGGCTGGCTCGCCGCAAAATGTGCCGCCGCGGTAATGCCCAGCTTTGTTTCAATCATACTGCCGACCATGCATCCTACTCCAAATGTCTCGGCGAGTGCATTGATTTTAATCGCTTCCTGAATGCCTCCCGACTTCATCAGTTTGATATTAATTATATCGGCGGCGCCCAATTGCAAGACACGAAGCGCGTCTTTTGCCGTAAATACACTTTCATCCGCCATGATAGGCGTCAGTGTGTGCGCCGTCACATAACGCAGCCCCTCCACGTCATCCGCCAGCACCGGTTGTTCAATCAATTCAATTGCAAGTCCCGCGTCTTCCATCTTGCCAATCGCCTGTACCGCTTCTTTCGGCTTCCATCCTTGATTGGCATCAAGCCTAATTTTCACGTTATGGCCAACACGCTCCCGAATGGCGCGGATCCTTTCGATATCCTCTGCAATATCGCCGATTCCAACTTTCACCTTCAAGACAGTAAATCCGTCTGCCACGTAGCCGGCTGCATCCTCTGCCATTTCAGCTGGTTCATTGACACTTACTGTAAAATCGGTTTCAATTTCACTTCGAAAACCGCCAAGCAACTGATAGATCGGCATATTCGCCAGTTGGCCAAGTAGATCATGAATGGCCATGTCGACGGCAGCCTTTGCACTAGTATTCCGCACGATGGCCTTTTTCAATTTGAGGAACAATTCCTCTCGATGGCGAATATCCTGCCCGATCAGCTGTGGGGCAATGACTTCTTGAATGGCATATGTAACACTCCCAGTGGAATCGCCCGTGATGACATGGGTCGGCGGGGCTTCCCCATAGCCGACCGAGCCATCATCACAAGTTACTTTCAAAAAGATGGAATGTGCCGTCGTCACAGTGCGCAAAGCTGTTTTAAAAGGCTTCGTCAGCGGAACGGCGACGGGAAACGTTTCAATGGATTGAATCTTCATGTCTATTCCACCCCCGGAAGTATGGTCAATGTTTTTGAGTCCGCATCCAACTTCGCCAGCGTGCCAAGCGGAATCGCAAAATGCGGCTCGCAATGCCCGATTTTGAACCCTTTTACAACCGGCTTGCCTAAACCGCCCAAGTAGTGGCGGAATACTTCATCAAGTGATAGGGAAGGTTTCTCCTTTTTCGGTTCGGCATCGGCAAAGTCACCGATGACAATACCTGCCGCATCCGACAGCTTCCCGGCCATGCGCAATTGATTGAGCATACCGTCGACACGGTACGGTTCTTCTCCGATATCTTCGATAAAGAGCAATTTGCCCGCCGTATCAATTTCAAACTTGGTTCCGATTGTATTGGAGAGAAGCGATAGATTTCCGCCAACCAATTCGCCTTGTGCTACGCCTGAGTGAAGTGCCTCAAGTGGCGAAATCTCCTCTGTATAATGAAGCTCCATCGGCTCGAATAATTGCTCGAACATTTTTGCAGACAACGGATGAAATGAGTCCTTTCCGACACAAGAAGCGAGCATCGGACCGTGGAAAGTTACCAAATCAGAATACAAGCCTATCGCCGTATGGAGGAACGTAATGTCGCTGAACCCCCAGAACACCTTTGGATTTTCACGAATCAATTGAAGATCCAAACGATCCGTATACCGGGCGGAACCATACCCTCCGCCTGCGCAAATGATGCCTTTCACTTCAGGATCTGCGAACATATCCTGCAAATCGGCCATGCGATCATCATCCGACCCTGCCAAATAACCGTAGACATCATTCACATGCTTGCCAAACTTCACCCGCAAGCCAAGCTGATCCAAAAATGCGAGCGAACGCTGCAGACTCTCCTGATTGGGCGGACTCGATGGCGACACAATGCCCACCAAATCTCCTCGCCGAAGCCTCTCTGGCCGAATTCTCATCATCCCATCTCCTTTGCTTTACTATCAAATGAACTTGTTAATCGAATGTTTTACTTCCCGTTCCCACTTTCATAGATCTAAAGACCGACGAACAACATTTCCCCGGAAATAAATACAGGGGGTACAGCGATTACTCTTACCATTCAGCCGGGCATTATGATTGTTGATCTTGGGACATAAAGTCGTGTAAAGTGAGTAAGCTTGATTCCCATCCATCCCCAACAATAGCCTTAGTAAAAAAGGCAAAATCGCGGCGCCATGACGGACACCGCGACTGTGCATTAGTTCTTATCCGCGTACTTCAAGTCGAGATATCCGACTGGGTGGCGCAGAATACCGGAAACGCCCGGTTTTTCAAGTGTTGTCTGGTTGTAGAAGTATAGCGGGAATACCGGCATTTCTTCCATTAGAAGACGATCCGCGTCCTGCAATAATTCCCATCGTTTGTTTTCGTCAGTTTCGTTCTTAATATTCTCAATTAACTTGTCATACTCGGCATTAGACCATGTCGTACGGTTCATAGAAGAACCTGTGATAAAGCTTTCAAGTGCGTTCACAGGATCTGCATAGTCATGCAAGAATGAGGAACGGGACAATTGGTATTTGAATTCTTTTTGTTCTGAAGCGAATACTTTTGCTTCTACGTTTTGCAATTCAACGTCTGCGCCCAAGACTTCCTTGAATTTAGACTGTAGCGCAATCGCAATGTTTTGGTGTGATTCACTTGTAGAGTAAGTCAATGTTACTTTCGGAAGCTCTGTATAGCCTTCCTCTTTCATTCCTTCTTCCAAAAGCTTCTTCGCTTCATCTGGATTATAGGAAACAAGATCGCCTACTGTATCACGGAATTCTTTGCCGTCTGGCCCAATAAAGCCATATGCCACAAAACCGTGTGCTGGTTTTTCACCATTTTTCGTTACGTATTGAACGATTTCTTCTTGGTCAACCGCCATTGCGAATGCACGGCGGATTTTCTTGTTAGTAAATGGCTCCATTGATGTATTGAAGCGATAGAAATACAAACCTGCTTGGTCTTCTACTACCAACTCATCACTGTCTTTCAACTGTTCCGATAGTTCAGATGGGACACCAGACAAGTCCAGCTCTCCAGATTGATACATTTGGTATTCCGTGTTTGAATCATTGACCATCGCCCAGTGGACTTTATCCAATTTCACAGAATCTGCATCCCAGTAATTCTCATTCTTTTCGAACTCGAAGCTGACATCGTGATCCCATGAAGTTAATTTGAATGGCCCGTTCCCTACGAAGGTAGCTGCATCTGTATGCCACTCTGGATTTTCTGTAGCGACCTTTTCATTGATCGGGAAGAAACTTGGATTCGTAATGATATTCAAGAATGCTTCGTTTGGTGCAGACAATTTCACAACAAATGTTTTGTCGTCTTCTGCTTTGATCGCGATGTCGTCCGCAGATCCTTCGCCAGTGTTGTAAGCTTCTGCTCCTTCAATGAAGTAAGCAAGGAATGCTGCTGGTGAAGCTGTATCCGGATTCAACATATGCTTCCAAGCAAAGACAAAATCTCCCGCTACGACTGGTTCTCCATTCGACCATTTCGCATTATCACGGATATGGAATGTATATGTTAATCCATCATCCGAAATATCGATTTTTTCTGCTGTTGCTTCCACGGCTTTGTGATTTTCATCCAAACGCGTTAAGCCTTCCATGATATTATTTAATGCACTCCATGACACCGCGTCAAATCCAATGGATGGGTCAAAAGATGTCGGCTCTTGCCCGTTGTTTAAATACAAAACCTTGTCGCCAGCAGATGCTTCTTCCCCTGAACCTTCTTTCCCATCATCTGTTGAAGACGTATTATCCGTCTTCTCCGGTTCCTTGCCCGCTTCCTTGTTCGCCGTACACGCCGCCAGAACAAGCGCCAGCATGGCCATTGCCAAAAACATGAACCACTTTTTCATTTCAAAAGCCCCCCTTTGTATGTCTAAGCATATTCAAGCACTTTCGTGCGTACTACCATTAGATTTCAAAAACACGTTTAGCCCGGTCATCCTGCAACCAGCAATCCACTTTGTGCGTTTCCGACAGCTCCGTCGTTCCGGGATACACTCTTTCGCACACTTCCATGGCGAACGGACATCTTGCGGCAAACGGACAACCGATCGGCGGTGCGAACAAATCCGGCGGCGTTCCATCGATCGGCTGTAGCTCCTCCTCTTTCAAGTCAAGCCGTGGAACAGAGGCCAGCAGCCCTTTCGTATAGGGATGCTGTGGAGAGTAGAACACTTCCCGCTTATCACCGATTTCAATAACTTTTCCGGCATACATGACGGCGATCCGATCTGCAATTTTCGCCACAACTCCGAGATCATGTGTGATCAGGATGATGGAAACACCTGTCCTCGCCTGAATCTCATCAAATAATTCGAGGATTTGCGCTTGGATGGTTACGTCCAGCGCAGTTGTCGGTTCATCCGCAATGAGTAATTCTGGTTCGCAGATCAATGCGATTGCGATGACGATCCGCTGCCGCATCCCTCCTGAAAATTGGTGTGGATATTGCTTCAATCGTTCCTCCGGATTTGGAATGCCGACGATTTCCAGCAATTCAACCGCTTTTTTTCGCGCTTCCGCCTTGCTAACGTTTTGGTGCGTACGCAATCCTTCCGTCAGCTGCTCCCCAATTTTCAAAGTGGGATTCAGTGCGGTCATCGGATCTTGGAAGATCATCGAAATGTCAACGCCCTGCACCTTCCGCATGGCCGCTTTGTCCAGCTTCGTCAAATCCTTGTTTTTAAACAGGATCCGTCCGCTTTTGATTCGGCCGGGCGGCTGGGGAATCAAACCCATAATCGTATTAGCCGTCACACTTTTCCCGCAGCCGGATTCTCCGACCACAGCAAGCGTTTCCCCTTTATACAAATCAAACGAAACACCACGAAGCGCTTGGACCTCACCGCCGAATGTCTTGAATGAAACATGCAGATCCTCTACAGCTAGCACCTTTTCGGAATAATCCGGCTGACGCTTGCGCTTCTGTCCCACTTGTTTCTCTGTCATCACCGCTTTTGGCAAAGACGGTACTTCCTCTTGTCGCTCTTTCACAAGTGCATTGGCATTCGCCAATTGTTGTTCATTCAAACCATTCACCTCCTCAGTTTCGGATCGAGTGCATCTTGCATACCGTCTCCGAGGACGTTAAATGCAAACATCGTCATTGAAATGAAAAACGCAGGGAAGAATAATCTCCACCAGTGCCCGGACAAAATGACCGGCAACGCATCGTTAGCCATGACGCCCCAGCTCGCGAACGGTGCCGAGATCCCAAGTCCGAGGAAACTGAGGAACGCTTCCGCGAAGATGGCACTTGGTACTGTCAAAGTCATTTGAACGATAATCGGCCCCATCGTATTCGGCAATAAATTGCGCCGGATAATCCGTGGCGTCCTGGCTCCAAACGACTTGGATGCTGTGACAAATTCATAGTTTTTAATTTGCAATACTTGTCCCCTGACAATCCGCGCCATACCAACCCATCCGGTAATCGTAAGCGCCACAATGATTGTCGTCAAACTCGAACCCATGATGACCATTAACAGGATGACGACGAGTAAGTGCGGCAGACCGTAGAGCACTTCAATAATTCGCATCATAACCGAATCGGTACGGCCGCCTTTATAGCCGCTGATGCCTCCGTAGATAATGCCGATAAAGAAATCAATTAACGCAGCAGCTACCCCGACAAAGAGAGAAACCCTGGCGCCGTACCATGTACGGGTAAAGACGTCCCATCCTTTATCATCTGTCCCAAACCAATGCTCGGAAGAAGGTGGCATATTCTGTTTCGCATATTGTGTCGTTGTAATATCATGCGGCGATAGCATTGGCGCAAATATGGCGAACAGCGTAAGCAAGATTAGAAAGAATAACCCGCTCATTGCCAGCTTATTTTGCCGCAATCGTCGCCATGCATCTTGCCAATAGGATAACGAAGGGCGGACAACTGATTCCGCCTTCTCCGCATCTTTTGCTACCGGTTTGAACCAATCATCTTGTGCTTGTGGCGGTTGATGGCTGACCATTAGGCATCGCCCTCCTTCCGATGAAGTTTAATGCGCGGATCCAGGAATCCGTACACGATATCGACGAGGAAGAGCATGAACACGAGAAATGCACTATAGAACACCGTCGAACCCATAATGACCGGATAATCACGGTTATTGATACTTTCAACGAAGTACTTCCCCATCCCCGGAATGGCGAAAATCCGCTCGATGACAAACGTTCCAGTCAAAATGCCCGCAAGCATCGTTCCCATGATTGTGACAATCGGCATGAGCGCGTTGCGCAAGGCATGCCGGAACACGATCCGAAACGGTGACAACCCTTTCGCACGGGCCATTTTCATATAATCCTGCGTCAGCACTTCCAGCATACTGGAACGGGTCAGCCTCGCGATAATGGCGGTTGGACCAGTAGCTAGTGCCAATGTCGGTAAAATCATATGCTTTGGACTGCTCCACGTCGCTGGTGGCAGCCATTGCCAAGTAACTGCAAATTGCTGTATTAATAGAGTCGCTAGTACAAAGTTTGGTACGGATATTCCGATGACTGCGAATGTCATCGCTCCGTAATCAATAATGCCATTATGCCGTAATGCGGCAAATGTCCCTAATGTGATCCCAGACAGCACAGCGACGAGAATCGTCACCATCCCCAGTTCAAAAGAAATAGGGAATCCTCGGGCCAGTTGCGTATTCACGGACTCGTTCGGTTTCTTAATGGAAGGACCGAAATCAAAAGTCACAATGGCTTTTAGATAATAGAGATACTGAATATGTGTCGGTTGGTCTAATTTATAATACTTCTCCAAGTTCGCTTGGATGGTCGGATTCGATGTCCGTTCTTCATCAAATGGCGAACCAGGAATCGAATGCATTAAGAAAAACGTCAATGTCGCAATGATAAGAATGGTCGCAATCATCATGAAGAATCGTTTCACTATGTAAATGGCCATGCGGCATTCCCCCTTAACAGAACTTGGTTTGCATGGCCAGTTCCACCATGACTAGCATTGCGCGATACGCCTCCAAAATGTCCTTGGCTTCAAACTTCACAACGGTGGTTCCCGGTTCAATCTCACAGCCTGGCATCAATGCAGCCCATTCCGCCTGTCCGTAATTCGTAAACTCAATGCGCAATGTCGGCTGCTTCGGTGGAACAAGCGGCTGAATAGACGATCGTTTTCCAATTGCCTCCGCTGTCTTCTCCTCCAATAGTGCACATGCCTTCGTCGGATGCAGCGTCTTTACTGCCGAGCGGCTGATGGACTGCTTGACGGCAGCCGTTACTACACCTGGAATAAGTGCTTCGGCTTCCCGGCATGCACAATCATCTCCCGCAACGAGGATGACCGGTACGCCAAAATGCCCTGCCACATACGCATTCAATCCGAGCTCCCCAATCGCAACGTCATTGATATACATATTGCGAACGCCAAACGTCATCGAGTGGCTCATGACACCCGGTTGTCCAGCCCTTGCATGGTAGCCTGCAAAAATCGCACCATCAAATGTTTCATCCAAACTCTGCACCATCGAAAGCGCTTTCAAATCCCCAGTAATTAAATCAGCATCTGGATGCAATTCCTCCACCAATAAATTATTCATCTTCGAATGGCTATCATTGACCAAAACCTCTTTGGCTCCATTGCCAACGGCAGCCCGGATGATCGCATTGGCTTCCTCTGTCATAATACGCCGCGCCCGCTCATAATTATGCCTGCTTGAATCAACAAACGTATAATCAGGCAATCCCGTAATCCCTTCCATGTCAACCGAAACATACAACTTCAACCTGCATTCCCCCTGCTGTCAGAATATCACTATAAATCATATTAATTGATTAGTAGGTATGTTTCACTGTATCAAATTTTTG
The DNA here is from genome assembly GCF_057373025.1 of Sporosarcina sp. AD_1. Classification (NCBI taxonomy): domain Bacteria; kingdom Bacillati; phylum Bacillota; class Bacilli; order Caryophanales; family Caryophanaceae; genus Sporosarcina; species Sporosarcina sp. AD_1. Next base: position 370,536 of record NZ_JBPVIR010000003.1, read on the forward strand.
AGAAAATTTCAATACTGTAAAAATTTTTTTCACAAAAAAACCGCTACCCAGTTGCCTGGATAGCGGCTTTCTTATAGGAAATGTTCGCACTGAGTATTACTCAGATACACCCATCTTCCACGGGTTATAATTTTCAGTACCTGGTTCGATTGAATAGTTAACAACACGCTTGTTAACAGCCGTTAATGCATAACGGTATACTGTCGGTGCTACTGGAACGTCCTCAGCCATTAGCTCTTGCCATTGGTTGTAGATATCTTTACGGTACTCAGTGTCGAATGCCTTCTCAGATGTACCAGCTTTAAGAAGCTCGTCGTTCTTTTCACTTGTGTAGCGAGTGTAGTTATAAGCAGCAGTTCTACCATAGAGACCTTCTGGGTCTGGGTCGGAACCTGTTCCCCATGCTCCTTGGTAAATATCAATTTTCGGATCATCTGCTTCTACCATGTCGTAGAAGGAGTTGAATTCATGTAGACGGCCGTCTGTAAGTTGAACTTTGATACCTACGTCAGCCCAGTTTTGAATATAGAATTGAGCAATTGGCTCAGCTGTTTCGCCACCAGACATGGAAGCGAAGTTCAATACGAATTCGTTGCCGTTTGCATCTTCACGGAATCCATCGCCATCAACATCTTTAAATCCAGCTTCGTCAAGAAGAGCTTTCGCTTTCTCAGGATCATAAGAAGGTGTTTCAATGTCAGGATTGTGGAAGCTAGCAAATACAGGGATAATCAAAGTTGTCGCAGGGAAACGAAGGCCATGGTAAAGTTCCTTACCGATTGTTTCGTTATCCATTGCATACCACATAGCTTGACGTACACGCTTGTCAGCCAATTTCGCATTAGGATCTGTAACGTTTTCTTTCTTTTCTTTATCCCACTTACCAAGTTTGAAGCCGATATAAGTATAAGCTAAGTCAACTTTTGCTAGTAATTCAACATTGTCAATTTCTTTTGCCTTTAAATATTGGTCTGCCGGAACTCCAGCTAAGTCAACGTCACCTTTTTTAAGAGCTTCAAGAACAGTTGCAGAGTTTACAACTTTCAATACTAGAGACTTAAGTCCAGGCTTACCTTTGTAGTACTCATCATAGCGTTCAAATAGTACAGACTCACCTGGAACAATTTTAGCTACTTTATAAGGTCCGAAACCGATTGGGCTTACACGGATCTTATCAGAAGCCTCAAGTTCTTCAATCGTGAGATCGCCCTTCATAACATCTCCCACATAGTGTCTTGGTACTGGAACAGACCAAACACCAGAAAGGATAGATGGAGTTGCTTCAGTGTAAGTAATTGAAATTTCTTTATCGTCGTCAGAAACTTTAATACCAGAAATTTCTTTTGTCTCACCAGCGTGGTATGCAGGCATACCTTCAACGTTTTCAATCGTGAATGTATAACGTGTGCCAGTGTAATCTGGGTGACCAAGAAGTTGATAAGCATAAAGTAGGTCGCTTGCCTTTACAGGCTCACCGTCATGCCATTTTACGCCATCTTTAATTTTAATTGTGATTGTCTTATTGTCGTCAGAAATCGTGTACTCTGCAGCACCATTGTTAGTGATCAAGTAGTCACCATCAACTTCCAATAGATCCTCATCAAAATATTGCATGATTTGAGCATCGTATGTGCCGGAATAGAAGACACGGTTAAGTGTTCCTTCAAATGGAGTATCCGTTACCATTGCAATTGTCATTTCTCCATCTTCGATTGGCTCAGCGTCATTGGAAACTTGAAGTGGAAAATCAAGACTGTTGCTTGCATCCTCCGCATCCTTATCGTCTCCTTCAGCTTGTTCGGAGCCATTGTCATTGCCTTTTGCCGGTTCTTTTTCGCCGGTTTTCTTGTCATCTTTGCCTGTACATGCAGCTAAAAATACGCTGAGAACAAGCATTAGACTAGCAAGCAGCAAAAATTGCTTTTTTGCCATCTGTATTACCTCCCCTTGTTTTTTAGGCTAATCTTTGCCTTGCATCGGACGCACGTTTAACCGCTTGGCCGATATAATTTATACACAACATCATTACTAGAATCAGTAATGCTGCAGGTAACCAAACCCACCACTTATTCTGCACAATATCCGGAGTTCGCGCGTACGAAATGAGCGTTCCTAGCGATGGAGTACCAGTCGGCAATCCAAAACCAAGGAATGTCAAACCAGTTTCCAATCCGATATTCGTAGCAAGCGTAAGTGTCATATTAACGATGACGAGAGAACTCAAGTTAGGGAACATTTCAAAAAACATGATCTTCAAACTCGGTGTGCCCATCGTCCTGGAAGCATTGATATAATCAAGCTCCCTTTCCTGCATCGCTCTTGAACGGATCAGCCTTGCTTTACCGAACCAGGCGAATGCACCCATAATTAGTACAAAAGTGAATACTGTATAGTTAGGGACAATGACGACGAATACGATAATGAACATAAGGCTAGGAAGTACCATAAGGAAGTCCAAGGCCCGCATCATCAGATTATCGATTTTCCCACCATAAAACCCCGAAATCAAACCGTAAGTGAGACCAAATAACCCTGCCATTATTGTTACACAAATACCAATGGTAAATGAGTTTCTCGTACCAAGCATCAGCTGCCCGAATACATCCCTTCCACCGTCATCGGTACCGAGCCAATGCTCTGCAGAAGGCGCCTTCCAAACATTTAGGAAGTTCACCCGCTTGTTGGCAACCTCATCAATAAAAAGCGGAGACGAATAAGCTGTAATTAGGATGATCACTAATAAGATTAAGGAACCTAAAGCCATTTTATCATGTATAATTTCTCGCCAAATCGTCTTCAATAATGATGGATTATTTGCTTTTTCTTTTGCCATTAATTGCTTTTCGTCTAAGACGACTGTGTCTTTCATCGTTTTCCCCCTCCTTTTCTTTCTAACATTCTACTCAATTCGAATCCGCGGATCGACAATGCTCAAAATAATATCAGAAAGCATTGTCCCGACGATAACAGCAGTCGAAGAAATTAATACGAGCGCCGTCACGACAGTAAAGTCACGCGTTTGAATTGATTGAATGAAAAGGTAGCCAAGGCCGGGATAACTGAAAATAGATTCGATAAAGATAGAACCGCCGATCAAACCTGCAATTTCATATCCAAGGAATGCTGCAATCGGCAACAGGGAATTACGCAGAATATGACGGGTATAAACCTTTGCTTCTGGGACCCCTTTTGCTCTAGCAGTTTTAACATAGTCTTTTAATTTTTGGTCAATAATATCGTTTCGCAAATATTGAATGGTACTAAATGTTGCAAGAAGTGAACCGGAAAGTACAGGCAAAATTAAATGTTTCGCTCTACTCACAAAGTAGTCCCATGTTCCCACTTCAATTTTGACATCTACACTGTTTCCATAAGGCAGCCAACCTAAAACAAAGCTGAAAAAGTAGATCATAAGCAACGCAAATACGAATATTGGCGTGGCAAACGCAAAATAGTTATAGGTGACAATCGTTTTATCCGCCCATGTATCCGTCCATCTTCCCGCAATAATACCGAGCGGTAAAGCTATAAGATATGTGACAATCAGGGTAAAAAATGAAAGAAGCAATGTATTTTCCACTTTACCTGCCAACAAATGCGTGACCGGTTGTTTATGGACATAGGACTGTCCCAAGTCGCCTTGTACTGCATTTTTTAACCAACGGCCGTATTGCTGATACCAAGGATCATTTAAGCCGAGCTTCTCCCTTATTTGCTGGATCTGTTCCTGCGAGACATCCGGATTCCCTTGGAAAGCTCCTGTAAGAGCATCCCCCGGCATAGCTTTCGCCAGCATGAATACAATGATACTGACTAGGATGATTTGAGGGATCATGATCAATGTTCTACGCAAAATAAACTTTAACATTTACATTATCCCCCTTACTGCATGGCTACGGAATGTGATTCTGAAATTTTCTTCAAATCAAACATCCGTCCATCTTTATCAAAATAATTATTGTATTGATTTTGATATTCCTGATTAATTGATTGTCTTAAATGCATTTTTTCAAAACGCTTCTCTGGATCCATTTCTGGTATTGCGGCAATCAAACGTTTCGTATACACATGCATTGGATTGTTATAAATTTCGGAAGCTGTTCCTTCTTCGACAAAGCGCCCCCGGTACATGATGCCAATCCGGTCACACATATGCTGGATAATTCCAAGGTCATGGGAAATAAAAAGATAAGTCAAACCAAAATCCTCTTGGATCTCCTGCATGAAATTCAGCACTTGTGCTTGAACCGAAACATCCAATGCGGAAACTGGCTCATCTGCTATGATCAGCTTTGGCTTCAGGGCCAGTGCACGAGCGATCCCAATCCGTTGGCGTTGCCCGCCTGAGAATTGGTGTGGATACTTGTAAATAGATTCAGGGTTTAACCCGACTCTGGCTACAAGTTCCTGCACTCGCAACAATTCCTCCCTCGGCGATAGTCTCTCGAAGTTGCGAAGCGGTTCCGCAATGATATTTAATACGTTTTTACGTACATTCAAGGATGAATATGGATCCTGAAAGATCATTTGAATGTCTTTCGTATGTTTCCGTCTTTCCATGCGGCTCATCTTCGCTAAATCTTTTCCTTCAAATAGCATTTCACCTGAAGTGACATTATTAAGTCCGATAATGGCACGGCCGGATGTCGTTTTTCCACAACCGGATTCACCAACTAAGCCGTATGTCTCGCCAGGCTGCAGCTCAAAACTGATTCCATCCACAGCTCTTACATGGTCTACAACACGGCGGAAAAAACCGCCTCGAATCGGATAATAGATTTTTAAATCATTAACTTTCAGTAGCGACATATTCTTTCTCTCCTACTCTGTCCTCCGGAAAGTAGAACGTTTTGTAGCATGAGCAACGAACAAAATGATTCGGTTCCGCTTCATGCATTTCCGGTCTTTCTTCATGGGCATCTTCAGGGATCCAAGCGATCCGTGGAGCAAACCGGCATCCGGTACGATCAAGATTTTGAAGAGATGGAACAATTCCGTCAATTACATGCAGTTTCTCTTTCCCTTCTAAATTCGAAGGAATCGAATTTAATAGAGATCTTGTATAGGGATGCAATGGGTTTTCGAACAGATCTTTAACATCCGCCATTTCCACGACTTCGCCTGCGTACATTACTACAACACGATCCGCCATCTCCGCCACAACCCCAAGGTCATGCGTGATGAGGATGATGCCCGTCTTCATCTGGTTTTGAAGTTCTTTCATCAAATCCATGATCTGGGCTTGAATGGTAACGTCCAAAGCTGTCGTTGGCTCATCCGCAAGTAATAGGACGGGATCACACGAAAGTGCGATCGCGATGACGACACGTTGTCTCATCCCACCCGACAATTCATGAGGATATTGCTCATAGACGCGTTGTTCGTTTTTAATGCCGACTCGTCTTAATAATTCTAAAGTACGGTTTTTCTTCTCTGCAGACGAGAGTTTTAAATGGTAATCCATCGGCTCCTCGATCTGCCTGCCGATTGTTGCAAGCGGATTCAGGGCAGTCATAGGATCTTGGAAGATCATCGCAATATCTTTGCCTCGTATTTTATTAAATTTTGCTAGAGGCAACTCCAGAAGGTTCTGATTTCCGAAATTAATCTCGCCTTCCAGTTTTGTGTTTTTCAAGTTGTGCAATCCCATAATTGAATTTGCCAGGGCACTTTTCCCACAACCCGATTCCCCTACGATGGCTACGACTTCATTCTCGTGGACTGTTAAGGAAACTCCGTCAACCGCCGCATAATAATTGCCTTTAATATTAAACGAGGTACGGAGATCATTGATTTCCAAGACCGGGTTCTTCAAGAAAACTTCCTCCTTACTATTTTGACACATGTATGAATAACTAATTTTCAGATTTTGATAAAAGTTATTGGACTCAATATACTACACAATCCTTGTCCTGACAATACTATTTTTTTAGAATATCAAAACATTGAACCATTTCAAATGTTACAATCTCATTACAAACCTTGATATGTAAGCGTTTTCTAAATAGGAGCGGGTATAAAAATTTTTTTGGCCTTTTTTTGCTTTTTCTTAGTAACACAGAAAAGAGACTTCGTTACTGTTGTATAACGAAGTCCCAAAAATAGAAATCCTGTATAGTATTTTCTAGAATATTTCCTGCTTATTTTTTTCAAGTTTACTTGGTATCCTGCATTTCGTTTTACCAGCATATTCTAAATTCATTTTATTAACATAATCATTATTCATTTTTAAGCAATTTCAGCTTTGGCTTGAAGAAGCTGCCGAGGACGCTGCCACCGCTCCTACCGTTGCTGCCATAACTGCTTGCTGGGCTCTCAAGATCATTTCAACAGAAGTGGCAAGACTGACACTGATCTGATCAGCACTTTCAGTCAGCTGATGCATGACATACCCGATCGCAATTGAAAGTGCCATTTCACGGTTCCATCTGAATAGTTTGGACTGTTCCAGCTGTTTCGCAAGATTGATGATTTGCATGACACCTTCATCGTCCATTTGGAACACTGTCAAAAATCCAATCATCGGATAATGGACAGGCTTCACTTTCGTTCTGTCTTTTAACAGGATAGAGATTTCCTCTGCCCTATCGACACGTTCGGGTGAGAAGTCGATGTCCATATAGGTCATCACTTGGGAGAGCCATTGCAGTTCATTGCCAGAGCGGAAGCCTTTCTTTCGGAATGCGTCGTAGTAGTCCCGCATAGATTGCGCATGCTCTGCCGGATCTTCCTCTTTTCTTCCCAGCAGCATAGCGTAGGCATAATCATCGTCAGAAGTTAAAAGGAAGTGCTGTTTCTTCATTGCATCAAATAAAGCCTTTGCGCGGCGCGCATCCGTTTCATCATCGGCCGGATTGTCGGACATTAGCAAGGCGGCCAAGTAGGAATGAATTGTATTCTTAAAACCATGGTTTCGCAGCACCTTTTGTTTTTCAAACAATCGCTCTGCCGCCTGTTCAGTCGATTTGGAATGGGACAAAAACGCCGCCATCATCGGAAGAAGATTTCCCCGCAACGGGGAAAACCACCCCGTCCTTGACTTCAGTTCATCCATCGCCCGATTGAAAGTGAAAGCATCAAATTCTGTACCCGCTGTCACATAATAAGATGTGATGGTCAATACTACGTTTTTATCGACACTCCAGCCAGCCAGCGATTTCACTTTCTCATACGTCGTCTCCACTTCCTGCAAGATCATTTCTGTCCTCATTCCGCACCTCTCCTTTCTAATAAGTACGAGAGAGAGACCTAAAAAGTTTCAATGATCTGCCATCATTTTCAGTTTCGAAGCCTCGATAAGCTCGCTGATCCTTGCTGTATCGCCGTTATGGAAGGCTTCGACTATGGCGCTTCCAACAATTACACCATCTGTATGAATGCTTAATTGTTCCACATGAGCTGGGGTCGAAATACCGAAACCTGCCAGAACCGGAACAGGGCTGATCGACTTTAGGCTTTTTAGATGAGCAACCAGTGATTCATCAAATCCTTCCCGTGCTCCCGTAATTCCATTGACCGTAACAGCATAGATGAATCCTGACGATTGCTCAGCTATCGCCACCATCCTTTTTTGATCGCTAGTCAGCGAAACAAGCTGTATTAAGGCGATTCCATTTTTAGTTAGCAATTCTTTAATGTGCCCGCTTTCCTCCAGAGGCAAATCAGGGATTATCAATCCGCTGACGCCACTTTCTCGAAGGCTTTGCACAAATGCATCCACTCCATAAGCCAGGATCGGATTTAAATAGCTCATAATCAGCAGAGGCATTTCTGATTTGACCTCTTCTTGAAAGGATTGGAGAGACTGTAATACTGCACGAAGCGTCACCCCTTCAGCCAAAGCCCGCTCTCCTGCTTGTTGAATCGTCTCTCCGTCCGCAACAGGATCGGAAAACGGAATGCCAATTTCAATTGCGGTCGCTCCCGCGTCTTGGAGAAATAAAACCTTATCACGCAAGGAACCAAGGCCGCCATCTCCCGCCATAATATACGGGACAAACGCTTTTCTTCCCTGTTCGACACAAGTTCGGATACTTTGTTCGACTTGATTCATCTTGCGCCACCCCCTAAAGCATCCCGTACCGTTTGAACGTCTTTGTCTCCGCGGCCTGACAAGCACACCACGATGACTTCATCCGCCCCCATCCCTTTCGCCAATTCGGCAACATACTGGATGGCATGCGCACTTTCCAATGCCGGGATGATTCCTTCTGTTTCAGATAGCAACCGCAACCCGGCGAGAGCGCCTTCGTCTGTCACAGACGTATAGACCGCACGCCCGATGTCATACAAATGACAATGCTCCGGACCGACCGCAGGATAATCCAGTCCGGCGGAAATCGAATGTGCCTCTTGGATAAATCCGTCTTCATCTTGGAGGATATACATATACGCCCCATGCAAAACACCTTCTTTGCCGCCAGCTATTGCTGCTGCATGAAGCCCCGTTCCGATGCCGCTTCCTGCCGCCTCTACTCCGTAAAGGGCCACCTTTTCATCTTCCACAAAAGGATGGAACATGCCGATCGCATTGCTTCCCCCGCCGATACAGGCGACAACCGCGTCGGGAAGGCGTCCTTCTTTTTCTATGATCTGTCTTCTCGTCTCCACTCCGATCACTCGCTGAAAGTCGCGGACAATGCGTGGGAATGGATGAGGTCCCAGTGCGGAACCTAAAATGTAGTGCGTGTCTTCGACATGAGCTACCCAATACCGAAGTGCTTCATTGACCGCATCCTTCAATGTACCGGAACCTTTCTCCACCGGGACCACTTTCGCCCCCAGCAGTTCCATTCGAAATACATTCAGTTCCTGCCGTCGCACATCTTCTTTGCCCATGAAGATGATACAGTCGAGCCCGAACAAGGCACAAGCTGTTGCCGTCGCCACGCCATGCTGTCCTGCCCCGGTTTCCGCTACGATTTTCCGTTTTCCCATCCGCATCGCAAGCAGCGCCTGGCCGATTGAATTGTTAATTTTATGGGCACCTGTATGATTCAGGTCTTCACGCTTTAGGTAAATCTTCGCTCCGCCAATCTTCTTCGTCAGACGCTCCGCGAAATAGAGCGGGGTCTCTCTTCCGACAAAATCTCTCAAATAGTAATCCAGTTCCTCTGCGAATGTAGGATCCTGACTGGCGTCATCATATGCCGCTTCCAGCTCAATTAGCGCTGACATTAATGTTTCCGGGACGTATTGTCCCCCAAACTTCCCGTATCGTCCTTTTTGTTTCGCTGAACCGCTCATCTGTACCATGCTCATCTCTCCTCTTCTTTGACCGCACGGATGAACGCGCGGATCAATGATTCGTCTTTCCGGTAATTCAGTTCGACACCGCTCGACACATCGACCATTGCCGGACGAACCTTTCGAATGGCTTCCTGTACATTTTCGCTCGTCAAACCGCCTGCCAGAATCATCTGGTTCCTAGGCAGATCACCTTCCAGTAGACTCCAGTCAAACACCTTCCCTGTCCCACCTTTATATTCAATGCCCGGCGTATCTACAAGGACATATTGAGTATTACATGAATTTATAAGTTCTTTGTCTTTCTTACTACGCATAGATATTACTTTAATAGAAGGAAGTCCTACATTTTGAATGAACTCCAGAGATTCATTTCCATGATATTGAATAAAATCAAGCGGCACTTCCTGAAAGGCCTGCCTGACTTCTTCCGCGCTTGGATTGACGAATACGCCAATTTTCATTACACATTTTGGAACATGCTCCGCCAATTGCTTTGCAAGTTGCATGGAAATCCGCCTCCGGCTCGGCGCAAATACAAAACCGATTGCGTCCGCTCCCGCGTGAACAGCGGCCTGCACATGTTCAGGCTCCATAAGACCGCAAATCTTCACCTTGGTCATCATGGTGTTCCCGCCTTTTTCACTCGCAAGCTTCGAACCGAATCCTGTACAGACGAACTCCGCATAAGCGTCTCTCCGACCAGGACTGCGCTCGCTCCCATATTTGCCACCCGAATGGCATCCTCTTCTCCGGCAATTCCACTTTCGCTAATTAACACACGCTTCTCGCCATAAGGAAAATGAGCGGCCACTTCTTCTGTTCTTGCAAGATCCACATGGAAAGTACGCAAGTCCCGGTTATTCACGCCAATCAACTTGGCATCAATTGAAAGTGCTCTTTGCAGCTCGCTTGGATCATGGACCTCCACGAGAACCTCCAATCCGAGTCCCGTGGCATAGTCGTACAGCCTTTTCAGTGTCATGTCGTCGAGCGCCGCCACAATAAGAAGAATAACAGAGGCACCCGCCTGTTTTGCCCGGTCAATCTGTACTTCATGAATCATAAAATCCTTGCAAAGAATCGGGATTTCCACATGGTCTGCAACACGTGATAAGTCGTCGAAGGATCCTTTAAAGAACGGTCCGTCTGTCAGGACGGAAATGCACGCTGCCCCAGCCTGTTCATACTGCTGTGCTTGCAGTACAGGATTTGCCCCTTCCGCAATCAACCCTTTGGAAGGGGAGGCACGTTTGATTTCTGCAATGACCTGTAAGTCATCCGCATTTTTCAAGGTTTGGAATAGTGAGGGCCGTGCTGGCCTATTTTGTTCGCAAGCCTTCGGTTCATCGATCAGCATGCGCTTCACTTCCAGTCGTTTCTCCTGCAAAATCGCATCTAAGATGGTCATTGGGCTACCACCTCCCGCTCGATTTGCTCACTATATTCGATGACAGCCTCCAGTTTCAGTTGCGCGCGGCCTGATAGAATACTGTCTTTCGCCAGATTAATTCCTGCTTTGATTGTCGGCACGGTTCCGTTTGCGAAAATGCCAATCCCGGCATTCAGGACAACCGTATCAAAACGGGGACCTCGCTCCCCCTTGAAAATTGACCGAATCATTTCCGCATTTTCCTCCGGGCTGCCTCCCTGTATGGCGGATGGCGGCGCATACGATAAACCGACATCCTCAGGCGTCAGGCTGAAAGGAATCAAATCTCCCTTATCGAGCAAGACAAATGAATTTTGTCCAGCAAGCGAAGCCTCATCCAGACCTCCAGGACCCGAAACAACAATGGCGCGCTCCCTGCCGAGCATCCGAAGAACGGAAGCATATTCCATCACAAAATCCGGACGGTGAATGCCGGTGAATTGCGACTTAATGCGAATCGGATTTGTCAGAGGACCGACCAAATTGAAAATGGTCGGCTTTCCAATACGTCGCCGGACCGCACCGATTTGTTTCATTTTCGGGTGGACCGTCGGAGCAAACAGAAAGGAGAGTCCCTCTTCCTCCAGCAGCCGCCCCATATCGGACACCTTCAAGTGCGAATGAATACCGAGCGCATCAAGAACATCATGGCTCCCCGACTGGCTCGATACTTTCCGGTTTCCATGCTTCGCCACCTTCACGCCGGCGCCCGCGAGGACAAAGGCGGATGCCGTGCTTATATTAAAACTGTTCGATCCGTCGCCCCCCGTCCCGCAATTATCCAAATAACGATCTTCCCGAACCGGGAACGGACTGGCATGGGAAGACATCACCGCAGCAAGCGCCGCCACTTCCGACGCCGTCTCCCCCTTCTTGGCAAGCGCCGTAAGGAATGCTGCCATCTCGTCTGGATCAACCTCTTCTGTAAACATTTCGTTGGCCACTGCTTCCATTTCTTCATATAGCAAATGGCGGCCTTCCTCAACTTTCCTCGTAAACTGTCTCATTACTCATCTCTCCTCCGCTCTTGTGTTCCGCTCGTCGTTTCATGCGGCGCGTGGTTGACTGGGTTTGGCGTACGGAACGGTTTTTCTGGCGCTCAGCTCGATTTTCTGGCGTTCAGCCTGATATTCTGGCGTTCAACTCGATTTTCTGGCGTTCAGCCTGATATTCTGGCGTTCAACTCGACTTTCTGGCGCTGAGCCCGGTTTTCTGGCGCTCAGCCCGATTTTCTGGCGTTCAGCCTGATATTCTGGCGTTCAACTTGATTTTCTGGCGTTCAGCCTGATATTCTGGCGTTCAGCCGGATATTCTGGCGTTCATCTCGATTTTCTGGCGTTCATCTCGATATTCTGGCGTTCAGCCCGGTTTTCTGGCGTTCAACTCGATATTCTGGCGTTCAGCCTGATATTCTGGCGCTCAGCCCGATTTTCTGGCGTTCATCTCGATTTTCTGGCGTTCAGCCCGGTTTTCTGGCGTTCAACTCGATATTCTGGCGTTCAGCCTGATATTCTGGCGTTCAGCTCGATTTTCTGGCGTTCAGCCCGGTTTTCTGGCGTTTGACCTGACTTTCTGACGTTCAGCTCGGTTTTCTGGCGTTCAGCCTGATATTCTGGCGGTCATTCAATTCAATCCATTCATCAGCAAAGACCTAGCTTTATTCTCCGTCTCCTTATACTCCAGTGCCGGCACTGATTCTTTTACGATTCCGGCGCCGGCTTGCACGATGGCTTTGCCGTCTTGGATCAGCATGGTGCGGATGGTGAGAGCGAAATCGATGTTGCCGTTCAGCCCGATGTAGCCGATGGCGCCGCCGTAGATGCCGCGGGAATCAGGTTCCAGTTGTGCAATAATATCCATCGCCACCCGCTTCGGCGAGCCGGTCACGGTACCGGCTGGCAACGTCGTTTGCAGCGCATCGAGCGCATGCAAGCCTGGCAATAAGATGCCTTCTACTTCGGATACGAGGTGCATGACGTGCTCATAGCGTACTGTTTCCATGCAGCTTGAAACATGAACCGTCTCCGCTTCGCAAACAGCCATCATCTCCCTTTTGCTTAACTCGACAAGCATCTGGTGTTCGGACAGTTCTTTCGGATCGTTTCGCAGCTCCTCTTCAAGAGCAATATCTTCGGCTTGGTCCTTTCCACGTCGGCGCGTTCCCGCGATTGGATTTGTCATGACGGTGTCACCTGATACCCGGACCAAACTTTCCGGAGAAGTGCCGATTACTGTATGATCCTCAAACTCCATGTAATACATATACGGAGAGGGGTTTCGCTTGCGCAGCTTGCGATATAGAACAAATGGGTCGCCTTCTATGTCGGCTTCCATCCGTCTCGAAAGGACAATCTGCTCCGCTGTTCCTTCGGCAATGAAGCGCTGTGCCTCCTCGACATTCGCTTCAAAGGTTTGCCGGGTTTGATTGCTTCGAAATTCGGACAAAGCTACCGGTTTCTCTTCTTCTACTGGCCCGTTTGTAATTTTGTCGGCCAATGCGTCCAGGTCCGGCACACTTCCCGTTTCAGGATGAATTTTGGTATGCAATAGTGTCACTTCATTTAGCAGATGGTCGAAAATGATGACGGTATCGTAAATATTGAAATTAGCATCAGGCAAACCCGATTCATCTGTCACCTCATCATTCACTTTTGCTGCCCCGTAGCCGACGTACCCAACGGCTCCTCCCATGAATGGATACGGTCCTGCTTCGGCAATCCTCGGCATGAGCCGTTTCAATAATGTAAACAACTCTCCCTCATGCGTATAGGACACACCCGTTTGATACACAAACTCCTCCACTTCCCTCGCTTTTCCGCGATACGCTTTAATTGGGTTGACGCCAATAAAGGAATACCTTCCTGATCCCTCATGCTGGGATGAACTCTCCAATAAAAAACGTTGCGTCCCTTGCAACCGCCTGAAAATCAAGATCGGCGTTAAGGAATCTCCTTCTATTTTCTTCTCTGTCATGCGTATACTCGTCTTCTCCATACACATCTCTCCTCATCTCATTCTGGAAAGAACAGCAAGAAACTGTGTTGCATAAGACGACTTATGTTGGACCGACACGCTTTCGCGGTGCTTTAATCACACAAAAAATCCTCTGCACCTGGACAGAAAAGTCCAGTTGCAGAGGACGGGTTACCCGCGTTGCCACCTCTTATTGAAGCCATTATTAGCTCCCGCTTGGCGTGTCAGTACGACACTTCCCGTAACGTGGGAATGACGTCCATCCGAAAATTCTCCAGATGGCTCTCATAAGTCCATTCACGCCGGCCGCGGATCAGTTCCCACCATCCACTGACTCTCTGCACACACGGCTTCAGCGCTACTCCTCTTATTCAACAATTTCTCAGCTATGCTCTTCTCCACTCATCTCTTCTGTCCTAGGGCGGCGCCGCTCCCGGCTCCTCTACCCGTTCCGAACAAAAAAGTTGTAATCACTTTACTATTCTTTCTTTCAATTGTCAACCTTTTGATAATATATGAGGTTAGCACAGGGAGTAGAAGGACCGGACCTTTTATTGATTCCATCAACTTTGCGTGGAAAGGACCGAAGCGATACAATAAGAGAAAGAATTTCGAAATCAGGTGACAAATCATATGCGAATCAACAAATTTTTAAGCGAAGCCGGCATTGTTTCCCGGCGCGGTGCGGATAAATGGATAGAAGATGGCCGTGTCACCATCAACGGCCAACCGGCTGAACTCGGCAGCCGCGTGGAACCGGGGGATGATGTCAAGGTGGATGGGAAGCCGGTCCAAACCGAAGAGCAGCTCGTCTATCTCGCCCTTAACAAACCCGTCGGCATTACGAGTACGACAGAACGCCATGTGGAAGGGAATGTCGTCGACTTCGTCAATCACCCGCTCCGCATCTTTCATATCGGGCGTCTCGACAAAGATTCAGACGGCCTCTTGCTTCTGACGAACGACGGCGACATCGTGAATGAAATATTGCGCGAGGAGCACGGACACGAGAAAGAGTATATCGTTACGGTCGACCGACCTATCACAAAAGAATTCATCCGCCAGATGGAATCAGGTGTCGATATTCTCGGCACGACGACCAAACCTTGTAAAGTGAAACAGCTGGGGCCGCGGAAATTCAATATTACCTTGACGCAAGGTCTTAACCGGCAGATCCGCCGCATGTGCTCGGCACTCGGCTATCATGTGCGGCGCCTTCAACGTACTCGGATTATGAACATCCATCTCGGCAACTTGCCTGTCGGAACGTGGCGGGATTTGACGGAGAAGGAGTTAAAAGAACTGTTCCACATGCTGAATTACAACCCTAAACGGTGATTATTTTACATTCAACATTTTATTACAATGCATAAAAAAGAGACGCTCTCTACTAACATCGAGACGTCTCTTTTACATTACTAATTCTCCAATGCCGATTGCTTCCCTTTCGCAACACTTCGCCGCCCGGCGTTCAATATTACGTACGTAGTTACTACGATCACTCCCGTCGCTCCCAACAACATAGCACATCCCATATTCACGCTGATTGCCGGGTTATTCAATAACGTGAGGATTTCCCCGTTGACGATTTTCGGGACGTTCAAGTACAGAAACGGAGAGAATTGGGCATAATCGTCCAGTTTCCAACTCACCAGGTACCCAGCCACGCTGATCAAGCCCGTCAAAGCATATACAACAAGCGGCTGACGTGCGACCAGCCCAATAATATTGGCGAGTGCGATAAGAAACAGGGTGACACACACATAGAGCAATAAGGCCTTCAGCAAATATTCACCAAGTGGCATGAACGTATAGCCGCCTTCGAATGCCCGGTTGCCGGTGAAATCAAACGACTGCTTTTCATAATTACTATGGTAGCGGAGGACTGGGTACATCCAGTCACCGAACCGGTTGAATAACGTTCCGACGAGCACAACGAATAGGAAAATGACCATAGCGCTGCCCGTAGCGACAACCGAAGCATGAATTGTTTTCCCAAGGAAAAGGGAACGCCGCCTGACCGGCATTGTCTCCAGCAAATGCAGTGTTGGCCGTTTCCCTCGTTCGCCGGAGAATCCTGAGCCAACGAGTAAGATCAGAAGGCACATCGGAATGAAAAACAGATAATCCCGGAACACCATATAAAGCGAGAATAAGCCGCTGTGATCCATGTTGCGGTACAACTTTCTACTCCATTCCTTCGCTTTTCGGTCCTCCGGCTTCCATTGTTCATGGATGTTTGAAATGTACGAACCCGGAAAAACTGGCTTGATGTTGTGCTCCTTCATCCATTCCTTTTGCAAGATAGCCGCTTCATAACCAAACAAGCTCTCGGGGATGTGGACGCCTTTCTTAGATTCCGCCACCATATCGAGCCTTCGATGATCTTCGAATAACTGATAGTCATACACCGGCGCCCACTTTTCCTCCTTGTAAGCGGCGGCCGCTGTGGCTGCAAGTGCCGCTCTTTCACGCGCCTCTGCAATCATGTCATTGTAATAATCGATATTGTGGCCATAGATAGACTCGCCGTTCTCGCCATTCTGATTCGCTTCCTCAATTGACTTCTCTGTTTCCCTAATCCTCTCCTCGAAATATGGTATCAGTTCATTTTCAGTTTGAAGCGGTTCGTTAGCGATCTTGCTAATCGTTTCACTCTCCTTCTCCTTTACCTGCTCCGCAAGGAATACATAGCCTGCGACAACCGCGATGGCGAGCACAACCATTATCTGGCCCAGCAAACCTCTGCGTTTGGATTTCCGCCATTCAAACGCACTCATTGTCAGAGCAGAAAGGAGACGATGCGGCCTTCCTTTCCTGTAAGGCTTTAGTTCTTCCGCCGCTTTAAACAGTCCTCGTGCTCCCTCCCGGAGGAAAATGGCTATCGTAATGAGCAAAGCGCACCAAAGCAATGCCGATATAGCATAGATCCACAATGGATAGTCAGGATAATCAGGTAAAAAACGGTTGCCGCGAAATAACTGAAAAGGGTTCCAAGGTACTTGGAGCATGTTCACAGCTTCAGTCAATACAACACCAAGCATTGTTAAGAAGCCGGTTAACATCACAGTTGAAAATGAACTTCTCAGCTGTGTGCCCATTACGAGCAAGAACGCGAAAAGAAAAGCACTTGCCCCGATGAACAACAAGGCGAGACTCCCCGCATATTGCCATGCTGGGATTATGGTGAATGCATCCCCAGTTTCCAGTAAGACAGGATAATTCCAGTCATTGAAGGAGTCAGCAAACATTGACGGTACTGTCCATCCTATGAGGAATACAATCCCCACATAAAGAAATGTGACCCATAGGAGACCGGCATACTTGGAAAGAAGGAATGATCTTCTCAATACCGGCTGCGTTCGTACCGTGAGTACTGTCTGTTGCTCTTTTTCATTCGTGTATACGCTTCCGAACAAGAGAAGTAGCAGCAACAGCCCAGCAGGTCCGAGCAAGATCATTGCCAGCTTATTCAGTTGCAAGAACGGAGAAACTGGGTACGTTTCGTTAGCATAAGGCAATTGATGCTCGATCAGATATTCATTTTTTACGATTGCCTTCTCTCTTTCTAGACCTTGCAACTTACTAAAGGAGCCTCCAGCCTCCTCTAATGTCTCTAAATTCACCAGAAACTCTTTCTCCTGCTCAGGGATGTCTCCCCAGCGCTTTTCATAAATCGTACTTTTCCAATGAAAGATAGCATTCGCCATATTGTTCAAACTAGTAAACTGATGCTTTTGTTCTTCCGTCAAGCTGTTCTCCCGGTCAAGCGGTCTCAGCTTTGCATATAATTGATCGGTCTCCATGACAATTGGAAAAATTTTTTCTTCCGCTTCTCTGACCATCAAATCCTGCTCTAACGAGTTTTGATAAAAGACCCACCCAGCACACAACAAAACGACTAGCAGCAACCAAATAAGCTTCTTCTGCCGCCAAATCTTCTTCAGCTCAAACTTCAACAAGCTCATTGGCCTTCGTCTCTTCCGTGAAGATTTTCCGGTATCGTTCCTCGGAGCCGAATACCTTCTTGTCAATATCGACTATCGTGACACCCTGGAAGCCTAATAAGCGCAACACACGATCGAGTTCGGCATCAGCTTGATACACATGCAATCTTCCATTGCTGTTTTCAAAAGGAATAGCTGCTGCCCGTAACGCACGTTCCGCCTCTTCCGGCTTATCGACCAGGATCTGATAGCGGATCTGTTCAAAGGCGGACATATCTTCTTGGATCAAACTCCCCTTCTTTAAAAACAAAATGGATGAAGTCACCCGATCGATTTCCGCCAAGTTATGCGAGGATAAAAGAATCGTCGTCCCCTCTTCTCGCAACGCCAGCAACAACTCCCGGACTCTGATGGCACTTGTCGGATCCAGGCCATTCAACGGTTCATCGAGAATCATCAATTTCGGTTGATTGACAACAGCCATGGCCAGCAAAAGATGTTGCTTCATGCCAAGCGAATAGTTCTTCACTTTCTTATTTAAATAACTTGTGATGCCAATCCGTTCTGCAGTTTTGAGCAGCTGTTTCTTTTTAAGCCCCTGCACATCGCAAATGAACTGCAGATGATCGTAACCTGTCAAATAGTCATACAGCACCGTATTGTCCTGCATAAAGGAAATCTCCCGGAATATGTTTGGATCCCGGTTGTTTTTTCCTAACACAGTCACTTCCCCTTTATCCGCCGGCAATAAGTTTGTAATGATATTGAGCAATGTCGATTTCCCCGACCCGTTCGGTCCGACGAGCGCAATAATTTGAGGCTCTGCAAGTTCAAAAGTGATCCCCTTTAACACCTGTTCCTTGCCGTATGATTTGTACACATCTTTTACAGATAAAATCATTTTCCATCCCCCTTACAAATCAGTTACTATCATCCTACCATAATTTTGAAGTTAAAGGGTGGAATTTTTAGATAATTTATTGTTTATAAGAGGTAATAGTTGAATTACACAAACAGAATCGTTGATAAATAAACTATAAAAGTAACCGTAATCCCACTTAGAATGGTTGAAAAAAGAACGGTCTGTGCGGCCAAATCGGGATAGACATCATATTCCAACGCAAGGCTCGAGCTATTCCTGGATGTGGGGAATGAACTTGCTATAAATAAGGATTGAGCCACAACACCGTCCAGCCCCAAAAGAAAAATTAGCAATAATGATACCGCAGGCCCAATGACCAGCCTTCCTATACTGCTAACAATAATTGTCCGGTTAACAATTGTCCGGATTTGTATTTGTGCCAACTGGGCTCCCAACAAGATGAGAGCAATCGCCAAAAACGCATCTGACAGATGAGAGATCGGAGTCCAAAGAAAACCTGGAATGGGAACATGCAGTCCATTCAGCAACCCGCCAAGAAGCATTGCGTGAAGAACCGGCATTTTCAATAACGACTTGATAATTTCCCATCCCGATTTCGTTGCAGCGATCAAATTATAGAGACCATATGTATACGTTAAGATATTTTGGAACACCATGACGATAATTTGAATGGATATGCCAAGAGGGGTCGCTTGAAAGAGTAGCTGGCTAACCGGTATTCCATAATTTCCTGAGTTAATTAACGAAATGCTGTTTTTAAAAATGGCCTCTTCTCCTTTTTCTAATCGCAATATCTTGCTCAGGAAGCCGGTAACCAAAATGAGTAACACGCTAAACACCACTAGGTAACCGATGATTTCAAGCAGGACTTGCCCATCGATCTCCGTCTCATACAAGTTAATAAAAACAGCGGCCGGCATGAGACAGTATGTTATCAAATTAGAAATGGCGCGTAAGTTGAATGAAAACTTCCGTTGTAAACCTGCGCCAATTACAACAAGAAGTAAAATGGGCACAATCACTTGAATAAAAATAGTTCCAATGAACATGTTGACCTCCAGTGATACCGTTTTCTGAAATCTCTTCCTTTGAGTATACAAGAAAATAAGATTCCGAGGGTTCCCTCTCTTGATTACATTGGCCATAAATAAAAAGAGACAGACTCGACGGATTCGAGTTTGCCTCCAATGACAGCTTATCAACTAGCTTGATATTCCTTCATACTCCTCTCGATCACAGGCTTGCTTAACGTAACAGCTACAGTCACTAAAATGACGGCAGCGGAAAATAAATTCACGGGGAAATAGACACCTTTTTCATATAAAAGTCCATAAAGAATCGTACCTATCGGAATGAGAACCATGGATAAGGCGCTATTCATGGAAAAAACCCGGCCTTTATATTCATCCGGAACGGTCTTTTGCATGTAGGACGACAAAGGAATGGAGATAAATTGAAATACCCCTGCCATCATGAACCCCACAAACGCTGTAAATGCCATCGATAGAGCCGTCTCGATCTCATAATAAACTGGAAGTGTAAAGGAAAGTAAGAAGATCGCTACAACGACGAAAGCATATTTGATCACATGGAGCGGATTATAAATCTTCACTTTCGATAAGAGAAGACTACCGGTTAACGCGCCCAATCCAAAAATGGCACCAACAATTCCAACCTGATACGGGGTAAATTTCAACTCTTTAATCATGATGGTTTCAGGCAATACACTGAAACTGGCGACACCGACAAAATTGATAATTACCGATAAGATCACTATTTTTTTCAGAACCTCTGCTTTTCGAATATAGTGATAGCCAAATGTGATTCTATTTCCAAAACGCTTGAACCAATTTGCTGCCTCTTCTTGTTCGACTTCATATGTTTGTTTGTCAAATTTCAAAAAGACATTCGAAAACAAGGAGATTAGCTGCATGATCAAAAAGATGACAACCATTGCTTGCAAGGACAGAAAGCCGTAGATGACTCCTGCCAAAATCGGTCCCAGCAGTCCAATCGTTGTTCTGTAAGTCCCAATTTTCCCTAACGTCTTTTGGATGTTTTCCTTATCAAAAAGCTGGGTCAAGCTTGCGTCGAACGCATTTCCGATAACCGGGGTGATGATCGATCGAATAGCCGTGATGAGAAAGAGCACATAAATATGGAAACCGAACACACCAATATAAACGGACAAGAACAACAAGGTTAGAGCCGAAAGCGCCTCAAAGGTAATGACAATCGTTTTACGGTCTTTACTGTCGACGATTACGCCCGATAGAGGCAAAGCAAGTATCGCGCCAATACTTAAAATGGCAGTGTTAATTGAAAAATAAAGTGCTGACCCCGTTTCCTGCAAAATGAAATATGAAATCGCAAACGTGTACACTGATCCCCCCAGCCAAACGACAACTGTGCTCAGCATATAAATAAAATAGTTCTTCCTCATTTCCCCAAGCCCCCTTTTGAATTTTCATGACCCCTTTATTTCAAATTAACTAACCAGACAACGAAATACCTCCTCCAAAAGTTAAATTTAATTTAACAAAAGAATAGCACGCCCCCTCTTCCATTACAAGCGAAAGTTAAATATAATTTAACTATATAGATGGAGGAGAGGGGAATTAACTTTGAGTACTTTAGGTGATCGAATCCGGTCGCTGCGAAAACAGCGGAAATTGACATTGGAGGCGTTGGCTGGAGATAAATTGACAAAGGCAATGCTCAGCTATATTGAGAACAATAAGGCGAAGCCCTCGATGGAAAGCCTTTCGTATATCGCAGGGCGGCTGGGCGTTGAAGTGTCCGAGCTATTGGAAGAAGTGAGTACGCAGGAATTGCGGGATGTAGTGAAGAGAGTAGAGAAGCTGCTCCATAGTACGGAGGAAGATAAACACTGGAAAATTATCAGTTTGGTCGAACCATATGTAGACAGATTACATAACGGCTACGAAGCCGCAAGACTGTTGGAGATCTATAGCCAATCCCTTTATTACGAAAAGAAGGACGGCTGGAAAGCATTGATGGAGAAGGCTGCTGTTCTGTATGATCAACTGAATCTAACAAGCCGCCTGGCAGCCATCGGTATTTTCCAGGCGATGGTGAAGTTTAGGGAACATAAATATAAGGAGGCCTTAGCAAAATTATTGGACGAACGCTCGAAAATGGAAGAGCGGAATGGTCTTGCAGAGCCCCTTACCCGCCTGGATTTTGATTATGTAGAGGCATTTCTTCAATTCGCTGTCGGGAACGCCGACGAAGCAATCCGAGCCATGAACGAAGGAATCGAATTTTCAAGAGGACTGCAGATCTTCTATCGCCTTCCCCACCTGTATCAGCTGGCGATCTTTAATGCACTGATGAAAGAGGAGCAAGCCTCCATGGAGTATTATGAGGAAAAAATTCTTTTGTACGGGGAACTTGCTGATGATCGAGACGCAATCCCTTTCATCAACTATATTACTATCCACTACTTAACTTCTTACAAAAAAGCATATGCAGAAGCGTTGGAGCTTGTCCAAGCCCATCAAGCCGAGTATGGCGTCGACGAGCGGCATACTACCTATTCTTTCATGGAGGAGAAAGGAAAAGCGCTGTATGGACTTGAAAGATATGAAGAGGCTCTCGTTTGTTTAAATAAAGTGAGCATTCCTGATTATGCACATCATCCTTTTGACTTGTCTATCCTATACGAGAAGGATGCATATGCGGCGCTATGTCATGTAGCCCTCGGGAATGAAACGGAAGCGAAGCGGTTGAGTTCAATAGCGGTTGAGAATATTTCAAGCATGCCGCACACTCCTTATAAGGAATTTATTATGGAGACATACGAGTCAATTTGTCAGAAGTGATAGGGTTCGAACTTCTACCATACAAAAAGGCAGCCCACTTACGGGAGGCTGCCTTTTCATTACGCGGCTACTCTTTTACTCTTAGCATAGAATCCAAGGAGACCCAGCAAGAACAATAAGCAACCCAAGATGCCTAATGCTGCCGCACCACTTTGCAAACTAATGCCAGGATTGAAAGCAATTGCAGCAAGCTCACCATTCAGCACACGGTGCATGTCCACATACGTAAATGGATTATAAGCGGACTCAGGGATCACTTTCATACCGCCAAATAGGATAGCCCCTGTCACAAGGGCTGTAATGATCGGGTTCCGGATAGCGAGCGCAAGTAGGAAGTACAGGGAGTAGACGACGAATGTCAGAATAACGCCCAATAAGAGGACTTCCTTTACATATTTGCTGACCGGGATGAAGTGAAACTGGTCTTTATCCGGATTGAGTGCGTTATATTCACTGCCGTACGGGTTAGGCTCTCCTCCTTCATAAATGAGAACAGGATACTTTGCGCTGCCTATCCCATTGCCAAACTCACCACTTAGAATGATAGCGCCAAGCATCATGCCAACAAAAGCGATTGTTATAATCAAACCGCTAAAATATTTCGTTAGAAAAATGGTTGTCCTTGGCACAGGCTGGACGAAGTGAAGCTGAATGCTCCTTTTCTTCTTGCCATTTTCTGATGAGACGCTATTTGCAAAGAGGAAACAGCCGAACAATATGATGATAGGTATGAGGAACTTCTGGACCAGGCTATAAAAATAGGTAAACCCGGTGTCACCATAACGAGCCGTTAGCTGTTCCCACGCAGTTTGCGCTCTTCCCGTAAATTGGTCGTAAATGGTCGGATGCAGTAAAAAAAACGATGTTGTTTGTACAACTGGCTCCACTCTATTTTTCTCCAACCATTGCAGCTCCTCCATTGTCGCCCGCAATGTGAAAGACTGAACGAGCTGATCCTCAACACCGAGACTCCCCCTGTCGTCAAGAAAGACATCTAAATCGGCGATCTCTTCAGCAAGAATTGGTTCCCAATTCCTGTTTGTATAATTAACAATCCAGCGTTCCCGATTTTCGATAGATTGTTTGAACCTTTCTATATGGCCATCCAAAGCAGCTGCCGCCTCTTCATCACCCTGTTTTTCAGCAGCGGCTTTTTCAGCTTCCGCATCCTCTATATACAAATGATATTGGCTAATCGAGGTTTCCTTTTTCTTTATATTCCCCTCGCGCATACTTTCGGCCACTTTAAAATGATAATAAGAAAAAATGAGAATTGCGAGCAACGACAAGGCTGTCGCTATCCAAATCGACTTTTTCTTCATCAGCTTTTTAAGCTCAAACGTGAATTGTCTCATTTTGCAACCCCCCGCCTTTGATTACTCCACATCGCAGCAAACAAGAGGACAATCGAAACGATGAGCAGAACAAGTATACCGCCAGGATAAAAGGCTGGCTGTGTAAGAATTACCTGATTTCCACTTACATATGTAAAGGGATTTAGGAATACATCCATTCCATTACGCGCCAACATCCATCCCCCAGTAAAGAGTGCTGTGATGATGACACTTGAAACAATCGTCTGTCTGAATCCGAAGCCGATCAAGGTCACCATGGTTGCAGCAAAAAACAGGGTGCCGGCACTGTAAAGAACGGCTTCATTAATATAGGAGCCTACACGCATTAATTCACCTGATGTAAGCAATAATGGATAATCAAAGATCTGTTCCCTCGTTTCCATCACGAGTGTAGGAAGCAGATAGGAAAGAAGTAAGAAATAGACGAGCCAGGCCATAGCCACCAGCAGCAAAGAGATAAACTTGACTAGCACAAGCCTCCATCTAGGCACAGGGAAAGCGTACACCATTCGCATATTCCGGTCTTCAAACTCTCGCGTAATCGATATGCCCAGCAATAGAAAAAGCACAGTATAGCCAACCGGGTTGAGGACAAGCACCATCATCTGCTTCATGAATAATGGCGGCTGATTAGAACGATCAGGATCCTCCTTTGGCAAACCGAGCGCCAACAGCTGTTCGTTAAGGCTGATCGTATCCTCTAGATCTGCGTGGCTCATCGTGTACCTCCCTCGTGCATCTTTAAAAGCCATTGCACTTCGAGACACTTCAATTTCCCCTTGCAGTTCGTCTTCCCATAGACCCTTACTAATAGAATCGATCAGCTCATTCAGCTTGTCTTGAAGATCAAGACCCTTATTTAAACGGAGTTCCAGCTCTTCACTCGGCTCGTCCTCCATCCTCATAAGGTCCGTTCTGTTTTGACTACTTACGTCTTGCAGATGATTTGAGAATGACTCAACTTTTTCAGCAGTTACCATATCCTGTTGAAGAACGTTTCGGATGAATACCGCGCCAATTAAAAGAAGTGTTCCTATAGTCAGGAAGAATAGGAGTCTTGTCCGGGTCATTTTCTTTAACTCAAATAACAGCAGTCTCATAGCGACCCCACTTCGAATACTTCTTCATACCGCTTTTCTGATCCAGTAATCTCCTTCTGCATATCAAGTACATCGACATCCGACTGTTGAAGTAGATCCAGGAGGGATTGAAATTCATGAGAACCTAGAAGTATCCGAAAACCATATTCCGTCTCATCGAAAACAAAAGCCTTTTCTGTGAGCAGTTCCTTCAGAGGGGATTTCTTCTTAACCGTAACTTGGTAATAAACTTGCTCGTATTGATCCATGTTTTCCTCAATGAGCTTTCCATCTTTCAGAAAAAGGATTTGTTTCGTGACCCGATCGACTTCCGATAGATTATGAGAAGATAAGATGATGGTCGTTCCCTTGTCAGCCAGCTCTAGCAGAATTCTCCTCATCATGATCGCACTCGTTGGATCCAGACCATTCAGTGGTTCATCGAGCAACAGCAACTTCGGCTCGTTAATAATAGCCATCGCAAGCAAGAGATGCTGTTTCATTCCAAGTGAATAATTTCCCACTGTTTTGCGCAAATAATTTTCCATACCAACGTAACTTGCCACTTCCTTGATTCGTTTAGCCGGTATTCGATGCATATCACAAACATATTTCAAATGATCATAGCCCGTCAGATAGTCGAACAAGACTGTATTGTCCTGGAGAAACGAGACCTCCTTGAAAACCTTATAATTCTTATTCGACTTACCGACCAGCTCCACACTTCCGGAAGTGGCAGGGATTAAGTTCGTCACGATATTCAAGAATGTCGTCTTTCCAACACCGTTCGGTCCAACGAGCGCCCAAATGCCGGGAGAATCGATTGTCAGGGAAATATCCCGCAACACTTGCTGCTTTTTGTATTGTTTAGAGAGGTTCTTTATCGCTACTATCACTAGTCATCACCCTTTTCCTATATTGAATGTACGATTGGATCTTATGCTCAACATTCGGTTATACTGTCGGCCTGACACCATAAAACTGTTTATACATCTCTTCCAGATTACGCTTACTCCGATTAACGGATTGAATGCCCACTCCATTCCTTAAGAGCCACTCCAGGTATTTCTCCACATTCTCTGCAGGGTCTGTCAGGATTCTGTTATGGAGCCATTGATAGGGCAGTCCACTTTCCGCCATCATTTCAGCCAATTTCGTTTCAACAGAAATGTTTACTTCAATTTCATAGGGCTCGTTCACATCCAGCTCCATGTCGGTTTTGTACAGTTTTCCGTCTTTAATGAACCAGATTGTACTTGTCAGATCCTCCAAAATATCCAAATTGTGCGTTGACACAAGAATACCGATCCCTTTGGCTTGCAGATTGCGGATCAATTCTTTTAATTCAATGGTACTTGTCGGATCCAATCCATTGAAAGGTTCATCCATCAAAATGACGAGTGGCTTCGTTAAGATGCTCAGCGCAATTAGCAGATGCTGTCTCATGCCGTAAGAATAAGATTTAACAGGTTGATTGACATAGGTGCGAATCCCAATTGTATCTACAACCTCATCGATTTCCTTCTTATCCAATCCATAGATGTTTGCCACAAAAACCAAATGGTCGTAACCCGTCAAATGCATATATAGATAGTTATCACTCGGTAGAAAAGAAACATATTTAAAAAAATCCGGGTTTTGATTTGAGATGCCTTGGACTGCGACTGATCCACGCTCCACGTCTTCTAAT
This sequence comes from Sporosarcina sp. AD_1, assembly GCF_057373025.1. Taxonomy (NCBI): domain Bacteria; kingdom Bacillati; phylum Bacillota; class Bacilli; order Caryophanales; family Caryophanaceae; genus Sporosarcina; species Sporosarcina sp. AD_1. Next base: position 396,986 of record NZ_JBPVIR010000003.1, read on the forward strand.
GCGAGGATGGAGCGCATTAAAGTGGACTTTCCCGCTCCATTTGGGCCAACGAGTCCAATGACCTCCCCTGCCTTCATTTCAAACGTAATGGCTTGTAAAACATTCCGCTTCCCATACGTTTTGGTAAGTTGGTCGACTTGTAAAACGGTCATGAACTCATCCTCCTCTTCCTTCCTGATACCCATCCTACAATGAACAAAAGAAGCCCAGTGGCGAATAGACTAATGCATCCGTTGATGAAGTTTACCTGTGTCGAGCTTGCCACAATCGACTTCCAGCCATCGACAATGTTCCATGTATCGAAGTACACGAATGGATTTACATACATGAAAGGAGTAGCTATATATTGATTGGCCACAAAGTAGCCGAGAAAACTTACTAGCAACGTAATAATGATCGTGGCGTAATGATTTTTTAGCCATCTTCCCACCAACGTAAATAAACCATTTAGGAAAAAGACTTGACCCATGACAAGGATTCCACTTTTCAATATAAGCACGAGCAAACTTTCGAAGGAAAAGTTAACATTATCTTGGTTTGAATAAAACATTCCATCAGTTGAATTTCCGCCTTCTCCATCCTCACTTGTTTGCAATGTAAGAGTAAAACTATTATCATTTCCCGAATTGGCATAAACCAATATCGGGTATTGAGATTCTCCGGTTCCACCAATAAAAGAACTGATTAAAAAAATGCTGCCGGCGCTTATTAAAAGCAATCCATAAGCGATCATCATATTGTAAATCCACTTATTCAGATAAATGGATCGTAATAAAATCGGCTTCGTTTTTAAGAAATGAATAGACGGAGTGGGTCGCTGTTCATCTGACAAACTCGTCCACAGCAAGAGAATGAACACGCTAAGCGCAAGCCACATCACATTCCAATCGAATAGCTTATAAAACGTAAATAAGCCGCTATTATCATATTTTGTGTTTCTCTCCTGTGATGCTTTCAACAACTTGTAACGATCGAAGTCCGTTGCAACGCTAGGATCCTGAAAGTGAGAAATCCACTGATCTCCAATCGGCCACGGTGTGATGCCTTTCTCTTCTAAAATATGCCGTTGTTCTTCGGAAGCCATTACCGTTACAGTCCAGAAGGAACGATCGAGCTCTTTATAGGATGTGTATGTGTTTAGCCTATTCATTGTTTCACGATACGTATCGGAAAAGTCGGGGGAATGAATATCTTTCTTTAACTCTTCCAGCACGTGATATTCATAGACATAACCTTCAATCATCTCTACATAAGGATTCTCTTCCTCAAGCTCCGTTTCTTCCTCATCGGATTCTTGTAACCTGATTTCTCTTTCTGTATCAAACTCGTCTGAAAGGACTTTCCAATGCAGTTGCTGTTCAATTAGGATATTCTGCAAGTCCTCAATGACTTTTAAATAGGTAACGGGAAGCTTTTCATATTGTTGATTCACAATAATAAAGTTTCCACCCATAATACCGATCAGTAGAATCAATGAAAAAAGCAGATGACCTTTTCGTTTCTTCTTGATATGCTCGAATTGTAAAAGCTTCAGCTTACCTTTCGGTTGGTATTGTTTCTTCGTTGAAGAAGATGCCTTTATGCTTAAAGCCAGTCGCCTACTTTTAAAAATCGGATAAGAAACAGCCAGAAGAATAAGGAGTAAGACGAACATACCTAGTAAAAAGGCTATAAAACCATGAGCTGGCAGCAAATTGCTCTCGAACGAAACGATTAAATGAATTGGGTTCCACATAAAGAATCCCAATTGCGCTTGTACAATATAAGCAACGGTAAGTGACAATCCAACCGCCGCAAATACCGCACCAAGCGGAAATCGCATCTTAAAAAGGCAGAGTGCCAGCACTGTCAGCAATGAAACAAAAATCCCCCAAGCGATCGGGAGGTACAGTAACCACTTCCAAACAGGCACCAATATTGTTTCTGCTCCGTTAATAACTTCGATCGGATAATAGATGGTATCAATATTTCCAGTCAACAATGCCGGCAATAAAGAAAAGACACTTGCCACAGCTATGTATCCTAATATGATAAGGAGAAACGGAAATAAGTAGCCATAATAGATAGTGGTGTTTGATAAGGAGTGGATCTTTAAGAAATCAAATATTCGATTCTGTTTATCCGCTACATACTTGTAGCTAAAAATGAGTAGGAATAAGAAGGCGGTTATTGGACTGAATAAGAGAAAGAAAACTTGCTTTGCAAATAATGCTGTTGTAGATGGTGTTTTTTGTTCTGTAAAAGGTAACTCCTTATCCTTTAAAATTTCTACTTTTTTTTGTTCAACCTGCAATATAGAAACATTATTGTAGTTAATAAAATTATAGTTTACATATTCTTCATATTCCTTTAAGTACGCTAGATTTTCGAAGGAAATGTTTAAATCATTATCAGATAGTTTATCTACTATCTTTTTAAGATATTCCTCTTGAAGCAATAGACTATCTAATGCATTCTGTTGCTCTTCAGGCAGGCCGATATTTCGTTTCTTATTTAGTGTTTTGCCAATTAAAAAATTGACAGTTTCTTTCCGACTCTCAAAAGTTTCCTGTAGCTCTTTTAGGGTACTCTCAGATTGCATGCCGTTAATTGCCTGGAAAGATACTATGAATAAAATAATTGCAAGTGGTAGCATATAGATATATTTACTTTTTATAATTCCCTTTATAAAAAAGTCGATAACTCCCTTCATCCTATACCCCCAAGACCATTTAAATTAATATTTTTCTATCTAGTCTCTATCAATTACAAAAATCTCCTTTAAGTAATCCCTTCAGAGCGCTGAGGTCTACTTAAAGGAGATAGATATTAATGTGAAAGAGTCACTGTTTAATCTTCTAATTTTGTTTCCACAGGTGCATAAGGACCTACAGAAATATATCCAGAGAAAAATGAATAGTTCCCAGAACTATCTGCAAACCCACGATTATAAATATATCCAGAATAAGTTTTTCCGTTTCGTGTTTCAGTTACCCACATGGATTTGGAATAAGTAAATGGCACTGTTCTACTAACAAAAATTTCATCTGCTGCTGGAGAAACTACTGGTTCAAGATTTTCAGCAGCTTGTACATTTGATCCCTGTGTCGAAAAACCAAATCCCAAAGCAAGTATTAGACTTAAACTAATCACTTTAAATTTCTTCATAAAGCTATTCCCTCCGTTTTATATGGTTTTTCAGCGAAAAAACGCGGAATATCGGCCGATAATTCCTACAATTCAATCATTCCATATAAAACCGCATAAATCTATATCTTTTTTTTGCACAAATATCTTGAAGAACTTCTGGTTTTAGTAATGAATTCTAGAGAAGATTGTACAAATATATGTTTACCTTCCTTCCCCGTTGCTACCTCCTAGTACTTCGGGCAATTCTTCCCTCTCACTACTCGCATTCAACTCAGTATTTCCACTAAAACAAAGCAAAACAATAAGCATTGCCCATAACCATTTTTTCATTTAATTCAACTCCCATCTAGAATTAATTCGTAATAGTAAACTGCTTTTTTATACTTCCCCTTACCAGCATAAAATTTTGCAAGTCGTTTCGCGTAATCTTTCCATTCAGCTTCATTACACCTTCTCATAAAGACATCAATAGCCGTCTTTAATGCATGTTCCAATGCCTGTACATCATTATTACATAAGGCATGAAAAACATTGAAATGTGTTTCATAGTACTCTCTCTTTTTCTTGCTTAATTTAGATAGTAGATGATAACCTTTGTTCAGCCAACGAGAGGTGTTCTCATACTCCTTTCTTCGCTCATATTCAATAATTAATGATAGGATACTATACATTAATTCAAGCGGCTTCTCCTTATAGTTGATGGCTTCTTTAAAATGATAAATAGCTCTCTCCGTCTCTCCAATTTCGGAAAAAACATCCCCTATGTTTTGGTGTACAATTCCTAAGAATGATCTCTGACCATTTTCTAGACAAATCTGTTCAGCGAGTTCGAACGTGTCAAGCGCTTTTAAAGGCTCTCCATTCTTTTTATGAGCAATGCCGCAAACAATATGGCATTCTACAACTCTCCTTATCGCCATGATTGATTGAAAATAATGTAGAGCTACCCTTGCCTGTTCTAATGCATTATATTGATCCCCGTTCGCAATAAATGCCACTGATTGGGCATAAGCAAAATCCGCACGTTCATACGATGATAATTGCAATCTCTCCATTCTTAACGTTGCTTCCGCATATACTTCTAAACATTCTTGAAATTGACCACTCGTATACAATGCCATTCCCCGCATTTGATAAATACGGAACATTTGAACAGGAGTCAATTCAGGTTGCAAATTAAAATAAGCAGATAGACTATGCAAAATGTCATTGCCGTTTCTTACAACAAATTGCATTCGTAAAATCAATAATTCCACGTCTATGCGTGTATGAAAATCAAATTGACCGTTCCTCAGCACCTCAGACATCTCACAAATTAATATAGAAGCACTCTCACCATCTCGAAAATTCACTGCTCGCGCACAACGATTCTCAAAATCTGTCATACCCCTAATTTCATGTTTTTCCTCTGTTAGTACTAACCCTAACCGAGCCTCCAAGAGAGATTTAATATCATCACTTACTTGTACTTTTCCATTCTCTATTCTGCTTAAATGGGATGTCGAGCAAATCCCTTTCGCCAACACCTCAAGCTTCAAATTTTGTTTCAGACGTTCAAGTTTAATTAATGCTCCTACCGTCATAATAATCACCTTTGGTTATAATTAACAATAGGTTACCATGTAAATGGAAGGAAGTGAAGGGAAATCACAGTATTTTTCTCGCTAGTTTAAATAGGTTGATTAATTTTATTAGTATTACTGGACTATATTCCAATTAAATGAAATAATCTAGCTAACTGTAAATTAATTAGAAAAGAAGGGCCGCTATGAGAAAATATAAAAAGTTGGGCATTGCTCTCGTCCTCTTGTGCAGTTCGCTGGGTATCTATTATTTTTCCACTACCAATTCATGTATGCGGAATGCCCCCTATTACAATTCCTTTTTATTCGTCACTCAGCCGCTGCCCAATAGCAATTTTGAAGTGAGTCAAAATGTAAGTAATGAAGCGGTTGATAAAAGTGAATACAAGCGGTTTAAACAGACGGAAAAGGCGATGAAGGTGTTTGGAAAGTATGTGCCGCTGACAAAAGATGAGTCGTATCTTGTTCAGTGCACTTTTGGAGAAGTGACGTATTCGGATGGGGAGCCGGTGCAGTTTACGCATTATGTTGAGTATCGGGATGATATTAAAATGGATGTCCGTAAAGGGGCTAAATGGGAATATGACAAGGTGCTTATGTTCGGAACGTATTATTATCGTGTCAGTAAGGAACCTTTCGGCTATTCTTTGGCAGTCTCGGGACAAGAAGATGTTAGGACCATTCTTTTAGATGATGGAGTGGAAGCACTTGTTACTCGAAATCTAGTGGAATGGAAGGATGATCGGTTTTATTATCAACTCTTTATTAGAAACGGTTTTTATTCCGATACCGCGTTAGCTTTTTTGGTCAATTCCTCTAGAGCTAATATTAGTAACGTGCCTGAATGGGTGAATGAGATTAAATGAACTTGGTTCTAGAACAAGCCACAAATTCGTCCAGCTACATTTTGCGGCTTGTTCCTATCATTCAGCCTTCTGGCCAACCGCTCCAAATGTCTAGTTTATTGCCATCTAAATCGTATAAATAAAAGTTTGATCCGCATTCCTGCTGATCTTGAACCTCTGTAACGCTGACCCCGTTCTTCGATAATTGCTTGTGCAGCTCATGAAGTGACTTCACTTCCATAGTGAGGATGCATTGTTCCTGTCCCCCAATCTCTGTGAAGTTAGCATGAATTGGTTCTTTGGCCTTTATTAGAAATAGGGATTGGCCAGATTCCAGCGAAAGTTGGGCTTGTACGGCATCCGGTGCTATTGGTGCTGAAATAGTTAGGTTCAAGTTGGTTTGATACCATTCCACTGATGCAGCAGGGTTTTGGACAGGCAAGTAGACCGTTTCAATTCTTTTTACGACTGTTTTCATGACAGCCACCTCCCTTTTCATTTTTAAGCAGGATAAACAGATCGATCTCAATTCCACTCCTGTTAGTATTCATCCCAATACTCAGTACCCGTCTCCCTTTGCAGGCAGTAGATGTTTCATAGCTTTTTCATAATAGCTTTATTGCCTTACAAATAGGAACACACCCACCTCCTCCTGGCATTCACACTTCAGAAAGTTGACTGTAAATTATTGATTCCCCCCCCTTTCTACTGCCTCTTATTTCTCTATTCAAACAGGAAACCCTTCTTTGAAAAAAAGCAGCCTCCCCATGTAAAAGGAAAGCTGCTTCTCTCTTTATCCGATATGATAGCTCTATTTCACATCTACCATCTCTAAAAACTGCCGTGTCCGTTCATTCGATGAGTGATTAAAGAACGTTTCTGGATCTGCATCTTCGATGATACACCCTTTGTCGAGCATGATGACGCGGCTGGCGACTTCTCGGGCGAATTTCATTTCATGTGTCACGACGACCATTGTCATGCCTTCATTTGCAAGGTCCTGCATGACTTGTAAAACTTCCCCGACGAGTTCAGGGTCGAGTGCCGATGTCGGTTCGTCGAACAAGAGCGCTTTCGGTTCCATTGCCAGAGCTCTGGCAATCGCAACCCGTTGTTTTTGACCGCCTGACAGCTTGTTCGGGTAGACATCGGCCTTGTCAGACAAGCCTACTTTTTCAAGCAGTTCGCGCGCAAGCTGTTCTGCTTTGGACTTGTCCATCTTTTTGACGATCATCGGCGCTTCTATAATATTTTCGAGTACGGTTTTATGCGGAAACAGGTTGAAATGTTGAAAAACCATTCCGACTTCCTCGCGTACCTTTGGCAAGTTATCCTTCTTCCGGTCGATTTTCCGGCCATCAATGAAGATATTGCCCTCTTGCGCCTTTTCCAGGAAGTTCAGGCAGCGGAGCAACGTACTTTTCCCCGAGCCGCTGACGCCGACCAGTACGACCACTTCGCCTGGGTGTATCGTCAAATCAATTCCTTTCAGCACTTCCAGTTTGCCGAATCTTTTATGGAGATTCTCTGTCTTAATCATGTTGTTCCCTCCCTCACGATTTCTCGACATTCAATTTGTTCTCGTACAGTCGGAGCAATCCGGTAAAGATGAGAACGAGGACGAGATAGTAGAGTCCGACAACCATGAATGTCTCAAATGGCATGAAGGATGATGCCGCTTCGCGGTTCGCCAATCCGAACAGCTCCGTGACACCAATGACATAGACGAGGGATGAATCCTTCAGCGTAATAATGAATTGATTGCCAAGTGGCGGAATGGCACGGCGCAATGCTTGCGGGAAAATGATCCGCTGCATCGCTTGGCTCCGATTCATTCCAAGTGCCAAACTTGCTTCCCTCTGCCCCCGGTCAATTCCTTGGATGGCTCCCCTGAAAATTTCAGCGATGTAAGCCCCGTTATGGACGCCAAGCGCTATGGCCCCCGCCCAAAAATTAGATAGGACGATGATCGATGTGATCCCATAGTATAAAAACATGATCTGAACGATCAGCGGGGTTCCCCGAATGACCGAAATATAGATATTGGCAATTGCCTGCAAAATTTTCGATCTTGATATTTTCATTAATGCGAATAAAATCCCTAAAACAGTTCCCAATACTAATGCAACAGCTGTTATTTTTAACGTGACGAGTGCCGCTTTCAAGAAGCCTTCGTACGTCCGCATGAATACTTCATATATAGTTACTAATGTTTCTGGCACGGGTCACACCCTCTTTCCATTCACAAGTCTTTTGTTATTCAAGTAGTTCCGCATCCTGCAAGTCAAGTTCCAACAGATTTCGCTTGAACCATTTTTGGGAAATCTCTTCGTACGTACCATCATCGATGATTTCCTTCAATGCTTTATCAATTTCATCACGTAATTTATCATTATCTTTGCGAACGGCAATGGATGGCTGTTCGACCCAAAGCGGATTGCCGACTTCTTTAATAGCAAACCCGTTATCCTTCGCTTCAAATCCGACGATGTCAGAGGTAATGACGGCATCCAGGCGGTCTTTTACCGTTAAGTCTTTCAATGCGACAACATCACTGCTGTAATATTGAATATCATCGGAAAGAGTTTTAGCCGGTTCTTCATAAGTCGATTGCGCGACGACGCCAATCTTCTTACCTTTCAAGTCTTCCGGAGACGTGATGTCATTGTTGTCTGCAGATACCCAGATCATGCCTCCCGAATAATAGTAAGGCTCTGTAAATGCGGCTTGTTCCGCCCGCTTTTTGGTGTAGGCCATCGACCCGATGATGGCATCATATTTTTTAGCGACCAATCCTTGCAGAATCGTTTCAAATGGATTTGTTACCGGATTCGGCTCCAATCCCATTTTTTCGGCGATCGCTTTACCAATCTCCACGTCAAAGCCCGTCAGTTCCCCATTCTCTTCAAAGTTAAAAGGTTTATAAAGTCCACTTGCGGCATATGTCAACTTCCCTTTATGTACGAGCTCATAGCCTTCTTCTGTCGTAGTTGCGCTCCCCTTATCCTCTTTTTTCGTTCCGCACGCTGTCAGCACCAGCATGACCGCGGCTAAGATAACTACCCAATTCTTCATTTTACTCATGATGAGTCTCCCCTTTTGTTCCGGCATTTCACCGTTTTTTAGGTCACTAACTCACTTTCCCTATTGTTCTCTGACTAAACATATAATTTTTGAGATTGTTTTCTTCGCAGATATTTAGGGAAGAAGGGCTTGTAAGAGTTTCATTGAGTGAATAGTAAAAGTGAGGTGGAGCAAATGCCAGTGAATGGGAACCGGGATGAAATCTCACGAGCGCTCATTCAGCTGCTGAGAGAAGGAAACAAAGACAAATTCAAAAAAGCAATTGAAGAGCTGCCTCCGTTTGAGGTTGCGGCCCAATACCGCTGTCTCCCGAAAAAGCGGCGTCCGCTATTTCTTGAAATCATTAGTACAGAAAATGTGGTTACGCTGCTTCGGTATTTAACAAAGAATGAGCAACTGGATGTGCTGAAAATAATTGGCCCGAAACGTTCGTACGATTTGCTCGATTTGATGAAGAGCGAGGATTTGTCCTATCTGCTGTCTGACCTGCCCGATAAGGAAATCGAGCATCTGATTGCAGAATTGCGACAAGAGGAAAAACGAGATATACGGAAGATGATGAAGTATCCGAAACGTTCGGCCGGACGAATCATGACGAGCCGCTATGTTTGGGTGCATCAATCTTATTCCGTGGGAAAGACCATCGACAAACTAAAAAACTTCAAGGAGTTCGCCCACTATTTAAACTACGTCTATATTATTACTGACGATAAAAAACTGGCCGGCGTCTTATCCTACCGGGATTTATTGCTCGCCAAACCGGACGACTGCGTGAAGGACATCATGACATCAGATGTAATGAGTGTACACGAGACGACCCAGCAGCGGGATGTTGCAAAAATGATTGGGAGATATGATTTTGTTTCCCTTCCGGTAGTGAACGATCAAAACGTTCTCGTCGGCATTATTACAGCGGACGATGTACTTGATATTGTCGTTCGGGAAGCGAATGAAGACATCGAGATGCTGTTTGCCTCAGGTAAGTCAATCGATTTTAACACACCTCCATTCATCGCTGCGTATCGCCGCTTGCCTTGGCTCATACTTCTATTGTTCATTGGCCTCGTCTCTGGAAGTATCATTTCTAAATTTGAAGATACATTAGAAGCAGTCGTCGCATTGGCCTTTTTCATGCCCATGATTGCAGGAATGACCGGGAATACAGGAACCCAGTCGCTCGCTGTCGTGGTACGGGGACTCGCCTCTGATGACATGGATTTGAAGAGGGGATTGAAACTGGTCTTCCGAGAACTGATTGTCGGCGTTCTTCTCGGGGGCGTCTGCGGTGCCGTCATTTCTGTCATCGCTTATATTTGGCAAGGTAGCTTCACTCTCGGCCTCGTCGTCGGTTCTTCCCTCGTCGCCACACTGATCATTGGTACACTCGCTGGAACCGTCATTCCACTTATTTTAAATAAATTCAAAGTGGACCCCGCAGTGGCATCCGGACCGTTGATCACAACCATTAACGATATCCTGTCATTGCTCATTTATTTTGGCATCGCTACGATGTTTATTTCAAAACTGATGTGAGATCGTGAATGCACATGCAAAAAGGAGTCCCGCGAACGGGACTCCTTTTCATCTACAGGTAGGTAATATGTCAACAGGCTTTCACCTGAAGGCACTCATTGTGCTGTTTCTTCCACTTTCGGACGCATCGTGCCATGTTCCATAAGATTCAAATGCCAGGAGAACGCCTTTTCAAGGACATGCGGCGTATGCCCGCCACGCCCGAGCGCTTCCTCGTAATATGCCCAAAGGGGTTCACGATAGTCGGGATGCGCACAGTTCTCGATGATCAACCCGACCCGCTCCCGCGGGGCAAGCCCACGTAAATCAGCATAGCCGTGTTCTGTTACGATGACATCAACATCATGCTCCGTATGGTCGACATGTGAAACGAACGGCACGATACTCGAGATATCGCCGCCTTTAGCGACTGACTTCGTCACAAAGATTGCAAGTCTGGCATTTCGTGCAAAGTCGCCGGAGCCGCCGATGCCATTCATCATTTTCGTTCCTGTCACATGCGTTGAATTGACATTCCCATAAATATCAAGTTCAAGCGCTGTATTAATCGAGATCAAGCCGAGGCGGCGAATGATTTCCGGATGATTGGAAATTTCCTGTGGCCGCATAACAAGTTTGTCCCGATATTTTTCAAAATTAGAGAAGACCTGTTCCATCTTCTCTTGTGACAATGTAATGGAAGCGCATGACGCAAAACGGACTTTTCCGGCGTCTATCAAGTCAAATACAGCATCCTGCAACACTTCGGAGTAGACTTCCAGCTCCTCGAATTCAGAGTGCAGCATCCCATGAAGTACCGCATTCGCCTGTGACCCAATGCCGGATTGCAAAGGTGCCAGCTTATTCGTCAATCGTCCCGCCTTTATTTCTGAACGGAGGAATTCGAGAAGATGTCCCGCCATCATTTGCGTCTCTTCGTCAGGCTGCGTGATCAGCGAAGGGGAATCTTGCTGGTTCGTAAAGACGATGCCTTTGATTTTTTCCAACGCTACAGGAATCCCGATCGAACCGATCCGGTCATCTGTCTTAGCCAGCGGAATCGGCTGACGTTCGCCTTGCTTGCCTGGATCATACAGATCATGGACGCCTTCTAATTCCGCAGCATGCGCTAAATTGATTTCAATGATAACTGACTTTGCATGCTGGGCGAACGAATAAGAATTGCCGACGGACGTTGATGGAATCACCATTCCGTCCTCCGTAATTGCAACCGCTTCCAATATCGCGAAGTCAATCGAGTCAATAACATTGGAACGAATCCATTCAGCCGTATGCGATAAATGATGATCGCAGAATAGTACGTCCCCTTCGTTAATGCTCCTGCGCATTGCTGGCTCCGCTTGGAAAGGCAACCGCTTATGTACAATTCCCGCTTCGGCAAAAAGCTTATCAATATCCGAACCAAGGGAAGCTCCTGTGTAGACATTTACTTTAAATGTTTCCGTTTCCGCCCGTTTTACTAATGCCATCGGAACTGCTTTGGCGTCACCCGCCCGAGTAAACCCGCTAAGTCCAAGCGTCATCCCGTCCGAAATCCATGATGCTGCCTCTTCGGGGGACACGACCAAGTTTTTCAATTCATCGATTCGAATCCGATCCATTTGCTGCCCCATACCGCCTTGCCCCTTTTCGTAACTTTTAGATAATCGTAAATCTATCGTACCGCAACCGCTTTCACGATAGGGGAATGGGGCGCATTTAAGGAAATATGAAGACGAATCGGGACAATTTCGGGGTTAAGCAGAAGATTTTTGTTTTTATGCCCTGCAGGCGGATTGAGGAAGTGTTCGTAACAAACCGCCGCAGGAAGAGATTATTAGAACCCGAGCATTTTTCGGAAGTAGCTGGAATAGGATTGACTGACCGGAATCTTTGCCCCGTTCGCCATTCCAAGCACAAATGTCGAATGGGTATCGGGATAGATCTCCTTTATGTGATGGACATTCACAATGAAGGAACGGTGGCAGCGGACAAACAAATCACGCGGCAAACTGAACTCGAAGTTTTGAAGTGAATTCTTATGCGTGCCTGTCAGCTGATCGGCAATGACGTATGTTTTTCGGTCCTTTACTTCAATATAATGCACATCACCGAACGGAACAGGGACCCAGCCATCTTGCGTCCGGATTGTAACGACGGACTTCCCCTCCGTAAACGCCGGATAAATCGCAACAACGCACCCCGCAAGCTCACCTTCTTGATGGAACGGCACCGCCATCCCTTGGTAAGGCACCCCGAAGACATCCCGCTGGATAAACTCGGACACCCGCTGATCCTCGTGGAGCGCCTTGTACGCAATCGTTCCTTCTTTTACGGGATCGCCCGGTTTTATTTTTAAATCGACTCGCTTACTCGGCCGATAATAGACATATTCCTTCGTATTCGCCACGACGATGGAAATCTCGTCTGCGAACAAATCCCCCATGACATCTAGGAGGGCCGCATGATGCAATGTTTCCATTTGGATAACTCCTTTTCCTCTGAACCTATACAAATAGTATAAATTCACTTGTCAAAGAATCAAGCTCTCACTTATAATAAATTTTAATCAATATTTTGATTTAACTGAAATGACTGTAGATAAGGGGGAATGACGATGCATATTCGAGACTTGACGCTGGAACGTTTAGCAGTGGCAACGGTTTCTATTGAAGAGACTGTAAAAGATGCATTGAAAAAAATTAATGAAACGGGGTACCGTTGCATACCAGTTGTAGACCGGCAGGATGCCTACAAAGGAATGCTATACAAAGTGGACTTGATCGAATACCTCTACGAAGAGAAGGGGGATGAGCAATCATCAATCGATTCTCTCGTCAAGCATGCGGATATCTTTATTACAGAAGACGAGTCCTTCTTAAATGCACTTTTGCAAATTAAGGCATTGCCATTTATCAGCGTCGTAAAAGACGGGAAGCTATTTGGCATTTTAACACACAATAAAGTCGAAAGCGTACTGGAAGATGCGTTTGGATTAAAAACAGGCGGCATTAACATCACCCTCGCTTCAACAGAGGCAAAAGGAATGATCAACCGTCTGACGAAAACCCTGCGTGACGACAATATCGAAGGCTTGCTAACACTCGATAACGGTTCCGCCCTCGCACGCCGTGTCGTCATTACTCTCGAAGATACACGAAGCGATGAGGAAGTCGCCAAACTTCGTGAAAAGCTGGAGAAGAACGGTTTCCGCATTCTGCAGGTTTCCAGATTGAATAAAAAATGAGCATAGAAAAGCGCCATCCATTTATTTGGATGGCGCTTCTTATTATTATCGCGCGGCAAGCTCTGATTCAGGTTTGGGGACGAGATAAAGAATCGTTCCACCTATGATAAACAAGATGACCAAACTGAAAACACCATATGCGGAACTGCCTGTTAGCTGGGCCGTGACACCGAGCAACAAAGGACCCATTACAGACGCAAATTTACCAAAAATATTATAGAATCCGAAAAACTCGTTCGCTTTTTCCTTCGGCACGAGCTGCGCATAATAAGAACGGCTCAATGCCTGAATGCCGCCCTGCGACGAAGCGACTAACATAGCCAATATCCAGAAGTCGAGCGTCGTTTCTAGGAAAAAGGCGTACACACACACTGCGATATAAACAAAGATGCCGACATAGAGCATTCGCTTCACAGAAAACTTCTGAGCCAGCCGGCCATATAAAATAGCAAACGGCGCAGCAACAACCTGTGTAACAAACAAGATGATTAGAAGACTTGTTGCGTCAATGCCCAAGTCCGTCCCATACGCGGTCGACATGGAAATGATGGTGCCTACCCCATCGATATAGAAAAAGTACGCAAGCAGAAACAGGAAAACCGTCCGATACTTGCGGATTTCTTTAAATGTCGCTCCTAAGCGGCGAAAACTCCCCGCCAACAGTCGGGGCTCCCGTGCAATCCCGTACTGTTGCACAACATTTTTAAGCATTGGAATCGTAAAGCTGAACCACCAGATACCTGTGATGACAAAGGCAATCCGGCTCGCCGTGGACGTTCCGATCGGCAGCACACCCTTCTGCGCCAGCAGAATAACTGCGATGCTTATAATAAACGGAATGGTACTCCCGATATACCCTAGCCCAAAGCCCCTAGCTGACACATCATCCATTTTATCTTCCGATGTTACATCCACAAGAAAGGCGTCGTAGAATATATTCGCCCCATGAAAGCCTACCGCCGTGATTGTATATAAAACAAGTAACATGAACCAATTGTCTCCGGGCACGAACGCTAATGAAACGGTCGATAGCGAACCCAATAAGAAAAAGGCGAAGAAAAACTTCTTTTTTAATCCTTGGTAATCTGCAATTGTGCCAAGAATCGGGCCGATCATCGCCAGGATGAACGTTGCAATGGCCACCGTGTAGCCCAAATAAGCCGTCGAATGGGCCAGGCTCACTCCCGCATCAGTCGCCACTGCTTTGTAGTACAGCGGAAAAACTGCTGTCGTGATGATAATGGAATAAGCTGAGTTGGCCCAATCATAGTACATCCAACTCTTCTCCGTTTTCGTATATTTCTTTTTCAAAATGCTCCCCCTTCCCTCTTACTCTCAGTTTACAATCAAAACGACCAGAACAGTAGAGAAAACTTGTTTTTATTTGTAAAAATTCCGTCAATCTTCTTCCAGACTGCAAGTAGATAACGAGATAGTAAGATGGTATAATCGGATAAACTACAAATAAGAAAAAGGTCATTATGATTTCATAAAAATTATATATGAATTATCATTCATAGTGCCAACGGATCACTTGCATTGCCACCCTTCTAGTGGAAAGGAATAGAAGCTATGATTATAGAGGAATTAAAAAAGCATCCATCTATTTATCTGCTCGTCAATCAAAAATTTTGCATATCCACGGCAGACCGGGACGGGATTCTTCTTCATGTAAACGAAAACTTTTGTACTCTTTCGCAGTATGATGCATCTGAATTGATTGGAAAAGATTTTGGTTTATTAAACCCCGACTATGATAAAGACATATTCTTTGCCGAGATGAACGAGGCTTTTCTGAACAATCGCTACTGGCATCGCAAAATTAAAAGTGTGGCAAAAGACGGTTCCCCCTACTGGGTGGAGGCGATCATTTCCCCCATCTTTAATGAGCAAGGTGAATTTGATGGGTTTATTTCCGTAGATACCGACGTGACGGCATCGGAACTCACAAGCGAGCAATATATCGAGACTGTCGAGAATCTACGGAATATCGAAAATGCACTCGATCACTCTTCAGTCGTGGTCATTACCGATCCAAAAGGTGTCATCACGTATGTGAACGAAAAGTTTTGCATGCTATCGCAATACTCAGAAGCGGAATTGATCGGCAAAACACACCGCGTCGTCAACTCGGGCTTTCATCCAAAAAGCTTTTTCCAAGACATGTGGGAAACGATTGGAAGCGGACGAGTCTGGCAAGGAGATATCCAAAATCGGGCGAAAGACGGGTCGCTCTATTGGGTGGCGACCACTATCGTCCCCTTCTTGGATAAAGAAGGGATGCCAGTTCAATATATTTCAATCCGCCACGACATCACTGCACGGAAGCATGCTGAGCAATCACTTGAAATTGCACTGCTCAATGACTTTAGGCAAACTGTTAAAAATCTGCAAAATGCGATCTTCAAATATAAGCAGGATGAAAGCGGATCCATCATGTTTACGTTAATGGAAGGAAAAACTGCTGAGAAATTAGGGGTTACAGCTGATTCGATAAATAACGGAAAACTTAACGGGGAGTACGGCGAAGAAGAACTATCACGGCTCTCTCAAATGTTTCATCAAGCACTGGCTGGCGAAACCGTTCAATTCGAGCTTCCCTTTTCATCTATGACATTTCTTGTTTACCTCTCCCCTATTTTTAGAGAGGGACAAGTGGAGGTAGTGGTCGGCACGGCGATCGACATTACCGAACGCATGGAAGCGGAACGGGTCATTGAACATATGGCCTATTACGATTACCTGACCGGATTGCCAAACCGGCGGATGCTCCAGGAACAGGTGGCAGATTGGATCCAATATGCACAAGAGTGCAACTCAGAATTTGCCTTGCTCTTCATGGACTTGGATCGATTTAAAATGATCAACGATACGCTAGGGCACCATGTCGGGGACGAATTGTTACAAGCCGTCGGCGAGAGATTATCTCTCTCTGTGGGGGAAAAGGATTTTGTTGCACGGCTAAGCGGTGATGAATTTGTCGTCCTCGTTCGTTCAGGCGATCGCCCTGCAGTGCAAGCCATTGCTGAACGAATCGTGGAGGATCTGTCTTATCCGTACCTGCTGGGGCAGCACGAAGTCTTCGTGGCGCCAAGTATTGGCATCAACTTCTACCCGGCAGATGCCACGGATTACAATACCCTGATGAGAAATGCTGATTCCGCGATGTATCTGGCAAAGGAATCCGGTCGAGGCACCTATCAATTTTTCACAAAACAACTGCACGACGAATTAGTAGAGCAAACCATGGTAGAAATGGAATTGCGGCAAGCCTTGCAGCGCAATCAATTATCTCTTGCCTACCAGCCCCAATTTGATTTGAAAACGGGCCATATGAAAGGAATGGAAGCCTTGCTCCGCTGGCATCATCCAATACGCGGCTTTATTTCACCCGCCTATTTCATACCGATTGCAGAGGATAACGGATTCATCCTGCCAATCGGCGAGTGGGTGCTGAAAACCGCCTGCCGCGACGCAAAAGAATGGCAGCAGCAAGGCTTGCCACCTATGCGGGTCAGCGTCAACGTTTCCATCCGGCAATTCAGGCAGCCTTCTTTCGTATCCGACGTCAAAGCAATTCTGGACGAAACAGGACTCGAACCGCGATACCTCAACTTAGAAATCACCGAAACCATCATGTCCGATGTCCACCATGGCAAACTAATTTTGCAAGAACTGCGCAATCTGGGCGTCAACGCTAGCATCGACGACTTCGGAACAGGCTACTCCTCCTTGATCTATTTAAGTAAATTTCCACTCACTCACTTAAAAATCGATCAAGCATTTATTCGCGAGCTGGACGAAAACAACACAATGATCGTCAAAGCCATTATCGACCTTGCCAAAAATCTGAATCTGCAAGTCGTCGCAGAAGGCGTCGAAACCGAAGACCAAGCCCGCTTCCTCAACAAGCTGCACTGTGACGAAGTCCAAGGCTACCTGTACGCCAAACCCCTCTCCAAAGCAGACTTTACCCGCTTGCTGGAGGAACAAAAATATTAAAATTGAGCCGCGCCCTCTATTGCAGGGGCGGCTTTTTTGATGGAGCAACCGGGTTGGCAGAATTATCGGATGCGGAGCCTTGTAATGAACGGCAGCTCCACGATTGATTGGTTGGGAGATACGAGGGGTTCGCGGCATTATTCGAGTCGTCACGGGATTATACGAGCGGTTGGCAACAGGATACGAGAGGTTACTGGCATTATTCGAGCGGTCACAAGATTATACGAGCGGTTGGCAACTGGATACGAGAGGTTACTGGCATTATTCGAGCGGTCACGGGATTATACGAGCGGTTGGCAGCAGGATACGAGAGGTTGTGGGCATTATACGAGCGGTTACGGGATTATACGAGAGGTTGGCAACAGGATACGAGAGGTTACTGGCATTATTCGAGCGGTCACGGGATTATACGAGCGGTTGGCAACTGGATACGAGAGGTTACTGGCATTATTCGAGCGGTCACGGGATTATACGAGCGGTTCGCAGCATTATACGAGAGGTTACTGGCATTATACGAGCGGTCCCCAGAGTATACGAGAGAATTGTAGAAGATACGAGCGGTCACGGGATTATACGAGCGGTTGGCAGCAAGATACGAGAGGTTGCTTGAATTATACGAGCGGTCCAGCGAAAGGCACGGGACTAGAACTTTATATGCGGCAGGACTTGAATCGAAGAAGATCAATCCGCGGCAAACCGCCATGTACCGGAACACTCCATTCCGCGCTGAATGCTTTTGACCATTTAGGCTTTGTTCCATAGATACTGCAGACGGGCTTATGCGCCATCTTGGTATGCTGAAGATGTGATGCGAGCACGCATGCACCACTGACCCAACGTTAAAACACCTGTCCTCGTTTTCACTGAACCTTCTAATTTATCTATCATTATATAGTCAGGCGGAATACTTTTATGGTATAGTAGCACCTAATTAATTGTTTCGTAACCTAGAGTAAGTGCTTGGGGAGGTTGGTGTTATGCATGAAGGCTAGTCAATCCGTTACACTGCTGGCGGGCTTTCAATGGTTGTTTTTCATGTTTGCGAATACGGTGGTCATTCCGATATCGATAGGCAGTGCATTTGATTTGGAGCAGGTGGAAATTGTGTCAGCGATTCAGCGATCATTCATCCTTACGGGGTTCGCTTGTGTGCTACAAGGTTGGATCGGCCACAAGCTTCCATTGATGGAAGGACAGTCAGGGCTGTGGTGGGGTGTAATTTTGAGTTTGGCGGGAACCGCAGATGCGCTCGGAATGGAATTGACAACGGTCGGCGGCAGCATTGCGGTGGGCGCCATGATTTCGGGAGCACTTGTAGCAGTTTTCGGGCTGCTCGGCATTGGAGAGTTGTTGAAGAAGTGGTTCACACCAGCCGTCATGTTCGTGTTTCTTTTATTGCTAGCCAATCAATTGATTTCTATCTTCCTGAAAGGGATGGTCGGTTTGAATGAAGGGTCTGTCATTGATATGAAAATGGCCGGCTTTTCCTTTCTGCTCGCTACCTTCACGATCCTCATCCATGTAAAGGGCAAAGGTATAATCAGCCGGTTGAATCTTTTGATCGGCATGGTGGCGGGCTGGGTGGCGTCTTCTTTCTTTTTCCCGTCAGAAGCGGAGGAAGCGATACATACGACGCCATTCCTTCAGTGGTTTCCCTGGGGCGAACCGGCATTAGAGTGGGGCATTGTCCTGACTGTCATTATGGCGGGGTTGTTGAATACGACGAATACGGTCGCTACCTTAAAGGAATCCGAGGATCTATTCGGCAAAGTGACAACCCGTTTTCAATATAAGTCTTCTTTCTTTTTTACAGGAATCCTGACAACCTTATCCGGAATGCTTGGTCTTGTCCCCTTTGCGCCGTACGCCTCTTCTCTTGGCTTCCTCCAGTCGACCGGCATTCGTGAACGCACTCCTTTTTTTCTTGGGGCCGCCTTATTCATTATTCTAGGTCTCTCCCCTTCCCTGACAGCTTTCTTTTCCACCATCCCGCACAGTGTGGGCAACACTGTCCTGTTCGTCGCTTATTTGCAATTGTTCCGTTCATCGCTGCGCAATATCGAAGGGTTATCATTTGATCCAAAAACGGTGTATCGAGTCGCTTTGCCGGCACTCGTCGGCCTTGCCGTCATGACCTTCCCAGTATCGGTATTTTCCCCCTTGCCGGAACTCATCCAGCCTTTACTCTCGAACGGGCTGCTAATGGGCATTCTATCTGCACTCATATTAGAACTCTTCTACTGGTTCGGACCACGGATCAAGCGCTTGCCACTCCATAAATGAGTTATAATGGAGGGAAGCTGAAACGACGAGGTGTACACGATGTTTAAAACGATAGGAATTCTTGCGCATGTCGATGCGGGCAAGACAACATTTTCCGAGCAGTTGCTCTTTCACACGAACAGCATCCGGACGCGAGGACGGGTCGATCATCAGGATACTTTCCTCGATAACCATGAAATCGAACGGAATCGCGGCATCACCATCTTTGCGGAGCAAGGAAATTTCACATACAACGATTCCATTTATACAATTATTGACACTCCAGGCCACGTCGATTTTTCATCGGAAATGGAACGGGCCATTCAAGTAATGGATTTTGCCATCGTTTTGATCAGCGCAGCCGATGGCGTGGAAGGACATACCGAAACGGTTTGGCAACTCCTGCAGAAACATCGGATTCCGACCTTCTTTTTTCTCAATAAAATCGATCGGGAAGGCACCGATATTCCTGGCATCTTAAATGAAATGAGCATGTCCTTTACAACCGAACTTCTGGATTTATCCCAATTAAAAGACGGGGCCTTAACTAACGAACTCATCGAGTTTATTGCAGAAAGAGACGAAGAGCTTTTGGAGCGTTATATGGATGGGGAGTATGATGAGGCTGCATGGATGAATGCACTGAAGCGCACGGTTCGGGAGCTTCAAGTTTTCCCGTATGGCTGCGGCTCCGCATTAAAAGATATTGGCATCCAGGAATTTTTGGACGCTTTCGACCGCCTGACGGAGACGAATTATTCCACGGAAGGCGAACTGGCAGCCCGAGTCTATAAAATACGACATGACGAAAACGGCAGTCGGGTAACGTTTTTAAAACTGATGCGCGGTACGCTCCGTGTGCGTGATGAAATTACTACCGCTACAGCGGTTGAAAAAGTGACCCAATTGAGACGCTATAACGGGAAGAAATTTACGAATGATGATCATGCAATTGCCGGTGAATTGATTGCCGTGACAGGGCTGGCGGAACCCGCCATCGGGGATGGAATTGGTGCATTGCAGGACTCCGCTTCCTATGATTTGATTCCTACATTGCGATCCAGCGTCCGTTTTGATTCATCTATTCCACTGAAGGATATGCTGCACGCCTTTCGCACACTCGATGCGGAGGATCCATCCTTGCAAGTCGTATGGAATGAACATGTCCAGGAATTGCATGTCCATGTGATGGGCGTCATTCAGCTTGAAGTGCTGAAGCAAGTTGTTCGTGACCGGTTCGGCTACGACATTGATTTCGGCCAGCCGACTATTCTTTATAATGAAACAATCTCAGCACCTGTGAACGGCTACGGGCATTTTGAGCCGCTCAAACATTATGCGGAAGTACATCTTAGAATCGAACCAGCAGAACGGGGTGCAGGCATTTCCTTTGCGAATGAATGCCACGCAAACGACTTGTCCGTGGGCAATCAAAACCTGATCAAGCATCATATCTTTGAACAGGATCATCATGGCTTATTGACAGGTTCGGCACTTACTGACGTGAAAATCACATTGCTGACCGGAAGAGGCCATAATGAGCATACATCCGGGGGCGATTTCCGGGAAGCCACATTCCGGGCTTTGCGACAAGGGCTTGAGAAAGCGGACAATATCTTGCTTGAACCGTATTATGATGTGAAAATCAAAATAGACATGGATCACATCGGACGCGTCCTTTCGGATATCCAACAGGCGCACGGCACGTTCGATCCTCCTGAAACACTCGGGGATAAAACCATCATCACGGCCCGGGTCCCCGTCGCCACCTTCATGGATTACAGCACGGTATTCGCTTCGTTCACGAATGGCAAAGGCGCGATGACACTAAGGTTCAGCGGCTACGATGCCTGTCATAATCCAGAAGAGGTCATTGAGCGGATTGGCTACAATAAAGATGCCGATCCAGAGTACACGTCGTCCTCCATTTTTTGCGCCAAAGGGAAAGGCTACGCCGTTCCATGGGAGGAAGCAGAGGACGCGATGCATTTATTATGAGATCAGGCCACCTTTCCGCGAGGTGGCCTTTTCTGTATTGAATAAAACGAACTTGTGTTCTATTATATGAAGAGGAGGTGAGATTATGAGACCCATCTTACATACAGATCTTTCAGTGGAAGAGTTTTTGAATTATTACTGGCTAAAAGCAGAGCTTCAGGAGTTTTGCAGAGGAAACGGACTGAGCGCGGCAGGATCAAAAGGAGAAATTACTGACCGTATCAGTACATTCCTGCGAACCGGTGAAATTATGAAACCGATGCGACAGGCAACTGCTCGGCCAAAACAGAAAGAGCAAAAAGAATTGAACCTCGAAACGGTCATTACAGAAGACCACAGATGCAGCCAAAAGGTACGGGCCTTTTTCAAAACGGTCATCCCGGCGTTTCATTTTTCGACGTTCATTCAAAATTACTTCAAGCAAAACATCGGCAAAACGTATCGTGATGCAGTGACCGCTTGGCACGAGGAGGAGGATCGAAAAAAAGATCCTTCCTACAAAAAGGAGATCGCTCCCCAGTTTGAATACAATCGATTTATACGAGATTACTTCGCCGATCCGAATAATAAGGGCAAAAGTCGGGCAGAGGCCATTGCAGCCTGGGACAACTGCAAACGCTTGCCGGGAACCCGTACATACCGGCCAGCCTCTTTACACGTTACGCCTGAAGCCGATAAATGAGGAAGCGCTCGTCCTCATCATTTTCATAAATACCACCTAGTTTGATTTCTTTGAGCAAATCAAAGGCCGTTTTGGTTTCAAGGTATTGCACGTAATCCATCGATGGATAATACAAAATGAGATCGACCGGCCGCCCGTGCTCCCCAACCGATTCCAATATGCGGCCGACGACCTTAGTGAAAACTTGCACGGAAAACGGATTGAAGAAATAGAAACGATTATCGGTCAGTTCCACTTCAAATGTCTCCGCGTAGCAGCGCTCAAAATGGAGCTGCCCATCCTTTTTCTTTTGTGACTTGCCGCGATAATGAGATAAATTCGTCAAGGCATCCTCGTACAGTCGGCCATTCATCTCAATCCCGGTCACTTTACAGTGGAACCGATGGTGCACGTAAAAGGAGACCCGTCCCTTGCCACATCCGTAATCGACGAATCCATCTGATTTTTGAAACTCATATTCGCGGAACAATTCCTCTAACGCATCATACGGAGTGGCTTCATACCGGTTATAGTGCGGCGACTGACTTAGCAATTCAAGCGTTCCCTCTGTTTTGATACGGAGTTGATTGTCCATTTCCTTGGCATTCATGACAGGCGCCCCCTTTCTCCTTCTCATTGTACAGATGAAACCGTCTGCCGGTCGAGCCTCGGGCAATAAAAAAAGCGCTTGGAATTTTTCATTCCAAACACTTCTGTAAATCATAGGACTTCTTCTAGAAAATCTAGGAAGTCTTGGCGGTTTAAATAGCCAATATACGTTTTGACGACTTCACCATTTTTGAAAAGATACAACGACGGGAAAGCGACGATGTCGTATTTTACTTGTACCGGGTTTGATTTCGCTTCAAAGTCTTCATATGTGACCCAGTGTTTAACGAACTTGACTTTATCGGATAAATCTTCTGCCACATCTTCTAAAACCGGTTCGAATGCTTGGCATGGACCGCATTCATCTGTAAAGAAATCAACAAATACCGGTAATTCACTTTCCAATACTTCTTTTTGAAAATCCTCTGCTTTAACTGTTAATACGTGAGACATTATATTTCCCCCTATTCCAAAATCACTTTGAGTGTTTCCTTGAATCCGGATTTCTCAATACTTGTACTCTAACGGGAATTGAAACGGACTACAATAGAGTGCGTTAAAGTCATCCTTTTTTAGGTTAATTCGGTCAGGTGGCACAGCTTTCCTGGCATTTGCCGTTCATATGGCTTCTGTAGCTATTATTTTGTGAGGGCTTAAACGTAATGATTTGGCTCCCGTAGCTTTTATTTGGCGCGGGTCAAAGGTTTATCTGGAATTAAACCGGGTTCTGGCGTTCAAACCGTTTATCTGGCGTTCGTCCCGATTTTCTGGCGTTCAGACCGTTTATCTGGCGTTCGTCCTGATTTTCTGGCGTTCAAACCGGTTTTCTGGCGTTCGCCCTGATATTCTGGCGTTCAGACCGGCTTTCTGGCGTTCGTCCTGATTTTCTGGCGTTCAGACTGGCTTTCTGGCGTTCGTCCCGATTTTCTGGCGTTCAGACCGGCTTTCTGGCGTTCGCCCCGATTTTCTGGCGTTCAGACCGTTTATCTGGCGTTCGGCCTGATATTCTGGCGTTCAGACCGGTTTTCTGGCGTTCGGCTTGATATTCTGGCGTTCAACTCTGCTTTCTGGCGTTCGGCCTGATATTCTGGCGTTCAGCCCGGTTTTCTGGCGTTCGGCTTGATATTCTGGCGTTCAACTCTGCTTTCTGGCGTTCGGCCCGATATTCTGGCGTTCAGACCGGTTTTCTGGCGTTCGTCCTGATATTCTGGCGTTCAACTCTGCTTTCTGGCGTTCGGCCCGATATTCTGGCGTTCAACTCTGCTTTCTGGCGTTCGGCCCGATATTCTGGCGTTCAACTATTATTAGGCACCCCCTGACGTAACTCACTCAAGTGAACAAGAACCAAACAAACCCCTGCCTGCACAAAATGGCAGGCAGGGGCTAGAAGATGTAGTTATTTTACAAATTCCGGCACGCTTTTCGTTAGCGCTTTGTCTGTCACCTTCTCCGTTTCTTTCACGGCGGCCACTCGTCTAGTGACAAGACGGTACACTGCAGGAATTAACAGCAAGGTGATGATGGTCGCGAACAGCAATCCCGAGATAAGTACCGTCGCGAGCGGTGCCTGGTAATTGCCGGATGCACCGGATGCCAGAGCGAGCGGGAGCATGCCGCCTACTGTTGTCAGTGTTGTCATGAAGATGGGACGGATCCGCTGCTTCCCTGCTGCGACAAGCGCTTCCTCCACTTGCATGCCTTCTCTTCGTAATTGATTCGTCCGGTCTATGAGCAGGATGGCATTGTTCAGGACGATGCCGATGAGCATAATGACGCCCATTCCGGATAATAAATTGAGTTCTCGCTGCGTCAGGAAGAGGCCAATGATGACTCCGATAATGGCCATTGGAATGACGGACATGACAATCAGCGGATGACCGAGATGATTGAATTGGACTGCCATGACGAAGTAGACAAGGAACATAGCGATGCCAAGCACGATTGCCATTTCCATCATCAGCTCCTGTTGTTGCTCGATATCACCGCCTGCGTCGATTGCATAGCCAGCTGGCAGATCGAACGCATTAATTACCTTTTGGACGTCCCGATTAATCGTTCCTAAGTCTTTGCCTTCGATATCGGCGCCAATTGCGATAAAACGCTCTCCATCCAAATGTGTGATTTCTTTTGGTGTCTTAACCGATTTGAATTCAATTAATGAGGAGAGCTTCATATCTCCCGCCACTGTCGGAATCTCCATGTTCAAGACATCATTTGTGGAGTTTGTTTTGGTTGCCCATCTGACCATCAGAGGGATTTGTTCCTCGTTATAGGCCATTTCACCGACAGGCATGTCAATGAACGCTTGCTGTAGAAATTGTTTCACCTGCATCCTAGTTAATCCCGCTTCTTCAATTGCGGAATCCTTTAAAACGACCTGTTGCTGCGTCTGGCTGTTTTCCATGGAATCCGTGATGCCGACAAGCCCATCGATAGCTGAGAGTTTTTTCGTAAAATCCTTCCCGATTGATTGCAGCTTCGAGTAGTCTTCCCCTTTGATCATCACTTGGACAGGTGCCCCGCCTGGACCATCCATTGCACTTTGGACATTCTTGATTGGCGTTTGCTCCGTTAATGAACGTAATGATTTTAGAATCTCTTCATTCACTTCTTTTTGTTCTGTCTTGATCGCATCGCCTTTTGTCATATTAATTATTCCGATGAGCAGATTCCCATTGTCTATAATGAACGTAGAGTCTACATCGTCAATTGAGCCTAACTGCTGTGACACTTTTTGCACGACTTGCTCTTTGTCATTGCCTTCCACGCCAGGTTCCAATTCGATGAGAATTTCCGAATATCGATTGAAGATATCCGGCATGACGGTCATCGGGATTTTATTCACTAGCGTTAGCGAACCTCCAAACAAGAGTAGGAATAGGAAAATGACAAGACCGCTTCTCCACTTCTTACCGACAATCCAGGAAATCGAGGCGCCGTACTGCCTCAGGACCTTGCCCTCCGCCTTTCCTTTCGTCGATTTTCGGTAGCGCAAAAACCGTTCCGACAGTGTAGGAATGATTGTGAAAGCGACAAGGACGGAGCTAATCAATGTCACCGCCACGACGATGGACAAAATAATCATAAACTGCCCCATATCTCCTCCGATAAAACCAATCGGCAGGAACACGACAATCGTTGTCAGCATGGAGGAAATGACAGCGCCCGCGACCTCTTTCGTTCCAACCAGCACTGCATCGAGTTTGCCTAAACCGATTTCCTTTTGCCGATAAATGGACTCCAAAATGACAATCGAGGAGTCGACCATCATGCCGATGCCAAGCCCGAGACCGATGAGTGTCAGCATATTCAAGCTATAGCCCAGCAGGTAGACCGTCAAAAATGTCAGCAAAACAGACGTCGGGATGGAGATGCCGATAATAAGCGTCGCGCGGACGTTTCGCAGAAATAGCAATAAGATGGCTACCGCTACAATACTTCCGATCAAAATATTATCTGCCACGCCATCAATTGATTCCTGGACGAAATCGGCTTGCGCCACCATTTCATTCAACTCAAAGTCTTTGACCAGCCCTTCCTCCTGAATTTTATCCACTTCCGCCCGGACAGCCTTTGCCATATCGAGCTGAGTCGCACCATTCGCCCTGCCAATCTGAATGAAAATCAAATCTTTAGAGCCGTTCTTCCATACATACGATGCATTTTCAAGCGGCTCAATGGAGATCGAAGCGATATCGCCAAGAGGGATGTTCCCTGTAGCGGTCGGTATCTCCACTTTACGCAAGTCCTCTACATCCTCCACTTTTGTTTGCCAGCGAAGCAAGGAGCCATTCCCATCCTCAGCCTTCAGCTCACCAAGCGTCATTTCCGAATTGCCTTCCGAGATGCTTCCGATTACATAAGAGGCATCTATACCGAGCTCCGCCATCTTTTTACGATCCAATTGGATAGACACTTCCCGCTCCACCGTGCCTGATACATTGACTTCCTGTACTTCTTTCAAGCTTTCCAATCTAGGTTTTAACACTTGCCGTGCGAAAGAGGACATTTCCTCCATATCACCGCCGGAAGCTTCCATGAAGAACTCATACCCTTGACGCACCCCATATTGGCCCGTGTATGCTTCTTTGATTTCCGGATGCTCCGCCCGGAGGCTGCTCACAACCCGCTCCACTTCCTGTATGGCTTCCGCTCCTTTTCCTCTGGCGAAAACCATATCCAACTGCGTGCCACCAAGCTTTGTTGAGGACTGGACCTTCTCCACATCCCCGAGCGCCAGCAATTTCTGTTCCAACGTGTTAGTAATTCGCTCTTCCACGTCGATCGCCGCCATATCCCCCGCCTCGATGACGATATATCCACCATCCGTTCCGACAGATGGCATGATTTCCTTATCGAGCCGGAAAACAGCCAAGACCCCTAACAAAATAATCATGGCGGATAATAAACCGACCAACACCTTTTTCTGTACGATGCTTTCTAAAATTTTCACAAGTAAACCCCTTCCATTCATAATCAACTGACTGAGATAACCGTACCACCTGCGGCCACCGCTCTATAACGAGCCCCCGTCCGATTTCTCATTCAGCCTTAGGTCGTAGATTCAGATAAGTAACACTTTCTCGTATAATGGGTCTACTCAGAAAGGTGCTTTCCAGTTAAGATTAGGGAAAGGAGGGGTTCGATATGGAAGTGGATTTTGGTAAGGTGGCGAAAAGTTACGCGCAATCTAGAAATGACCTGCCGGCTGAACTGGTATCCAGCTTGCACACAAGAGGCGTGGATTTTTCCAAGAAACGAATTGTAGATTTAGGTTCAGGAACAGGCGTACTTACACGTCTCTTGCACGACCAAGGAGCCTATGTCACTGGTATTGAACCGTCTAGCGAATTGATCGCAGAAGCCCAGCGGATCGATGCAGAGAAGGGACAAGAAATTG
Source organism: Sporosarcina sp. AD_1 (assembly GCF_057373025.1). Classification (NCBI taxonomy): domain Bacteria; kingdom Bacillati; phylum Bacillota; class Bacilli; order Caryophanales; family Caryophanaceae; genus Sporosarcina; species Sporosarcina sp. AD_1. The sequence continues at coordinate 424,818 of NZ_JBPVIR010000003.1, forward strand.
AGTATGATAATCGATTTTCCGAAGCCACGGGGCTGCCGGATTCTTCCTACGATATGGCTGTTGCGTTGCGCGCCTGGCATTGGTTCGACCGGGAGGCCTCCCTGCGGGAAATCAAACGAATCCTGAAACCGCATGGACAGCTAATTGTCATGGACTCGGGATTCATGACCATCGATCCAATTGTTGCGGAATCCATGGGGATTTTGAAAGACCATGTGACCCCGGGTCTCATCAAACCGGCCGGCTCAAAAGCACAAGCGACCCAGTTCATCAACAGCTTCCCTGTTGAGTGGTTTGAAGAATGGAAGCAGCACGGTTTTGATTTATTGGACACATACAATTTTGAGTACACCGTTTCCTTCACAGCGGCTGAATGGGGGGAAAGGCTTCGTTCCCTTTCCTGGTTTGTAAATCTGAAAGAAGAAGAACGGTTGTCCCTTACTGAAAAAGTCAGCTCAGCCCTTTCCACTGTTCACGGCACTCAGCCTTTCACTATTCGACATCGTTTTTATATCGCCATACTCAGGAATTTATGATAATTAGGTTGGTGCTCGAAACATGAAAAAAGACGAATCGGCCAATTTCATACTTCATGCCAAAAGCGATGAATTCTACTGGGAAGGTGGTGGGCAGCTCTCCATCAAAACCTTTTCTGGAGGACGAGCGCTATACAAGACGGATAAAGGATTTTTCGCCGTCGAGGAGAATCGGTATTTATTGCTGAATGAAGGGGACTATACAATCGCCATTGATGAGGTGCAAGAGGTAGAATCGTTCTGTCTCTTCTTCCGGCATGGTTTTGCCGAGGAAGTTAGCCGGACGCTCACTGACACTCCAGATCAGCTATTGTCCGATCCGTTTCGAGACAAGGAAACGGTTGGATTTTTCGAGAAAACATATGAAATGAATGCAAGCCTCTTCCGCCAACTTCAGGTAATGAAACAGCACTATCCAGATAAGAAACACGACCCGCTTTGGCTGGAGGAGCAGTTTCATCGGACTATGCTTCACCTTGTATCGGCCCACCAGTTTGCGGGGAAAGAGATGCAATCGCTACAAATGCAGCGAACCTCCACGAAAGAGGAATTGTACAGACGGATTGCGATCGCCGATGATTTCATCCGTGCATTTTACAAGGAGCCGATTCAATTACAGGATGTCGCCCAGGCGGCATGCATGTCGACGAACCATCTGTTGCGGTCCTACAAGCAGGTTTATGGCAGAACACCTTACCAGCAACTGGCCGAGCTGCGCATAACAGAGGCGAAGAAACGATTGGTTGCTAATGAATGGACGGTCACCGCCATCGCACACGAACTCGGTTTTCAATCTTCCGCTTCCTTCAGCAAAGCATTTAAACTAGCTACTGGCCACTCACCTCTCGACTATCGAAAAAAGGTGATTTTGGACAAGTAGGCTTCAAAATACTTCTGTAAGATGAACGTAAGAAGGAAAGGAGTGATGAGGATGAATCAAACAATTACTAAAATCGGGCAGATCGCTGTTCCCGTAAAGAACTTTGAAAGAGCGGTTTCCTTTTACGAAAACGTACTCGGCGTGCCTAAGCTGTTCGAGGCAGGCCAATTGGCGTTTTTTGATTGCGGTGGCGTTCGTTTGCTGCTGAGCCCGCCAGAAAAAGAGGAATTTGCGAATGCCAGCTCCGTTATTTATTTTCACGTGGAACATATTGACGAAGCGTATGCTGATTTCAAGGAAAAAGGCGTTCATTTCACAGATGAACCGCACTTAATCGCCAAAATGGGTCAAACCGAAACATGGATGGTTTTCTTTACGGATACAGAAGATAACACACTTGCCTTGATGAGTGAAAAGGTTGTAGCTGAATAATGAAAAGGTGCCCGATCGATGGAGGGGCTCCTTTTGTTTATGCTTCTTCCGCAGTCTCGAAGTATGTCTTCTGCTTTTGCCTTTTCGCTGGGGTGGCCGCACATGGTTTCTCATGTTGTTCACCTGTCCATCTTTAACTTATTGCTTTGCTTCCATCGTACCTTTTCCACGTTTCCCGAACAACAAAACAAAGACGAACAAGGAAAGAAGCACAACGGCAGTTAACGTCAAATACATACCGCTATAGCCTGTGTGTGGGATGACCTGGCCTAAGAAATAGGGACCAAAACCGAAGCCGCAATCCAAAAAGATATAGAACGTGGAAGTGGCGACGCCGATTCGATCCATTTCAATCCCTTTCAGGGCGATGGCTTGGGCACATGATTGGAAGTTCCCAAAGCCCAGCCCGATAATCGCACCTGCGGCGAGCAGCATAAAACCATTATGCGCTTGGCTCAGCAGCAATAGGCCTCCAGCAAACAAGAGCAATGCCGGATAGACGATAAACTTTGCGCCCTTCTCATCTAATAGCTTGCCTGAAAAAGGGCGTGACAGCAAGACAACAAATGCATACACGAGGAAGAAGAAACTTGCCGCTTTTACGACATCAATTTCCTTCGCATAGAACGAAAGGAACGAAAGAACACCTGAATAGGATAGTCCGACGAATAAAGTGATGACGGAAATAGGCAATGCTCTTTTTTCGATAAACTGGGAATGGCTTTTTTCCTTCACACGAACAGCAGCCGGTGCAGTTTCTTCTTCTCTGACGAAGAAAAACATGAGCATATTAATAATACTCAGCACGAGGCAAAGCCAAAAAATAACTTGGAACGGATAATGCTGGCTCATGAAAATTCCGAGGAATGGTCCGATAGCTGTAGAAAGAACGGTACTCATACTAAAATAACCGATTCCCTCCCCGCGGCGGGTCGGCGGAATAATTTTCGCCACCATCGTACCGGTCGCAGTTGAGGCAAAGCCAAGCCCAACGCCATGAATTAAACGGGTTGCAAGAAGAAGAGGCAATGTTGCAGCGCCAAAATAAAGACCTGTACCAATTAAAAAAACTACTAATCCGATGAATAGCAGTTTCTTGCTGCCGATTTTGGCAATTAAATTACCTGATCCGATCCTTGCGATCAATGTTCCGATAATAAAAATTCCCGACACGAGACCCGCTGTACTCGTTGAAGCACCGAACTCCTCTACAGCGTAAGGCGCTATGGTCACCATGAGTAAATACATGACAAGCATAATAAAGAAATTGATGATCGAAATAATAATAAAATCCTTTGTCCATAAACTTTGTTTTTCCATCGACTCACTCTTTCGTTAGTTTAGATTTTCTTGGATGTTTTTCAAGACGGCCGTGGCGATTTCAATGTTTTCTGCAGGAACGCCCTTCAAAAAACCTTTATATAACGTATCCAGTTTCCCCATGATCTCATGGCATGCGGAGCTGCCGAATTCCGTCAATCGGATCCATTTTTCGCGCTTGTCCTGCCCCGGACGCACTTCGATATACGTCAGCTCCTCCAGACGCTGCAGAATTTTGGTGACACTCGGTTTTTCCACCTGCTGCTTCGTTGCAATTTCTGCCGGCGTCATGTCGCCCTCTTGCAAAAGTAATTTTAGGATGGTCCACTGTGAATTAAATAATCTGTATTCCGCAAGGACGGCATTTATTTCATTTAGCATCGGTCGATGCACTTTGGCGTATTGCCCGAAAAATTGCAATTCCCTTGTTGTAATGTTCAACGCCTCCTCATAAATAAATTCATTAGTTAGCCTAATTAACTATACTAGTTAATCATAATTCAGCTTTATTGTCCAGTATTAAATATTTCCTGCATCAATCGTAAGTAAAGCAATCCCTTGACGATGAATCCATATCTATTTCTATTCTTACCTGTTGACAAACTTTATTTATCGTATTATTTTTAACTTACTAACAGTTTCCTCAAGGAAACTTATTACATTGCCTGAAGGAGTGATTATCTTCTAACGTTTACGAAATTACGATATTGCACCCAGAGAAAAGCTTACTACTCTCAATTCAGCTTCTCACAAGTCTCCATAATCCGACATATAGTAAAGACAGTCATTACAAATGTGGAGGTCTTAGGTTTTCAACTCAAAAACAGCTAGGCAGTAACACTGGCTGACTGCCCCGTTTACTCATTCAGCCTTTCAATTCTTTGCCTGTAAGCGGCTATATTACAGTTTATCGCCCATGGCTTTATGCTCGGAGTAAATAGCTTTCGTCCTTGTCCTGTAGATGGGACCGGCCTCTCAGTAAGAATCAAATGTTAATGACCAAACGTCCAGTGTCTTTGATTTTTGGAAATTGACACTTAGCGGTATAAATTTTTTTATTATATTTGTTGCACAAGGGAAACACTATCAACATTGATTTAGGGGGAAAGGAAATGAAGAAAAAGTACGGCGTATTATTAATTGCCCTATTCTCAGCGCTGCTTATGTTAGGGGCTTGTACAGAGAAAAAAGCGAATGAAGTGGACACGGAGGGTAAAATCCACATTGTGACGACGATCGCGCAAATCGCAGAGCCGCTTTCCATTATCGGAGGCGAGCATGTCGCGATAGAAAGCTTGATGGGACCCGGCGTCGATCCTCACTTGTATAAAGCGACGCAAGGAGACATAAAAAAGTTGGAAGGCAGCGACATCGTTCTATACAGCGGTTTGAACCTGGAAGGAAATATGACAGAAGCATTCGATAAAATCAGCAGTAAAAAACCGGTTCTTGGTATTTCTGAAGCCATTCCGAAAGATAAGTTATTGCACGACGAAAATGGAGCGATCGATCCGCATGTGTGGTTCGATATTGATCTTTGGAAGATGTCACTGGAATCTGCCACAGAAGAACTAAAAAAATATGATCCAGACCATGCGGAAGATTTTGATGCCAATAAAGAAAAATATTTTAAAGAATTGGATGATCTGATCGCAGAATCTAAAGAAAAGCTTGCAGAAATCCCAAAAGAGAAGCGCGTTCTCGTAACAGCCCATGATGCATTCGGTTATTTCGGCAGAGCGTATGACATTGATGTAGTCGGCTTGCAAGGGTTAAGCACTGAAGATGAAATCGGCATTTCCGACATTGATGACACAATCTCTATCTTGCTGGATTATAAGATTCCTGCAGTATTCGTGGAAAGCAGCATTAACCAAAATTCCATAAAAGCAGTTATAGAAGGGGCAAGTAAAAAAGGTTTGGACGTCAAATTAGGCGGAGAGCTGTTTTCCGACGCTATGGGTGATGCAGGGACGGAGGAAGGTACGTATATCGGAATGTATAAACATAACGTTGACACCATTCATAAGGCACTCTTAGGGGAGGGAAATTGATGTCAGTCTTAAAAGTGGAAGATTTATCTGCTTCCTACCGAAAAAACAAAGTGTTATCTGATGTGAATTTTAATGTGAAGCCCGGATCCCTGACCGGTATCGTCGGTCCGAACGGTGCTGGGAAATCAACCTTGCTGAAAGTGATGCTGGAATTGCATCCTTCGCTTTCTGGCAAAGTTTCGTTTTTTGATTCAACATTGGCAAAGACCAAAACGCGCGTCGGTTATGTCCCGCAACGAGGTTCCGTCGACTGGGATTTCCCGACGAATGCTCTTGATGTTGTGTTAATGGGACTGTATGGGAAAATCGGATGGTTCAAGTGGCCGTCCAAAAAGGATAAGGAATTGGCATTGGAATCACTGGCCCAGATGGGTATGGCCGACTATGCCGATCGCCAGATCAGCCAATTGTCAGGCGGCCAGCAACAGCGCGTCTTTCTAGCACGGGCACTCGTCCAGGACGCCGACCTCTATTTCATGGATGAACCGCTGGTTGGTGTCGATGCGGCGACAGAAACGGCCATTATGACGACGTTGAAACGCTTGAAATCTGCAGGCAAAACCGTCATGGTCGTCCATCATGATTTATTGACGGTGGAGGATTATTTCGATCATGTCATGCTGCTGAATCGGACGATCGTGGAATACGGGAAAACCGAAGAAGTCTTCACGAAAGATAATGTCCAAAAGACATACGGTGGCTCCCTGCGCTGGATGAAGGAGGCGTAATAATGCTGGACGTATTTTTATCTCCTAACGCCCAATGGGTTCTTTTCAGCACATTGATTCTCGGAACGGCCGCCGGCATGGTCGGATGCCTGTCGTATTGGAAAAGGCAGAGCCTCATGAGCGACGCCTTATCCCACGCGGCGCTCCCTGGTGTGGTTATCGCCTTTTCGATACTCGGCTACAAAAATCTGCCCTTCATGATTTTCGGCGCCGCTGTCAGTGCATTTATCGGTGCCTGGCTTATCCAGTTAATCCGCTCCTCCAGCCGGGTGAAGGAAGATGCCGCTATGGGGCTTATCCTATCCGTCTTTTTCGGACTCGGTATCATGCTGCTGACAGTTGTCAGCCGAAAAGGCGGCGGGAATCAAGCGGGGCTGGATAGCTTCATCTTCGGCCAAGCGGCTTCGATGGTACGGACGGATGTTTATACAATGATGGCGGTCGCCATTGTAATCATTGCTGTTGTCGTTATCTGGTTCAAGGAATGGAAATTGTTTCTGTTTGATCCGGATTTTGCGAAAGGACTGGGCTTGTCAAACCGACTCATGGATGGCCTTTATTTAGCGATGCTTGTGCTCGTGATCGTCATCGGCATCCAGGCAGTCGGCGTAATCTTAATGGCTGCCTTGCTCATTATTCCACCGGTCAGTGCCCATTATTGGACGATATCCTTCAAACGGATGCTGGTGCTTTCCGCAATTTTCGGCGGCGGCTCGGGCTTGCTCGGCACATTGATCAGCACAATGGGGAAAGGATGGCCGACCGGTCCTTTTATCGTCATTGCCTCCGCTTCCATCTTCCTCATATCGGTAATAGCCGGCACGCAGCGCGGTCTATTGGTCCGGGCTCTTCAATTACAGCTGCAACGGAAGCAACACAGGTTGGAAAGCCGGCCCATCCCTCGCCAGCCCGTCAAGGAGGGTAAATAACCATGAGCTATGAAGGATGGATTTTACTTACCGCATCCTTAGTCGGCATTTCGTGCGGCATTATGGGGGCCTTTCTCATCTTGCGCCGGATGGCCATGATGGCGGATGCTATTAGCCATACTGTCCTGCTTGGCATTGTCACCGCCTATTTGATCACCCGCGAGCTGAGTGGATGGCATATGCTTGTCGGGGCTATCATTGCAGGGCTGCTGACTGCCGTATTAGTGCAGTGGCTCCACTCGCTCGGCGTGCAACAAGATGCCTCAATCGGCGTTGTCTTTACGACTTTGTTCGCTATCGGAGTCATCCTGATCGCAACGAAAACAGGAAACGTTCACTTGGATGTGCAACATGCCTTGATGGGAGAAATCACGTTTGTCCCTTGGCAGACGATGGCGGTCCCGCTGCTTGGCGATGTGCCGCAAGCCACTTTCATCTTATGCATTGTCCTTGCGATTGTACTGGTGATGATTCTGGCATTTTATAAGGAATGGAAGATTACGACATTCGATGCGGCGCTTGCGGCTAGTCTCGGTATTCCGGTCATGCTTATGCATTACGTCTTCATGACCCTTGTCTCGATTACGACTGTCGCATCCTTCGATGCAGTCGGTGCCATCATGGTCGTTGCCATGCTGATCACGCCAGCAGCAGCCGCTTACCTCTGGACCGATAAACTGTCGATCATGCTCGTACTCAGCGCACTATTCGGCGTCCTTTCCGCAATCGGCGGATACTATATTGCCTCTTGGATCGACACATCTATTTCTGGATCCATGGCATTTGCGACCGGCATTCTATTCCTTATCAGCTTTATCGGATCGCCGCGTCATGGATTCATCTCCCGCTATATCCGTCCTGCCACACTGGCGAAGGAATAAAAAAGATGAAGGGGATTTGTTCAAATCCCTTTCATCTTTTTGTTTAACGCTCATTGACAAGCCGAGCCATCTGATGCGCATAGTTCCTTATATGCGATCGCTTTCAGGGCAAGCAGCTCCTCTTCGGACAAGCGGCTTTGCAGCCTGTTCATTAACTGCTGCTGTTCTACAGCTGTCATCCCGTTTCTTGCTTGGCTCTGCAGTTCATTGAGCTCGGACATATTGAATTTCTTTAGGAGAGCCCTTGTCGCCTCCTCCTTCGTTTGGAAAGGCAACTTGGACGGATCCGCATTCTTTCCTTCTTCAATGAACGCCCGCAACTCCGGATCATTCTTCACTTCCTGCCTGATGGCATCCATCTGGCCGCTTGACTCCAGTTCCGTTGTCACCTTGTCCATCACCTGATCAGCGATGAGGTTGGTTCCAATAAAATACACACCAACGGCGAGAATTCCCAATACGATGACAGTGGCAATGAAAGCTTTTAGAAATCTCATATCCGTTCTCCTTTACTGCTTCATTCATGTTAACAATTCCACAATATCTTCCTCGGTTAAGGACATTACTGAATTTCCTTGCGAATCAATGATTTCTTCAATTAGGTTCCTTTTTTTCTCCTGCAGTTCATTCATCTTGTCCTCAATCGTGCCGCGTGCAACGAGTTTAATCACTTGAACCACTTGCTCCTGGCCAATCCGGTGGGCACGGTCTGCCGCTTGTTCTTCCACCGCCGGATTCCACCATAAATCATACAAAATGACCGTATCAGCCCCGGTCAGATTAAGGCCTGTTCCGCCTGCTTTCAATGAAATCAAAAACAGGTCACGCTCTCCAGCATTGAATCGCTGGCATAGCTCCAGCCGTTCTTCAGCAGGCGTCTGGCCATCGAGGTAGAAAAAGGGCACCCCTTGGAAAGCCAAATCCCTGCCGATCAAATCCAGCATTTTGGTGAACTGTGAGAAAATCAAAACACGACGTCCTGCCAGTTGGGATTCCTGGATGATCCGCTTTAGCTGTTCGAATTTTGCCGAGCTCCCTTTATAGCCATCGACAAATAAAGCAGGATGGCAGCAAATTTGCCGCAGTCTCGTCAAGCCGGCGAGAATCCTAATTTTATTCTTCCGGAGTGTGTCCTTATCCAAATGCTTTAACGTATCATGCCGCAATTTTGCCAAGTAGGCCGCGTACAACTTCTTCTGCTCTGGCAGCAGTTCAGCAGAATCAATCGTTTCTATTTTCTCCGGCAGCTCTTGCACAACATCGCGTTTCATCCGGCGAAGAAGGAACGGACGAATCCGACGGGCCACTTCTTTTCGCTGCAGCTCACTGAACTCCCGCAATCCCCCGAATAATTCGGGCAGGATCACATGGAAAATGGACCACAGTTCCTCCAGTGCATTTTCCACTGGCGTGCCAGTCAACGCAAAACGATGGGTTGCCCGAATTCGTTTCACTGACCTCGCCGTCATCGTAATCGGATTTTTGATTGCCTGCGCTTCATCCAGAAACATCGCATGGAACGTCAACTTTTCAATCCACTGGATATCCCTTCGCACAAGGGGATACGAGGTGATGATGACATCTGCCTCTTCCTCCAGCTGCCATAACTTCATTCTCTTTTTACGGTCGCCGTCCACGATGACGGCTTTCAAGGCAGGTGCGAACTTCTCCACTTCTTGCTTCCAATTATATGTAAGAGAAGAAGGGCAGACAATGAGGACAGGCTGTTTCCCGCGGCGGATGGCAGCTAGCTCAGACAGGATGAAAGCAATGCTCTGCACTGTTTTACCAAGCCCCATATCATCGGCCAAAATGCCGCCTGCTCCAAACGCGGCCAATGTTTTCATCCAGCGATAGCCTTGCTTTTGGTACGGCCTCAAAACGGAATCCAACACTTCAGGAACCACGATGCTTTCTTCCGGATTTTTCAGCTTGTCGAGGAACGCCCTCGCGGAATCCTCAACTGAAAATGCCTCCGCCTCTTCTCCGGAATGCAGCAACCGGATGCCTCTTACAAAAGGAACCGTCAGCCCTTTCTCCAAGTCTTCCAGGCTTTCCGGAAGTTCATTCATCATCTGCTGCAACCGCTCAAATTCCTTTGTTTCCAATGAAAGAAGCGTACCATCCCGCAACCGGTAGTATTTCCGCTTTTCTTCAAGAGCCACCAGCAAAGAACGGATATCCCGGTCTGCAATACCATCCATCTCGAATTTGAATTCCAGCCAATTGGTCCGATCCTCAAAGGCTTTCACACGGATCCGCGGCTGCGGGTGTCCCTTGAAGATCCGGTTTCGGATAGCTGTTGTTGCATAGACGCGAACATACTGCTGAAGCTTTGGCAGGATATGATAAAGAAAGGCATACTCCAATTCTTCATTATGCAAAAAATAGCCTTCGTCTGTTTCAGCAAACTGGCTTTCTTTCATGAGCCTTAAAATAGCCTCTTCCTTTTCGATGTCCCGCAAGACTGTCGCCTTTTTCGGCAGCTCCCGATCTGCTACAGGATTGATGACGATATGACCGTACTGAAATTCCAATCCGGCCAATAGGCGGTTATTCAAACGATCAATATAGAGCTTCGCCACTAAGGGGGATTGCACCAAACGACTCGTAACGGATGGATCAATTTCCATCTGGCCGATGCTTCGAAGACCCGGAACGACCTTTTCCAGGAAGAACCCGACTTGTTCACCCGGAATGGCAATATGCCTCGCTTGCGCGGTCTTCAGCATCCGTTCCAAATCCGCCAGTCGTTTGCAATCTTCGGGTGCGAGCCGAAAGCTATCCCCTCTCTGCACGACAGTCCGGTATGCTTCCAAAATGACCACTTCATCCATACCGTCTATTTTCAGCAAATGGTCCGCAGTTTTGGATTGAACAAAATGAAAGCGAATCGGCAACGTGCCTTCTTTGCGCTGAAATAGATATCTGGCTCCCGCCGTCTCCAAGTGAACCTCGGTTGCATCCAGCAGCGGTAGCACTGCTTCCCATGCATAAGGAGGAATAACCAGCATGGAATCAGGGATTGTGATGTCCTCATGTTGATCTGTTTGAATCGCAATAAGCTGCTGCAATACGGCATCCGTTTCTGCCAGGAAGCAGTGGATATGCGGGTCGTACAACTCATTTGGCAGGCCTCTGTCCAGTTGACGGAGAAAACGCCCAATAGGTTCCACCTTATGATTACCAAACCAGATTTCAACACCGAGAAGCGGCCCCTGGCTTGTCACGATCGGTTTGAGGATAAATTGCAATGATTTCACCTGGCGTCTTTCAAAATGCCGCTGATGTTTACTAGGTGGGGCGGCGGGTTCTTTAAAAAGAGTGAGCAATTCATCTGCCAGTTTTGCGCCATTCCCTTCCTGTTGCGCGATGGCAAGCAGGACGGCGGCGACATGCTGGCATTCGTATTTGTAGGAAGTACCAAGCGAAGGACAGCTGCATGACGTTTTCATTTCATTACCAGCAGTGAATTCAATCTTCACTTGGAACGGCTCATTGCCGTGTACAATTGCTTCACAGCGACTGGAATCTAGAATGGCAATGGAGACTTTGCCTGCTTGAACATACGACTTCCCTCGCCGATATGACACAGTACCACACAAATCCGTCACCTTTTTATCTGTAATGACTGGAATCATTCTTCTCGCCCCCCTGCTCCGTCCTAATTCGGTATCCTTCATTATACGCGAACAAAGGCTCCCTTTACAGTCCGGAGAATGAGGCAGACGCTCTACTGAATAACTGTCCTTTTACGAAATGCAACATGCCATGTAATGGCTGCAGAAACAAGCAGCAGAGCAATATAGACATAGATCCCAAAGGAAAAACGGTTGGCAAACGAATGCGCAGCAACAAATAACAACGTAAGCAATCCAATCAAAAACATCTTAAATGAACCGCCATCCTGTGCAAATTGGAAGGACAACGAGAAAGGAAGGGAATCCCGATCCATCATCAGATAAACAATCGCTGTAAACAGCACGCCTCCCAGTGCCACCGCAATGAGATCCGGAACGACAGAAACAGAGAAAATGCCGACGAAAATTATTGATAGAAAGAGGAAAACTGGCGCATACATAGTTGTCAAAAACGCCTTCAATGTCCCGCTGAATACGATTTGGGGCTTTTCAATCGGTGCCGCTTTAAAAATCCAGCCCCCTTTATAGCTTCCTGAATATTGAAGCATATGGACGACGGTCGGGATAATGAAATTGAGGAAATAGATGAATAGGAACATGCTTCCTGTGCCGATCTCTGCCAGAGACCGCGCCCTGAGCTCCATGATGATAAAAATGAAAGGAAACACAATTCCCATCGCCAGTACAGGATAGACTTTCAGTTTAAATTCCCTCTCCTGTCGCATCATTAATGTTGCAAACCGGAAAAAGACCCTCTCCTCTTTGGAGCGGCACGTCATCTTGGCCAGCATTTCAATGATCCGATGGGGTTTCCTCTTCCGTTCCTTCGCCACGCCCATCAATTTATCAAGACTCCGCTCAAAAGCAGGCATTAAACGGATATACAACAGGACAGCGAGGATCGGTACAAGCACCCCGAGAATGGAACCGAGGACAATGCCAGCGGAGTAATTTCCATTAAGAAGCATTTCAAATGTGGAACCATACCATAATGGCGGCAGCAATAGATGCCACCAGCTGAACGTATAAGAGATATCAAAATTTACAATATCAAAGGATCGGGCTACGACTTGATAGCCAATAATTGTTCCGACAGATAGAAGGATCTGCACATAATTAATAATATCCTTCAGCTTTTCTCCATCGAAAAATCGCAGCACGGCCAAGTAAAGCAAGGAAGTGATGACAATGACAAGCGCGATGGTCAACCCGATATCCACGAGAAACAGCAAGGTAAATAGAATACCTTTTGTAAAGAGACTGACCAATATCGGCAATAGCAGAAGCGAGCCGCTGACAAAAAACATGTAAATGAGAATATGCAGTATTTTAGCTGCATTGATTGTCTTGCTGTCGACCGGTTTCGTATGCAATATGTTTTTATCCCGGATATCCAGCAAGACGGAAGAGAAATCCGCGATCATCGTCGTGGATAATATGAAAACGATAATGCCGAAGCTGATGCCCATTTGAAAGACTAATTGATTCCCGAAAAATAAAAAAGGAGTGATCAACAGGCCATATAGTGCGTAAATCCACAGTGATTTCAGGAACTGGTTGCCTTCCTTTTTCCCCCGCGTATCATTAAAAATCGTCGGCACTCTTCTGCCATCTATCGTCAATTTCATTCGCAGGATAATCAAAAGAGCATTATAATCGATTCCGAGTTTTAGTAACAAAGGCTTGAACAGCGAAATGACTTGAAGGGATCGGTACTCACGCATCGGCATCCCCATCCTGCATAATGGAAATGAAACGGGACGCCCGTTCCCCATGATCTGTGAAGCCCGTCAATTGATTGAAAATACCGGACAAGGTGCCTTCCTGGCTTAAATCTTGCAGCTCCTCAAATGTCCCGTCTGCGATTACCTCTCCCTTAACGAGAAGGACAATCCGGTTGCTGATCTTTTCAACGACATCCATAATATGCGATGAATAGAAAATCGTCTTTCCTTGTTCCGCGAGCTGCGCCAGCATTTCCCGGATGATCATCATACTGTTGGCATCCAAGCCGCTCAGCGGTTCATCAAGAAATAACAAATCAGGATTATGCAGCAAACTAGATGTGATGAGCACCTTCTGCCTCATTCCTTTTGAAAAAGAAGAAAGTCTGGTATCCATTACACTAGTGAGATCGAATTCCTTCAACAGTTTTTCGGCCTTCTGCTCTGCGTAGTGGCGTTCCATCCCATAGAGCTCCCCCGTAAACACTAAAAACTCCATCGCCGTCAAATTATCGTAAAGCTCCGCCTGTTCCGGTACATATCCGATTCTTCTCTTATATGAAATATCCCCTTGGGCAATATCCTGGCCGAACAGTTCAACCGTCCCTTGATAGTTTTGAATCAAACCGAGCATTATCTTTACCGTCGTACTCTTCCCCGCTCCATTCGGTCCAATATATCCTATGATCTGGCCGCGCTTCACTTCCAAATTAACTCGGTTCAGCACCAGCTTTTCGCCATAATCCATCGTCAAATCTCGCAAGACTAATATGTTTTCGGTTGTTTCCATACACACACCCCGTTCCTAAAGATTCTTTCTTGTTAGTTTATACGAACGAAATTGGAAATGGTTCCCTGAGGAAACGATGAGAAACTTCTTATGAAACTCTCATTTTCCTCACAGAGTCCTCTCAAAATGCGGCGGTATGATAAGGACATACCAAAACAAAGGAGACGATGAACATGAACAAATTACTAGCAACTACACTAAGCGCAGCACTTTTATCAGCAGGAGGATTCAGCGCAGCCAACGTACTACATACGGACAAAGTGGAAGCGGCCCAAACGCAGCAAGTAACTGGCTCATCCCAATACGGCTCCAACTATCAACTACAAATCGCAGCCGATACGCTAGCACAACTTCCTGAATACGCAACAGTGGCAAGCAAAGTCGATGTTTCCGGCCTCCAAGCGAAAATTACAGAGGACTCCAACTACAAGCGTGTCATTCTCTTCAAAGAAGCGAACGGACAAGGCAAATACAAATCCATCTTCGTGAAAAGCACAAACTCGCTAGAAGTGATCGACTTGAAAGCAGGACAAGTATTCTACGGTACTATCACAACTGACGACACAGCACCGGCACCCGAAGCAAAACCGGAACAACCGGTTCAAAGCGACATCAGCTCATTATCGGAATACGCAACGCTCGCTTCTAAAGTCGACGTCGCCAGCTACATAGCAACAGTTGTCGAAGACAACTTCAACAAACGAGTAATTGTTTTGAAAGACGACAATGGCCGTGAGCAGTTCAAGTCCATCTTTGTGAAAGAAACAAACACCTTGAAAATCATCGACACAAAAGGCGGCCAGATCTTCTATGGCGTTATCACTTCAGCATCAACACCAAGCGCGGCTCAACCAGTGGAACAACAGGCAGCTCCTGCAGTCGCTGCGCCACAAGTGAAACAACAAGCAGCTCCTACAGCAAGCGGCATCAGCGCGCTGCCTGAATACAACAAGCTCGCTTCCGTCGTAGATGTTGCAAGCTACACGGCGCAAATCGCAGAAGACAACTACAGCACACGCACCATCTTATTAAAGGATGCGAACGGCAGCGTTCAATACAAATCCATTTTTGTGAAACGGACTAACATGCTCAAAGTCATCAATACACGCGGCGGCATGGTATTCTACGGATCTCTATAAGAGAATATGATAAGGAAGGAAGCAGGCGCTCTTATGCGTCTGCTTTTTTAGGGTGTGTGGATCGGATTAGTTGGGGTTATCGGTCGCTTTTCTGAAGTTATCATTAATTCCGGTTTTACCATACAGCCCGCGACGTTTCCAGCAGTCTGTCTTTCTGCCATTCTCCAAACAGCACAATCCTTCCAGTTTTGATTTCCATCAGGCGGGTAATGAATGATTACATAATTGATTGTCTCTGTAGCATTACCAGTTTAGCAGGAAGGAGGTCGTTGTATGGCTGATCACCAAAAGCGTGACCAAGAAGAATATTTCGAGGATCGGGCTGGTACAGACGATGCTCGGTACCATGTTGTTCCGCATGATGAGGACGGCTGGGCTGTGAAGAAAGAAGGCAACGAAGACCCGGCTTACACGTCGGGATCGCGCGATGAAGCAGTCGAGGAAGCGAAGCGGATGGCGCAAGAAGCCGGCACAATGGTCTATCTTCACGGTGAGGATGGCAAGATTGAGAAACAGCTGGAATATGGTGATTGATTGAAAAAATGCCCAGGGTGCACTCCCTGGGCATTTCTTATTGTAGTTCCTGATAGTCCTTCATAAAACGACCGCCGTCTTTGACGTCAGAATGATATAACGCTTTTAACGCAAAGCTCTTTTCGAGTTCATGTTCCTTCATAATTTGCTGCAGTCGCTTGGACAGCTCCGCATTGTTTTTTACGAGACGCTCCATTTTCGGTTTGGAGTATTGCATTCGGCATCCCTCCTACTTCTTACCTTACCATGAATCCCTATTTATAAACGATCATGACGTAAATATTTTCGTAAGGTTAGACATCTAAAGCACTTCATACTACAATTGAAAATGATTATCAATATCATTGAATGCAGGGGGAATGCTTCATGTTTTATCAAATTAAGAAAATGATTGTTAAGGAAGGGACATCTTCCATTGTCATTGACCGCTTCAGTGGTGAAGGATTGATTGAAAAGCAACCCGGTTTCGTCGGTTTAGAGGTCCTTCTGAAAGAAGTGCGCCGCGGCGATGAGGAAGTTCTTATTGTCGTCCGTTGGCAATCAAAAGAGGATTGGAAAAATTGGGAGAAGAGTCCCGAGCATATCGCGGGCCACAAAGCGAATGCCGGCAAGCCGAAGCCTGATCACATTATCGAAGCGCAGCAGTCTACTTATGAAACAAAGTTATCCAAGTAACTAGCTCTGCTCTTTTGAAAAAAAAACAGCCGGCCCTTGCAAATGGACCGGCTGGTTTCATTATTTCAAATATCTTCTCGCACCTGCGTAATTGGTTTTGTAAATCCCTGCGTTAATCGAGATGATTTCAATCTTCCTTGAGGAATTCGGTGCATGAATCATTTTCCCATCTCCAACGTACATGGAAACATGATACACTTTCCCTGTCCCGCCATTATAACCAAAGAACATGAGGTCCCCTGGCTGCAAATCGCTTCGTTTCACGGCCGTCCCATGTGTCGCTTGGACAAACGAATCTCGGGGAATTAAAATTCCATGGTTCCGGTACACGGCATACATTAACCCGGAGCAATCATACCCGTACGCCGATGCACCAGCCCAAACATATGGCAGTCCAAGATACCGCTTGGCACTGTCGACGATGTCTTTTTGAGTTGGTTTCGGTATAGATGCGTAGGAATCGTGCACTTTCACGTCCGCTTTACGAATATATTTGATTCCATCCGTGTTCGTGTTCACTTTCAGCCAATCGCCTTCCTCACTTAGGACCGTTAGGATTGTCGAATAGCTGATGTCCATGAATTTGTATTTGTTGTGGAGTTTTGGCTCCTTGTACAATGTCGCGATTTTTGCTTCCACGATGGCAATCGGGCAACCTTCATAGTTAGAATAATATTCTTTCACATGTGATTTCGGCACCCATCCTTGATAGCCGTTTTTGTGTCCGGTCTTTACTTGGCTCTTCACTGCAATGTACAGCCAATCCCCCTGCGACTTGATAACTTCTACTTCATCACCATACAACGCCTGGGTGTCCGTCCGTCCGACAAGCCACAATTTTTGCACGACGTTCATACTCTTTGACCACTTTGCCATATCCGGCATCGGAGCGATGGAAATATGGTCCATTGAACGGGTCTGATTCGGTTTATGCCACACATTGGTCACCGGAACACGTATCGCATACTGCTTCTGGTTTGAAGGATGATAACATGCTTCGAACTTCGGCTTTAAATCAGGATTTAGAATACGCGCCAAAAATACAGCAAAATGCGATTTAGTTAAAAATCCCGTCGGCTTGTATGTATTATCCTCGTATCCCTTCGTCACGCCGTTTGCAAACAGGGTCTGAATGGATGGCGCTGCCCAATAGGTCGGGTTTACGTCTCTGAAAAGATAGTCGCTCGTTCCTTTCAAATCAAATGCGTTCACTAAAATGGAAGCCATCTGTCCTCTTGTCAAATTGTCTTGCGGTTTAAATTCGCCCTGTTCGTTTCCACCCATGATTCCGGCTGCCACTATAGCTTGAACAGTTGCATACCCTTCATCCCCGGGGCTCACGTCGGGAAACGAGACATCCGGCAAGTCCTCAACCGGCAGCTGCAACGCTTTCACGATCATTTCAGAAGCTTCCAGTCTTGTAATCAACTTTCCTGCTCCAAACGTTCCGTCCGGCATGGCTGTAACGATCCCTTGACTCGCTAGATATTCAATTTCCGCCTTGGATGAGTGAGTTTCACCGACGTCTGGAAATAGTGGAGCGGCTAATGCTTGAATAGAGTGAGCCAACGTACACAACACAACAACGAGCGACAGTAACAATTTTTTCAGCTGGATCGCCTCCCTAAGATGATGTTCATTTCCATAATTATACGGTACATCATGAAAGGTAGATAGCTATTTTCATAAAGTTATTTAAATTTGCAAGACGTTGAAACCGTATGACAGGAATCGAACGAAATATACCCTTGATTGCGCGGGCTTTGTAAGTGTCCGCAATCAAGGGTACAGAGAGACAGTTTCTTCTTAATCAATAAATATCGTTTTCAACGCAGCATCCCAGCGTACGGTTCCATTATAGGATTCCTCCACTAGTTGAAGCGGAATCATGGCATTCCCTTTGATCATTTTCGGCGCTGCCGGAAGCGTTATGGACTTTCCTCCGACAGTAGCGGCTTTCGAGTTAATCGTCATTTTGACGGCTGGATTCGAGATTGTAATGACATCTCCTTTTTTCGTCAGCTTCATTTCCGGGTTAACGTTCTCAAATACAGCTCTTACCGGGACGTACACGACATTGTTTTGAATGACCGGCTGATGCGGTAAAGCGATCCATTTCCCTTTCATCATAATTTGCGGTTCTCCGAGATCCGGAATGAGATCACTGAATGTGATGCCTTCGCCAAAGTAGTTTTTGCGTGCATCCGATATTTCCTGCAAAGTCTTTTGGCGCTGTTCTAAAATGCCGTTGATCGTTTTTGATTTTTGGCTCAAGATATCATTCGATGTTGTTGTACTAATTGTCGTAATGTCTTTTTTCGTCTTTTCGCCAATCGTTTGAATTGCTTTCGTCTCTCTTTTCAGAATGGAATTCCACTCGGCAAGGGCCTGCTTTTGTGTTAATTTACCCTGCCTATACTTTTGCATGACGCTTGCCAATGAAGTCGGGCTGCTTTGGTGTCGCAGTTCAGACATAGGGCTGGCCAGGCTGTTCGCGCTGACCGCTTGGCGATAAAAGCTCATCGGGCTGGCGAGCGAATGTTCATTCACAGCGTTTCTGTATTTCATCATAGGACTCGCCAATGAATCTTCATTGATTGCGCTTTTATAATGCGACATCAGCCTTCCTAAGGAATTCGGGTTGATACTTTGCGCATAGTTTTGCATGGGGCTGCCCAATGATTTGGCATTAATCTGACTCTTGTAGGTCCGAAGTTTGGATGAATATTCTTTATTGGCGCCAAACTGGGCTTCCAGCTTCACCACATCCGCTTCGAGAAGCTGGCTTAACTGTGCCAAATCATCACTGGTCTGCTTCGCAAATGTGTCAAAAGAGGCTTGCTCCTTGTCCCGATATGCCCGATATTCTTTATTCGTTTCATCCCGGTACTTCTCATACGCTTTCACTGCCTTCTTTTCATAGGAGGTATATTCATTTCGGACCTGATTCATCACCTTATTACTCGCTGCAGCAGATGCATTGGCAGTCAGCCCAAGAAATAAAGTGCATGCCAAAACAAGGCTGGCCGCCTTACGAATGCCTTTCATCTCACCATCTCCTTACCAATGATTTACTATTAAGAATAAAGGAACGCTTCCTTGTTTGGAATATGTAGGAAGCCCCATTACACTTCCTATGTTTTTCGTCTCATAAAACGAAACATGCCCGCCTTCTCATCAGGCGAGCATGTTTGTTATCGTGTATTCCATTCAGTTTGCAGTAATGCATACATAAAGACATCATCGAACTTGTCCCCGGTCCGCTCGTAGTTGCGCAGCAGACCTTCCCGAAGAAAACCGAATTTCTCCACAAGCTTCTGGGAAGCCACATTGGCCGGATCAATCAACCCTTGAATGCGCATCAGGTTCATCTCCGTGAAGCCATATTCTAAGACGGCCCCAAAAGCTTCTGTCATGATCCCGCTACGCCAATGTTCCTTTGCAAGTTCTGCCCCGACCTCGGTACGTGCGTGTCGCTGGGCATAGGCCAAGAAACCACAACTGCCTATCACTTGCTCCGGCTCGCTCTTTAACGTGATCCCCCAGCGAATGCCGGTGCCATTTTCAAAGATGGAGCGATACCATTCAATCTCCTCTTCCGCCTCACTGACGTGCGTGAATGGCAGCAATCCGTAATACTGCATTACTTCCCCATCCGATAGATAACGAAAAATTGCCGGAGCGTCCTCTTTTGTCACTTCCCGTAATAAAAGCCGTTCCGTCTCTAGAACTGGAAACTGTTTACCGTTCATCATTTCCCCACTCCGAACTTAGATCTTTTTCACAAATTCCGTCTTTAATTGCATCGGGCCAAAGCCGTCAATTTTGCAGTCAATATCATGATCTCCTTCGACGAGACGGATGTTTTTCACTTTTGTCCCCATTTTCACTACGGAAGAACTGCCTTTTACTTTCAAGTCTTTGATGACCGTAACGGTATCTCCGTCTTGCAAGAGATTCCCGTTTGCATCTTTAAACACTTTCGCTTCTTCCTGCTCCGCTCCTTCAGCACCAGGCATCCATTCATAGGCACATTCCGGGCACACGAGCTGATTTCCGTCTTCATATGTATATTCTGAGTTGCATTTTGGACAGTTTGGCAAAGTAGTCATGCCATATTCCCCCTCACCTGTATAGATGGTCCCATCGTACCATGTTCCTTTCACATGGTCTACATCACTACAGTGAGAACCACTTCTGTATAAAATGGGAAACCACTTGCTGCAAGCCTGGTGCCTGATGATGCATCTTCAAGGCAAAATAGAATGTCTTCATGAAGTGGAGGGTGTTTGTTCTCGCTTGGAAGAATTGGCGGCTGTAACCACTTCTAGACTTTTCAACTCCCAGCCGGTCAAACACTTGCTCCACCCACTCCACGAGGACCTCTTCAGGATATTCCTTTTTCACCAACGCCATGACGACATCTACAAGACGCTTGTCTTCATCGTCCGTATAGACCGTTCCTTTCCAAAAGCTGTCGCTCACCCCTTGCAACAGGACAGGCATAAGCCGTTTTTCGGTAAGCGGATGCCCTGCCATCACTGCAGCGAGGTCTGCTCCATGTGCGATACTGTGCGCCCAGCCTTTTCCTTCTACAAATCCACGAACATCGTTCTCCTGTTGCAAATACGTTGAACACCGTTCCATAACCAAACGTCTCACGGCTTCCTCCAAATAAGGAGTCTCTTGATCAATCGTTAGCAATCCGGCTAACCAAAGGGAGGCGAAAGAGCGTGTAAAGACGCTGTCTGTATTCATTTCACCTATGGCATAAAACAATCGCCTATCACTGATCAGCTCTACAGCCAAGTTCTCCATAACTTCATTTTCTATCAGCTGCTCCGTAAGCATGATAATAAACAGCCTATAAATCTGCTCATCTCGCAAAACGGGGTCAATTGAACCGATTTCTTCCAGCATTTGATCCAATAATTGCCCGCCACTTTCCTTCATATAGTCCATTCGCTCTTCCGGACTCATAGCAATCACTTCTTGCAAAGTTGTCTTTAACATCTCTCCAGCCCCTTTATCGTGTTCCTCCTATTATAGACTTTGCCCATAAACAGGTGTAGGAATTTTCAACAAATGTTTCATCCGTAAAACGGTTGACTTCAGTTACAAAATGATGTAAATTACAAAAGTACGAACGTTAACAATTAAATTTAAAATAATATTCGCCTTTAGGAGTGTTATATATGGATGCAGTATTCGATTATGAAGATATTCAATTGATTCCCGCAAAATGTATTGTCAACAGCCGCTCGGAATGTGATACATCGGTCAAGCTAGGAAAACATACTTTCGTGTTGCCAGTCGTTCCTGCCAATATGCAGACGATCATTGATGAGAAGATTGCATTGCAGCTGGCTGAAAACGGTTACTTCTATATTATGCATCGCTTTAACCCAGAGACGCGCACTGCCTTTGTAAAAGATATGCATAGCAAAGGATTGATCGCTTCCATCAGCGTCGGAGTAAAAGAAGAAGAATACGGATTTGTGGAGCAGCTTGCAGCGGATGGTTTGGTTCCTGATTACATTACGATTGATATTGCCCACGGCCATTCCAATGCGGTCATCCAGATGATTCAGCACATAAAAAAACATCTTCCTGAAACATTCGTTATCGCAGGAAATGTCGGTACGCCGGAAGCGGTACGTGAATTGGAGAACGCGGGAGCGGACGCAACAAAAGTCGGTATTGGTCCCGGAAAAGTATGCATCACGAAAATCAAAACAGGTTTCGGTACTGGCGGCTGGCAGTTGGCTGCATTGCGCTGGTGTGCAAAAGCCGCTTCCAAACCGGTCATCGCGGACGGCGGAATCCGGACGCACGGAGATATCGCCAAGTCTGTCCGATTCGGTGCATCAATGGTCATGATCGGTTCCCTTTTTGCAGGTCATGAAGAGTCCCCTGGCCAGACGGTCGAGAAGGACGGGAAGCTGTACAAGGAATACTTCGGTTCTGCTTCTGAATTCCAAAAGGGTGAGAAGAAGAATGTGGAAGGCAAAAAAATGTACGTTGAGCACAAAGGTAAACTGCAAGATACGCTGACTGAAATGCAGCAGGATCTACAGTCGTCCATCTCTTATGCCGGTGGCACGAAACTTGATGCTATCCGCACTGTAGATTATGTGATCGTGAAAAACTCCATTTTCAACGGAGATAAAGTCTATTAATAGGAAGAGCTGCCTTTTGCCGGGCAGCTCTCTTTTTAGTTGGAACAAAAAAAGGCAGAGGGGAATCCCCTCCACCTGCTCCTTATTCGCTTTGCTTCGCTTGGACAATCGTCCGATTCCGCCCGGACTCTTTCGCTTCGTAAAGCGATTGATCGGCGAGTTCCAGCAACTCGGCGGGATGCAATGCATGATCTGGAAAAGCGGCTACACCTGCAGATATGGTGACAATTTCACCACAAGGACTGACAGTGGACTCCATTTTTTTACGAAGCCGCTCTGCTATTTCATATGCGCCGGCAGCGTCTGTTTCAGGCAGGAGAATAACGAATTCCTCTCCGCCAAACCGGCAGCAGCGATCTTGCTCACGGGAGACAGCTTTCATTTCGGAAGCCAGGAACTTCAGTACTTCGTCGCCTGTTGAGTGGCCATACGTATCGTTGACCCGCTTGAATTTATCCATATCCAAAATGATCATAGCATAGGGTCTTCCCTGTTCCGTCCATTTTTTCATGTATTCGTCCATCGATCTCCGGTTCCACACCTTCGTCAGCGGATCCGTCGTGGACTGATGGATGAATAAGTTCACACGATCTTGGAAGAAATTCAAACTGTAATTCAATGCTTTCTTCAGCTGATTGGCCTCATAATACCATGTTTGCACCTTGTTGATTTTCTCTTCCTGGCTGTTCTCTGTACTCGTTTCCGTATAGTACGCAAGTTTCTGAAGCGGAAGAGCAATCTGTTTGGAGATTATGAATAACAGGATGAGGACCACCAGAACGAAGGGCAGCGACTTTCCAATCATTTCATTCGTCATGGACACAGATGGCGCAATGGCAGACGTTTTCTCTTTCTGGGACACGACACCCCATTTGGCCAGCGGAATGGTCGCGTATCCCGCCAACATCACTTTGTTCTGGGAGTTCGTCACTTCCATCGCTCCATCATGCCCGGACATCAATTCTTTTATTACTTTGTTGTCATCTATGACCTCGTTGACTCTCTCCGGATCCGGGTGATAAATGATCCGCCCCGACTGATCGACAACATAGACGTAAGAACCGTCTTTGTAAAAATGCTCTCCCAGTACCGTCTGCAAGATGTTTTCTTCTTTTAAATAGATGGTTCCCCCGACTAACCCGAGATACTGTCCATCCGTATCAAAAATCGGCTGAGAAATGAATATGACCAGCCGGCCGGTCAATGCGGTATACGGCTGCGAGATAAACGCTTCCCTCTTTTGCAGTGCCTCTTTTCCGCCGACCGATACAAGCTTCTCCCCTTTGAGCCCCAGCGTCTGAGGGGAGGTCGCCAATATTTCGGCCTCTTTATTGACAATTAACACAGAGTTAAATGTATCCGTTTGTTTCTTTAATCGCTCCGCTTCATGCAGGAGCGCTTCTTCGTCTCTATTTTCAATTAAAGAAGCTAAATTTTCCGAACTCATGTCCAAAATTTGCAACGTCATCGTTAAGTATGTTTCCGTCGAATTGGCCAGTTTATCCGCGTACGCTTGGTTCGTTGCCAGTGTACTATTGATGAGCGTCTGTTTACTCACCCGATACCCTGAATAGATACTACTCACCAATGTAAGAATCACAGACATCAACGCAACCAAAGATATTAAATATTTCAAGGACAGCCTCATGGCCAGTTACAATCTCCTTCTATTTCAAAAATCGCATAATGAATCTACTATACCATTTCTCTTCCTATATAACAGTACTTTTTTGCCAGAATAGAAGAGTCCTCTTCCGATTATTTTCAGAAGAGGACTCTTTTTTATGCCACTTGCACTTC
Source organism: Sporosarcina sp. AD_1 (assembly GCF_057373025.1). Classification (NCBI taxonomy): domain Bacteria; kingdom Bacillati; phylum Bacillota; class Bacilli; order Caryophanales; family Caryophanaceae; genus Sporosarcina; species Sporosarcina sp. AD_1. The sequence continues at coordinate 449,060 of NZ_JBPVIR010000003.1, forward strand.
CACTTTCATGTCTAACTCGCACATTTTAAAGTAGTTGGCAAACCTTCTCGTCAGGGCGCTTTCTAATTCCTCACCGGTTTCATCCGAAAAGGCCTCTTGCGTAAACGCCTGAACGCCGCAGAAACAATCTTCCACCGGATTCAGCGCAGTTCCTTCTCCGCCTTCCCCTTTGCTCACAACAATAAGCGATATAGTCATCGCCGTCAAATGGACGACGGTCACATCCAAAATCTTTTGTGTCTGTTCATCCAATCCCATTTGGTCGTACACTTTTACCGTAACACTTTGCTTCATTCATTCTACCCCTTTTATTTGAAATCACTTCCAATTATTACGTAAATCAACAGGTAAAGCAATGGATTTCTGTATTTTCTTTCATTCCACTAAAACGAGTTTAGGAGTCAGCAACCTGCTGTAGGGGTATATACAACCAACTGAGATAAGTTGGAGGGATAGTGGATGTTCAAAAATAAACTAAGACATTCAAAGCGGATGCAGGAGATCATCAATGCTTTTGTAAAAAATGGCCTTCGCCATTTTCTTTTCAGGCTCGGATTAACCAAGCAAGATTCAGCGGACACAGATCCAATCGATCAGGTAAACCTCCATGATATCGGAGTCAAATTAAGGCAGGCTCTGCAGGAGCTTGGCCCCACTTTCATTAAACTCGGCCAGATTGCGAGTACCCGGCGTGATCTCGTGCCACTCGAAATTTCAATTGAACTGGCAAAACTGCAGGACCATGTTGCCCCCTTCCCTTTTGAACAAGTGAAGGAAATCATTGAATACGAACTAGACGCACCAATCGAGGAATTGTTTTCAACTTTCGATCCAGAGCCATTGGCCACTGCTTCCATCGGCCAAGTGCATGCTGCGCGCCTGCCAAGCGGCGAACAGGTCGCTGTTAAAGTGCAGCGACCTAATATCCGGCCTGTCGTTGACACGGATCTTTCCATCTTGGCGGATTTCGCACGCTTTCTGGAAGCCAATACGGATTGGGCAGAAACGTATCATCTTCGTGATATGATCGATGAATTCTCCTCGTCCCTGACCGACGAACTGGATTACCGGATTGAAGGACGCAACGGGGAACGAATCGCCAAACAGTTTGCGGAACAGCCTGACATCCGCATACCCGCTGTCTTTTGGGATTACTCGACTGATAAAGTGCTGACTGCCGAAATGCTGCATGGCATTAAAGCCAATGACGTACAGCAGCTCGATGCAGAAGGGTATGACCGCGGATTGATCGCCCAGCGGATTGTCGATTCGATGTTCTATCAAGTGCTAGAGATGGGTTTTTTCCATGGCGATCCTCATCCCGGCAATATTTTTATCCGTCCGGGAAATATTATTGCTTACATGGATTTCGGCATGGTCGGACGCCTGACCGACGAGCTGAAATTCCATTTCGCCTCTCTCATCGTCAATATGCGAAACGGCGATTCGGATGGGATGATCGAAACGTTTGAAGAGATGGGCATCTTGCCGGATGATCTTGACTTGCGCTTGTTTAAACGGGACTTGGATACGTTACAGACGAAGTACTATGATGTGTCCTTAAATGAAATTCACTTAGGCGCCATTTTTATGGAGCTTTTTCAGGTCGCCTATCATCATCACATTCAAATCCCATCCGAAATTTCAATATTGGGGAAGGCTATCTTAACATTGGAAGGGCTCATCTCGGAACTCGATCCTGATTTCAGCATTATGAAAGCCGTCGAACCGTATGGGGAGAAGCTCATGAAAGAACGATACAATCCACTGAATTTTGCACAGGATTCGATCAAACAATGGATGGAAAACTATCAAATCCTCACTCATTTACCTAAGGATATTAAAGACATCACACGAACGATAAAAAAAGGCAAAATGCAGCTAGATATTAATCTAAAACAAACCCACACATTTTTAAACCGGCTCGATCAGATTAGCAATCGCCTATCCTTCAGCATTATCCTGCTGTCATTCAGCATTCTCATGGTCGGTGTCATTATCGGTTCTTCGATTGCGGGACAACGGAATCTATTATGGGATCTGCCCGTCATTGAGATCGGTTCAATAATCGCGGGGCTCATGTTTGTATTCTTGCTGTACCGTATTTTCCGTTCAGGCAAAATGTGATGTCGATGCCATTTTGGTAGGTTAATAGGTTTCATTATGTTGATATAGGGAATGAAAGACCTATCTAACTATCTAGGGGGAACAACCAATGGAGACTACTGAACCACCACGAAGGAAAAAGCTGCAGAAGACACTTAAACCGTCATGGGTATTCGCGATTGCACTCGGCTCGTCAGTTGGCTGGGGGGCCTTTATTCTGCCAGGGGATTGGATCAAGGAATCCGGACCGCTCGGGGCAATTCTCGGGCTGCTAATCGGTGCAGTGATCATGATGGTCATCGCGTCCAGTTATGGCGTAATGATAAAAAAATTCCCTGTTTCAGGGGGAGGCTTCACGTATGCCTTCATCGCCGCTGGGAAAGTGTGGGCCTTTATTTGCGGTTGGTTTTTGTCGCTCGGTTATATGTCCATTGTCGCGTTAAATGCATCCGCTTTCACACTGCTATTAAAATTTTTGGCACCTGGATTCATGAAACAGGGCTATCTTTATTCAATTGCAGGATGGGATGTCTATTTGCCGGAAGTTCTAATCGCTTCCTTGCTCATCCTCCTGTTTGCCTTTATTAACTCAACAGGAACGAGCGTCTCAGGAAGGATTCAGTTCTACTTCAGCGTCCTGCTCATCGGAGGTGTCGTCCTGCTAGGAATGTTCACCTATGGATTTGCAGAACAGCCGCTTGAAAATATGAAACCGCTGTTTAGCGGGAAACAGTCGATTTTGACATCCATTCTTGTCATTGTAGCGATTGCGCCATGGGCATATGTCGGATTTGATAATGTCCCGCAAGCAGCTGAAGAATTTAAATTCTCACCGCGCAAGGCAACAATTTTGATTGTCGCTTCGCTGTTTACCTCCTTTCTCATCTATGCCGTCATGATCGGTTTGACCGCATGGTCGTTCCCAAGCTCGGCTGGCATCGGGGAAAGCAATTTATGGCTCACAGGCGATGTTATTAATTCCTCACTCGGCATGGCAGGCCTCGTCATTATGGCGATCGCCATCATGATGGGAATCTTTACAGGACTGAACGGGTTTTTCATGTCCTCGAGCCGCCTGTTGTTTTCCATGGCACGAGCACGGGCTTTACCAAACGGATTCCGATCGATGTCTAAAAAGCACCAGACACCGGTTTGGGGCATTTGGTTCGTTGCTTTGGTCACGCTTCCGATGCCATGGTTTGGCAGACAGGCATTGACGTGGATCGTCGATATGTCCTCGACCGGCGTTTCGGTCGCCTATCTATTTACATGTATCGCCGCCTATCGGGTGCTGGCATGGAAATCAGAACAAGCCGGCCGTGAGATTGCTCCCGTGAAGAAGGCATTGGCACTGGTTGGTATCGTCGCGAGCGCTTCGTTCCTCGCGCTATTGCTCATTCCAAATTCACCGGCCGCTTTATCAACGCCTTCCTATTTATTATTGCTGGCTTGGGCCGTTACAGGATCCGTCTTTTATCTGGCCATGCGGAAGAAATATAATAGCTTATCACAAGAGGAAACCGAATATTACTTGCTTGGCAAGTCCATCGAATCGGAGGTTCAAAATGGAGGACATGAAGATCCGATGGCGGTCGATTCTTTATCCATGAATAAAAGCTGATCACCCGTCATTTTTAACGTATAGATTTACGAATTTCGTCCACGATAGTAGGGGAACGTTGAAGTTCATTTGTCTCATTGGCCCTTTTTCAAAATGAATGTATAGTTCTTGAAAAACAGGCCACGATAAGAGTACAACTTTCCGGAATAGCTCAGCGGTAGAGCAATCGGCTGTTAACCGATAGGTCGTAGGTTCGAATCCTACTTTCGGAGTTCCCCCGGCCTCTCCTTTCGAGTGAGGCACATCAGGCTGTCCCGGTTGCAAACGCAACTTGCGGGACAGCCTTTTCTAGTACAACTACAGTGGAGGGTTTAATGTGGAGACAACTGAAAAAATGATATCCGTATTTGCGCTGGGCGGCGTGAATGAAATTGGGAAGAATATGTATGTCATTCAATATGGAGATGACATGATTGTTGTGGATTGCGGATCTAAATTCCCCGATGAAACACTATTAGGTGTTGATTTGATAATCCAGGACATCTCTTATTTGCTGGCGAATCGCGACAAAGTACGCGGTCTGATCGTCACCCACGGTCACGAGGATCATATCGGGGGCATCCCTTACTTTCTAAAGCAGCTGAATGTCCCTGTTTATGCTTCCCGATTGACGCTCGGGTTAATTGAATTACGACTGAAAGAACACGGGCTTCTCCGGGATACCGAGCGAGTGATGATTGACACGGAAACGACGCTTCGTCTTGGAGAGATTGATCTCTCCTTCTTCCGTATCAACCATAGTATTCCCGATTGCGTTGGCGTCGCCTTCGAGACACCGGCAGGCATCATTGTGCATACGGGGGATTTCAAGTTTGATTTGACGCCGATCCATGAAGAGTATGCGGACTTCCATAAGATTACGGATATTGGGAAGAAAGGCGTCCTGCTTTTATTATCCGAAAGCACTAATGCCGAGCGTCCGGGCTTCACCCAATCAGAGCGGATTGTGGGTGAACGGATTCTGGAGGAATTCAGGAAGGCGGAGCAAAAGGTTTTCATCTCGACGTTCGCTTCTAATGTCCATCGTGTTCAGCAAATCATTGATGCGGCGAGGATGACAAACCGGAAAATTGCGTTGGTCGGCCGGAGTATGGTAAATGTCGTGGGAGTAGCCGAGGAACTTGGCTATTTGAAAATCCCTGAAGATTTATTGATTGATGTGAAAGAGATTGACCGTCTGCCTTCAGAGAATGTAGCGATTATTTGCACCGGGAGCCAAGGCGAACCGATGGCAGCCCTTTCCCGATTGTCCAGCTCCTCGTATCGTGACGTAGCGGTTCATCCTGGAGATACCATCATCTTTTCCTCAAGCCCCATCCCAGGAAATGAAAAAAGCGTCTCCCGGATTGTTGACAATTTCTATCGGTTAGGAGCCCGTGTCGTTTATGGTTCAGGAGGAACTACGGGTCTTCATGTGTCCGGTCACGCCTTTCAGGAAGAGCTGAAACTGATGCTCACTTTATTGAAACCTACCTACTTCATTCCGATACACGGAGAATACCGAATGCTCGTCAAGCATAAAGAACTGGCGGAATCGGTAGGAGTGAATGGAGAAAATATCTTTATTATCTCAAACGGGGATATCGTGGATATTAAAAATGGTGTTGCCAGACAGACGAGACAAGTCGATGCAGGCAATGTGTTCGTCGACGGCCTCGGCATCGGGGATGTCGGAAAAGTCGTCTTGCGCGACCGCAAAGTGCTATCCGAAGAAGGCATGCTTGTCATCGTCGTATCAATCAATAAAACGGACGGCCAGTTGATAACCGAACCGGCCACCCTGTCCCGCGGTTTCGTATTCGAGCGCGATGCGGAAGCCTTATATGACGAAGTCAACCGGCTCGTGAAAGAAACTGTCCAAGCAGCACAGCCTTCCAGCCGGCGTCAGCGCAACGACGTCAAGCACGACATTCGCAAGTCTGTAGAAAAATTGCTGTATGCCCGGACAAAGCGTAGGCCGATGATTTTGCCGTTCTTGATTGAAATTTGAGACCTTAAAGGCAGGCTGGAGAAACAACCTCTCCAGCCTGCTCGTTTTTCAAAAAAATTATCATCCCTCATTTTCTCTCAATCAACTCCACAAACTTCGTCGATGCGGGAGAAAGAGGGACGCTTTTCAAGGAACAGACACCGATGCTACGCGGAGGGATCTGCTCGGTAAACTGAACTTCGCGAAGAATTCCTCGCTCTAAATAATCCTCCGTAAATTCCTTCGTCACACAAGCAATTCCCATATTGATCCGCGCAAATTCCACCACGAGATCATGGGAACCGAGTTCGAATTCTGGTGAGATTTTCACCCCTTTGGCGAGTAAAAATTCCTCGACATACTTCCGTGAATTTGAATTGGGCTCCAAGAAAATCAATGGCAGCTTCGCAAGCTCCTGAAAATTGATCGGTCTTGCAAGCAGTTTCTGGTACTTCTCTCCGTAAACAAATGTGTCATGGATATCAAGACATGGCGTGACATGCAGCGATGCGTCGTGAATCGGCAAATTGCAGATGCCAATGTCCACCTCTCCAGACTTTAAATACGCAATCAGTTCATCTGTCGTGCCATTGACAATCTTTAATTTAAGGCTCGGATATCGATTTCGGAAGGCTTCCAGCTTGGGAAGTAAAAAATATTTAGATATCGTATCACCAACCCCGACCCGGAGTTCACCAGTCGTAAGATTTTTAAATTCCGCCATCTTTTCTTCACCGATTTCGATTAAATTGATGGCAGAGTTAACATACTCCAAAAGAAGGGTTCCTTCCGTCGTCGGCGTGACTCCTTTTGGCGTCCGGTTGAACAGCCTCGTACCGAGTTCATTTTCGAGCTGCATGATCGCCTGACTCACAGCCGGTTGTGTCATATAAAGGACTCGTGCGGCCTTGGAAAAGCTTTGATTCTTGCCGACGATACTAAAAATACGATACAAATCTAATTTACTAACCATATAACCCCTCCTTATACCCATTATTACATATATTAATTTTACTTATATCAGTTGCCGTTGTATAGTACAAGTAGATCGATAATCAAAAAAGCGTTAGGAGCGATTTAAGTGGAACGAGTAGTCGGAACCGTTGTAAGAGGTCTTCGTAGCCCTATTATTAATCAAGGGGATCAGATAGAAGAAATCGTAGTGGATACTGTATTAACAGCCGCAGAAGTCGAAGGAATCACAATTCAGGATCGAGACATCGTCACGGTGACTGAATCGATCGTTGCCCGGGCTCAAGGAAACTACGCGACCATCGATCATATTGCAAAAGACGTTCAATCAAAATTTGGCGATGAGACCATCGGCGTTATTTTCCCGATCCTCAGCCGGAACCGGTTTGCCATCTGCTTGCGCGGTATTGCAAAAGGGGCAGCTAAAAAAATTGTCTTGATGCTCAGCTATCCATCAGATGAAGTCGGCAATCATTTAGTCGATATCGATATCCTTGATGAAAAAGGCATCAACCCTTGGACTGACGTGTTGACAGAAGCTCAATTCCGTGAGCATTTTGGTTATAACAAACATACATTCACCGGGGTAGATTACATCGAATATTATAAATCCATTGTGGAAGAGTATGGCGTGGAGTGTGAAGTTATTTTCTCCAACCATGCAAAAACAATCTTAGACTATACAAAAAATGTACTGACATGTGATATTCATTCCCGTTTCCGTACAAAGCGGATTTTGAAAGCGAATGGCGGAGAAAAGATTTACAGCTTGGATAACATCCTATCCGAATCCATTGACGGAAGCGGCTATAATGAAGCGTACGGATTGCTCGGCTCCAACAAATCGACGGAAGACAGCGTCAAGCTCTTCCCGCGTAACTGCCAGCCTGTCGTCGATACCATCCAATCGATGTTGAAAGAGAAAACAGGCAAAACAGTGGAAGTAATGATTTACGGAGACGGCGCATTCAAAGACCCAGTCGGCAAGATCTGGGAGCTCGCGGACCCTGTCGTTTCTCCCGCTTACACAGCAGGACTCGACGGAACGCCAAACGAAATCAAACTTAAATACTTGGCAGATAACGAATTCGCCAACCTTCGCGGAGAAGAAGCGAAAAAAGCGATCGCCGAATACATCCAAAACAAAGAATCCGACCTCGTCGGCTCCATGGCAGCTCAAGGCACAACGCCACGGAAATTGACGGACTTGATCGGTTCCCTCTCGGATTTAACGTCCGGCAGTGGAGACAAAGGAACGCCTATCGTCTTCATTCAAGGGTATTTTGACAACTATACAAAATAAGAAATGGCCTGCAGCCGAGAAGATCGGTTGCAGGCTTTTTTGATTCAAAAAAATATTTGTAGTACCCCCCTACATGTCCCCCTCATTCAACAGCCGTCTTCTTAAAAATCAAAAAATTAATCACAAGGATAACGATAAGAATGATCCCTGTTGAAAGACCAATCGGCAAGGCCATCCAGAGCAAGCTGAAATGTAACCCGGCTACGACCAGCAATAAAGGCAGGCCATATAAAAGACTAATGATTACATTCGGATTGGATTTAACTGCTTCCGAAGGGTTTTTCCATTCCGTCAATGGATGCTTGCGATCATATAACGGCGCCAGTAAATTATAACTGACCATCAACAAAAGAACGACAGCCAACAGCAGGAGCGAGTGCATTGTAGCGTAACCAGTCAAAAGAAAAACTGCATAGCTGATAAGGATCGATATGGCTCCCATCATGGACGAAACCAAAACTTTTGAAAGGTATATTTTCCTCTGCTCGAATGGCAAGCCTTGCAATAAATAATAATACTTCCCCTCTCGGGAATAGGGCGTGCCGCTCGTATTATTCATGCAGCTCATGAATAGAACGATGTAGGCAAATACCATCTCAACATACCCGCCTTCCAACAAATCCGTCGGAATCCATTGTTGCCGATCGGACAACAGCAAGCTCACTGAAATTACGGGCGTTACAATCAAGCTTAGAAGTACTTGTAGTTTAAAATATGGTTCGGACTGGAGCACCCATCGTTCCCTCTGAAGATAGCGCCGCCATTCATTATCCCCTGCATACACTTTCGCTTTTCTGAATGTCGAAGATCCCATTTCTCTCCTGCCATTCTGCATGTAGTGCAGCGCCATACTTTGAACAGCCCCTCGATACAGCAGAAAACTAGCCAACCAGAACAAGAGAAGCATAAACAGTAAGCGCAACGATATTTCTGGAGCAGTATAAATTCCGATGATTTGCTTTACTACTGGCACTTGCCCCACTGCCATATAAATGCGGGTCATCAATGTATCGATTGATTGGACTACAGAAGAAAACGTGTCCATGGATAGGTCTGCCCATAAGACCTTTACGTTTACTTTTGAGCTAGTGACCACCCATAGAATAAAACCAGCTGCAATCCCAATCGAAGCGATTCCATTCAAAAGCAAGGAAGCGATTGTCGTTAAATGTCTTCGCCAGAGTTGTACTAAGGACAGCAGGAATAGGAGCAGCAGGATGGTAAAGATGAGTAACGTCGGCAACAGCAAAATCGTTTTTATTAGCTCCGCCCATTTCATTCCCCAGACTAATATAATCAAGGCAGGCAGTTGAAGAATAATTGTCAGGAGGAGGGGCAGCAATAAACTGCTCAAGACTTTGGCACTGACAATCCGTTGGGGTTGAATCGGCAACGATGCCAGCAATTCATATTCACGGTAGCTGAACACGACAGAGACAGAGAAATAAACCGTCAGGAAATAGACAAGGACAATAGAAATCGCCAAATTATAAAATAGATAGACCGGCAATGTACTGATGTGATAGATCGCTACATTTAGGACCGCTATCTGAACGGCCAAGTAGGCAAGGGCAATCAGGAGCGTGACCCGCACCATCACTTGCTTTGGAATCGTGTAGGCAGAAGAAGCAAAAAAGAAAGGCAAGGGATAATTATGCTTCATGTTTCTGCTTCTCCAAGAAAATCGATTCAAGGGAACCTTGTGCCATCAGTTTGTGAATGTCTTCATGCAAAATGATCCGGCCGCCCTTCAGAATGGTGATCGAGTTGCAAATCTTTTCGGCAACGTCCAGCAAATGCGTAGAAAAGAAAACGGTTCCTCCTGCATCCACATAGTCTCGTAAACAGTCTTTAAATGTTACAACGGCATTTGGATCCAACCCATTCATTGGTTCATCCATAATTAGGATCGACGGCTGGATCGTAAAGGCCGCAATGAGCGACATCTTATGGAGCATTCCATATGAATAGGACCCCATCGGTTTATGAATGGATGTCTCCATGCCAAATCGTTCGATATACATAGATAATTTTGCATCATCTCTCTTCTCATATAAAGGCAGCAGGAATTGAATCCAGTCATAGCCCGAGACATTCTGAAAGACCTGAATGGTGTCCGGAATATAATAAAATTGTTTTTTGTAGAGAAGAGAGTCCAATTGGGAAACCCCATTGATCGACACGTGTCCGCTATCCTGTTCTAAAATGCCTGTAATGCAATTGATCGTCGTGGTTTTCCCCGCCCCATTGGCACCGACAAAACCTAGAATCTCTCCTTTTTCAACTTGCAGATCCACCCCATGTAATATCGTGTTGGCTCCAAAGCTTTTTCTAAGATTATTTATCGTTAACATACATGCTCCCCCTTTTCCTTTTGAAACTTCTTTTTGGCAAAACCTAATATCGTACTCATTTTTACTTTTGTTATATTAATTGTAGAACAGATTTTAGTGAAGGTCAATATTTTGTAGGTGTGTGATTTGATGCTCAAATACTATCGGGCAAGCGAAAAGAACTCGACGACGGCAAGCACTGTGTTATAATAAGTTTGTCACTTGTAAAAAAATAACATATATTTAATAGCTATAGTAAGGTTTATGTAAAGAAGCAAGTGTAGAAACAGCGACTGAAGAAACAGACGAACTTCGACAAGTTCAACTGAACTATAAAAGGGAGGAATTTGTTTTTCATTGTTATATCTCCAGGCTTTCTATTTAATAGTGTTTTCAGTCGGTTTCGGTGGTGGAATGGGCTTGTTGTTTTATAAGATTTCGAACAATATAAGATTAATTTCAAGGACGCTTAGCTATACAATAGGAGGATTAATTTCTTTAATTTTAAGCTACATAATGGCTTTGATATTATTTAAGGGAACTTGGTTCTACTCTTTACCTATCGTTGTTTTGGCGTTAGTGTTTTATGCCATTTGCCTTGCACTGTCTAATAAGTACTCAAAATAAATTTGACTCTTTTCCCAAAATCGCAAAAAGGAAGAACAGTTATTTTTGTTCTTCCTTTTTGCATCAAGTTATTCAAAAAACTGGGCACATTTTCGAAGCAATAATTTTCTTTCAAAGCTCTTGAATCTCCACCCACGTCATCTTCTACCATAAAAAATGAGTTCCTCAGAGGGACTACAATTTGTAGAGGAGACGATAAAATTGAAACAAGTATCTATGGGGAAACGTTGGCTTGCTGCGGCCATGCATGTGCTTTCCCTCTTTCTCACTTTTTTTCTGCCATTGGTCGTTTATTTCCTAGTCCGGAAAAAAAGCAGTTACTTTACCTATCACGCGAAAGAAGGTTTGAATCTCCACTTCACCTTTTTTCCGATTTTCATCATTTTGACTAGAGTATTAGCTAAAGTTTGGCCCTTTGCAGCTACCCTTGCCTTGCTGCTCATTCTACTGGAAACGATTCTCATCCTGGTAGCAGCTATTTTCACCTTGATGGGCAAGAAGTTCTCGTATCCGGTTATTCGCTATTTCAAGACAGAATAGGAGAGGGTTCCTTTGGAAACAGTCCTGTACACGATTGGTGAATTTGCAAAAAAGTCGGGTGTCAGCGTTCGCACACTTCGCTACTATGACAGCATTCACCTATTACAACCGAGCAACTTCACTGAAGGCGGACATCGTCTGTACAACACAGACGACCTGCATCAGCTTCAGCAAATTCAAGCATTGAAATTTTTACGTTTTCCCCTAAAGGAAATTAAGGAGATGATCGAGCAAAAACGAATTGCGCGCGAAGTCATGATGGATTCAATTGCATATCAACAAAGAGCGTTTGAAGCGCAGCTCAATGAAATTCAGGAAATCCTTGAAAACCTCGAATATCTTAAAAAAGTGGTAGAAGAAGAACCCACTGTAGATGTTTCCGTCTTCAGCTCCATGCTTCATATGTTTATATTGGCAAACGAAACGGAGGATTGGCTGAGCAAACACCTGCCGAGCGAATTAGTCGACGAAGTTGATAATAGCGAGAAACTACAGCTGGAGAAGGAATGGACGAACATTCTAACCGCTATTAAAGTAGCAGTACAAGAGGAGATCTCTCCAGATTCTGAGGAAGCACAACAAATCGCGACTCGTTTGACAGCCATTATGAAAAAAACGATGAAGGGCGACATAGATGCCATTTCTCCTCAAATTGAACAGGCGGAGCCACTTGATTTCCCCAATCCTTTTACTGAAAAAGAGCAACAATTCCTGACATCGATTATGAATCTTTATGAAAAAGGATAGCGACGGCTATCCTTTTCCTCTCAGCCTTCTCCTCCCGACTCTTTTACAAAAGTTTCAAGTAACGCATATCCAAATAGCTAGGCAATCAATGATATTTCATAGGGATTACTATTTATTTATTAATGATTATTATTCAAGTTATATCTTTTTTCAAAGTTGTTGCTATAATCATTATTGGTTTCATTTGGAATGAATGGTACTTCCAATTTCCATTTCACTTGAGCACTACATATTTTTATATCATAGAAGCTTGGAGGATTTTAAGCATGAAACGTTTGACCGCTATGGTCGCAGCACTGTTTTTGGTTTTGAGTACAACAGTCGCTGTAGACGCTGAGTATGAGTACAACTGGATTGAAGGGGGAGTAACCGTAGACTTAGGTGAGATTGCAACGGTTGACCTTGATCCTGATTTTCTCTTCTTGGATGGAGAAGACACGAGGCAGCTGGCATTAGAATATGGTGATCCTGTTTCTGGTGACGAAGTCGGTAGTATTTACTCCATGGATGAAGAACAGACGTGGGCTGTCTATTTCGATTATGAAGAGACTGGACACATCAAAGATGATGAAAAAATCGACGCAAAGGCTTTGCTGAAGAGCTATCAGGCGGGAGCAGAGGAAGCGAACAAAGACCGGGAGCCAGGCGAGCGCTATTATGTAACAGGTTGGGATATTGAACCTTTCTATGATGAAGATACACATAATTTGACGTGGTCTTTATTGCTGGAAGATGATAATAAGGAAACCTTCTTGAACTATAATACGAGGATTTTAACGAGAGAAGGGAATATTTCGGTCATTCTTGTAACAGACCCTGAAAACAGGGAAGCAGACAAACAGCTCCTTCAAAATCAAATCTTATCTCAACTCAATATTACAGATGGAAATAAGTACACAGATTTTGATAAATCCACAGATAAAGTGGCCAACTATGGATTGTCCGCACTAATTCTAGGCGGCACCGGTTTGGCGGTAGCGAAAAAGGCCGGATTGCTCGCAGTTATTTTGGCATTTGCCAAAAAATTTGGCGTCCTGATTGTTGCCGGAATCGCTGCACTCTGGAGTTTCATTCGAAAGAAGAAGAACAAGCCTACAACCGAGCCTGCTCAACCAGCCGAACCATCAGGAGAATGACAATGCTCAGTTCCCTCCCAAAGCGGATGGAACTGAGCATTTCACTTTTTATGCTAAAGTATCTGTTTTGATTCGCCCGAACACTTCGTGGTCAACAAACTTATCGTACAGCCATTCAGCCTGTCGAATGCGGCCTTCCTTTACAAACCCGAGTCTTTCCGGAATGGCTTTGCTTTTGTGGTTTTCCACGGCTGCCCGAATTTCAATTCGATTCAGATCGAGCTCATTGAAACAATAATCAATGACAGCTTGGCAGGATTTTGTCATCAGGCCTTTCCCCTCAAAATCTTTTCCAAGCCAATAACCGATGGACGTTGATCGATTCGCCCAGTTAATGCCATGCAAGCCGACCACACCTGCCAGCTCGCCTTGATACCAAATGCCAGCTTCAAACCCGTTGTTCTCGCTATACTTTTTCAAGGTGCCTGCAATGAATTTTCTCGAATCCTCCACCGTTTGGTTGTAATCCAGCCAAGGCAGCCACTCGCGCAAACTGTCTCGTGATTTATCGATTATGCCAAATAGCTGTTCCGCATGCCGTGTCTCTAGCAATTTCAATTCTATATCTTCGTTGATCCTATAAGTAAACATCCCATTCTCCCCCATTCTTTCCACCTAACATATCATATTTAATATAAGCTTGGTTATTTATTATCCAATCGATAGATTCCTTTACGATCCCGAAGTATGCACCCATTCCTAGTAAAGATGCCAATCATATTTTTATTGGCTTCGTCCGTACTTCCAACATAATACGATGCACCGAGACGCTTCAGTAATTCCAGTGAACTACGATGCATAGTCGTTCCATACCCCTTGCCTCTCGCTTCGGGCACCGTTCCAAAATAAAACAACCGTCCCTCATCTTTTGTTCCCTCTTCAATTATCGGAATGCTCAGCCCGATCAGCTTGCCCTCCCGCCGGAACATAAAACAATGGGACCGCCACTCAGGGCCCAATTCATTCTCAAGAGATTCCATCACTTGTGCAATCGTGAACAGATTGTTTTTATTCGCCGAACCGCTTCGGCATCTTTCATACAGATCAGCAAATTCGCCATCTGTCATCGAGCCCTCTGACAAAGACTCCGCCTCAATGGGAGCGTCCTGTGAAAAGTCCTCCTCTAGCGTTCGGGTATACTCGACAACCGTAGACACATTGTGAAACCCTTGTCCCACTAGCCACTTCTCATAAGCAGGGTCCATCAAAAGCGACAAGTAGCCGATTTTCCCTTCTTTCCATTCATCAAGCAGGCTGCTAAACGCATCGAGATACGCTGCCTCCAACACCCCATCCCGCTTTATTTGGTCGACAAGCCAGTATTCCTTGCCCTTTTTTATGATTGAGAATAAATCCACCATACCCACTCCGTTCTTGATTGTGTAAACAATTTAAATTCAATTGCGAAAAAAGACGTTCTTCTTTCGTATTATATAGTGTAAGGGCCTTTATAGAATAGCAAAGGAGAAAACTATGAAGTCTACTAACAGGAATTTTATTAGACGTCTCCAATCCGGTAAGGAAGATGCGTTGGAATATATTGTTAATCGCTATTTGCCATTGTTAAAAAATGTAGTTCGCCACGTCTTGGGTCCAATTGGGCGCGAGGATTTAATCGGGGAGTGCGTGAATGATGTGTTTTTATCCATCTGGCAAAACGCAAAAAAGTTTCGTGGGTCAGATGAAGATTCGTTTAAGAATTGGATTTGTGCAGTGGCAAAATACAAAGCGATCGATATTTACAGGAAAGAAGTTAAAAATACGGAGATACCGGCTGAATTCGTGGAACTGCTTCCCCCTGATGCTCCTACGGGAGAGGTACTTGCAGAAGACCGAGTCAACCAACTGCTGAACCAATTGGACAAGGTTGATCGACAGATTTTCATCATGCGGTACTTGCTCGGATTCCATCCTGCCGAAATCGCAGAAGTGCTCGACCTAAGCAAGTCGGCTGTCGACAATCGGATCTACCGGGGGAAAAAGAAGTTACGGAATGACAGGAGGTTTTCATATGAAGGACATTTATGATTACTTGAATGACGTGCGAATGGATGTAGATCGATATGAAGAGGAAGCAGTCAGTGACTTTGACAAGAAAAGATTGATACGTTCGTTACATCCACACATAAGAAAGCAGCCTCCCTCTAGATGGAAGAAAGCTATTATGGCTGCTTCCGTTTCAGCGAGTCTATTAACCACCGGTCTGTTTGGACTGTCGTTTACATCGTTTGCACAAGAACTGCCAGTCATCGGACTTGTATATAAACTGTTTAGTTCAGATCGCTTTGTTGAAGGGTTCAATAATAATGCAAACGTGCTGTCTTTGTCAGAAGAAGAAAATGGGATAAAAATGGTCATTAACGAAGCGGTATTTGATGGAAAGGCGCTGTATATTACGTATGATATATTTTCAAAGAGAGACTTGGGCGAGTCACCGCAAATTATGGGATTACCTAATTTACCTGAGGATTCACATGAGTTCATAGTTACAGGAAACCACGACATAGAGAGGATTAATGGCACTCATTATGCCGGTATTACACAGGCTACCCTTTATACAGATCATCGTGTTGAAGAAGGAAGTTTTAATTTTAACATTAGTGGAATCCAACCGGAGGAAGGTGTTACCCCTATTAAAGTGAACTGGAATTTCCAATTTGATTTGCATGCTACAGATAATCAAGAGCAACTGGTTGACCTGAAATCCGTTAATAATGACGTGACTGTAACAGTTAAACGAATTGTGTATACCCCTATGTCATTTCTCATCTTCTACAATGAAGTCATTACTACCGAACTTAGAAGTGAATGGGATTTTGTTACGTTAGATATAATAGTTAAAGATGATCTGGGACATATATACGAAAATGAGCATAATGGCGGTTTCGGGTTAAAACCCGTGAGACATACGAGTACATTCGAAAAGCTGCATCCAGATGCCACTCAGTTAATAGTGACGCCTATTGTGAAGCTCGCGCAAAAAGACGGGACAAATGAAAATGGCAGCATCTATCGTAATATCGGAAGCACTGCTCCAAAAGAAAAAATTATCCTGGATGATATAGTCATTGAAATAGAAAAATGATGGAAAAGGAGATGTTTCCACTTGGAACATCTCCTTTTGATTGTATTCAATTCAAGTTTACACTGACGGAACCAGTCCGCAAAGCTTCCAACACAACCTGAGATCGATAGCCAACCTCAAAATCATAAATCTCAGCAGCTTGGCCATTCACTGCCTTCACGAGCTCATCCACCAGTCGTGGAGCAGCTGCATCCTCAATCGCCATCTCCTCAAGCAGCTCGCCTGTCTTCCCGCCGCGTAGCGTGCCCCAGTTCTCAAGCGATAGGACGCCCTCTGTCCCAAATGCCGTAAATCCGATATGTTCTTTGCCTGCCATGCCACTCATGCCTTCAATCAACACGGGCGTGCCGTCCGCCAGCTCAGCTGTTGCGATAATGCCCGTTTCGCAACGGCCAGGATCAGCAGGCAACTCCAACCGGGTTTGGATGTTGGAAAGATTTCCGAATATCTTCAATGTCTGCTGGATGAAATGCACGCCGACTTCCAAGACGAAGCCGCCTTGTTCCCGTCCGCCGACCCAGTCATTTTTCTGCCAGGCACGCGGCCATTCCGGAAATTGCATCGTCAACTGCAACCGTCTTAATTGCCCTACATAGCTTTCACTTATCAACGCGGCAAACTTCGCAGCAGCCGGACCATAATTCAACGGGAAGTTCATCGCATGGACGACACCCGCCTCTTTCGCTGCACCCATCATCTCTTCTGCTTCTTCCACAGAATTCGCAAGCGGCTTCTCGCAGAGGACATGCTTCTTCGCACGCAGCACATCCATGACAATGGCATGATGATATTTTGGCGGCACCGCAACATAAACAAGCTCCACTTTCTCGTCTTCAATCAATCTCTTATAGTCTGTATAGAATTGAATACCACCTAATTGATTGGCGGTTTCCTTTGCCAATGACTCCAAATGATCACATACAGCTACTACGGACACATCCTCATGTGCTGAAAATTGCCCAATCAAGCGTTGGCCGATTGCCCCTAAACCGATAATCCCAATCTGTACCATGAAACATCCTCCTTTTTTTCTATCGTACAATAGAGACTGGATGATTGTCATGGTTTCATTGCGAAAGACTGTTGCGGAGCAGATGAAACTTTTGTCCCTTTTCTCCGTAAAGTTAACAACGAAGAATTGTGGAGGGTACCTCTATGTATAATCGTCCGAAACTTACCATTCCAAAAACCTTATTGGAAAAAGTGGCTGATCTTATTGGCTTCATCGTGTTTATCTCGTGGATCGGCTATCTTGTCTACGCTTGGGGCCAGCTGCCTGATCAAGTGCCCGGCCATTTTGATGCAGCCGGAAACATAGATCGATGGGGATCCAAGTGGGAACTAATCATTTTGCCGATCATTGCCGCCATTTTGACTGTGTTCATGGCCTTTTTGGAAAAGCATCCAGAATGGCACAACTACATGAATTTAAATGAGTCCAATATTGAATTTCAATACAAGAATTCGCGGCTTTTGCTAAACATCATGAAAAATGAAATTCTTGTTTTCTTAGCGTATATCAGTTTCCGTTCTCTCCAAGTGTCCTTGGGCAAAGCTGATTCTCTTGGCATCGCCTTTTTACCTGTCTTTCTCATCGTCCTATTCGGTACTATGATTTTCTTTATCGTTCGATCGTTGCGGAAAAAGTGACTGGCTATTGGGTGTCGGACATAATAAACCAGGCCTGGGAATCTCCCCCGGCCTGGTTTTCATTTAGTCGTTTTGTCCTTCAATTGGTCCACATACTGCTTGGCCTCCAGCAAGGATAGGCCAAACCGCTCCCTCGCCTCTTTCACGGCTTGCACTTCTTTACCTTTCCGCAATAAGGCAAGCACTTCCTCAGAGACCGGTGTTTCAATTTCCATATGCTTCAGCAACCGTTCCAACAATCTATCCTGCCGCTTAACCCTTTCTTCGACCATCGCCAGCTTTGAATAAAACATCAGCGCTATTCCAAGTAAAATTACAACGATCAAGATAATTATCATACATAATCCCCCCTTGCCATCACCCTTGCCATTTCTTCAAATTCACATGATCGGGCGTCCCGTTGTCCCCGATAATGAACTGTAATTCGAACTCCCCTACATGATAGCGTATATTCTTTTCGCCTGTCGCTTCTATCTTCCGAATATCATCCGGTTTTCCAAGCTGCGCTGTCAAATCCTCTTCAGTAATCCCACCGAGGTTCGTCTGGCGTTCTACATTTGTTCCAAAATATCGGGCTTCCTCGAGAACCCCGTCCCCATCGTATTTGAATGCGACGGAAGGATTGCCCATCGAGCCATGATAATGCTCATAGCCCTGACCCTTCTCTTCCGCCTCGCCAATTGTATTGTATACGTCCTTCCTCGTCGTCTTTCCAATCACAAAGCCTTGATCCGGACGATATACTTTCCCTTCCTTCGCACGTGCCGCCAAGTCTTTCAGCGAATCCAGCGCCATTTGTTTCTGCTCGTCTTCTACTGAGGTTTCGGGCGATTGAGATTCCGTCTGTCCTTTGGATGTATCCTTTCCGGTTGATTCGTTATCGGCAGCATCATTTGTTTCATTCGTCACGGGCGGCTTGTTCTCCGCACCAGTCTGACCGTTATTATCGTTTGCCTTCGTGCATCCGGCGACGAGAACGGAGATCGCTGCAACCATTAGCATCCATTTTATTCGTTCCATAAAACTTCTCCTTCCGGTCATAAGATATTTCCCATTCTTCTCTTTTTCCCTTTTGTTGTCAATGAAAAACGAAAAGAGACGGCCTTCGAAAAGACCGTCTTTCCTTCGTTATGGCTGTGGTTGGTGCTCTTTCGTTCCTTGATGTTTTTGAAACTCTTTCCGCATCTTGTCTTCTGCAGAAACAAGAGGGATTGCCCGGAGGAAGACAGCAAATAGAACAGCAATGACCATAATGATTCCCCCGGCTAAAAACGTTGTCGTTAAGGCGTCGGCGAACACATCTTTCACTGCGGTAATCATTTGTTCCGCCACTGGCTGCAAATCTGCAGGCAAAGCCTTTTGGAGCTGTTCGAGTCTCGGCTGATCCAGCAAGACCTCGGGATTCATCAGCGCTCCGAATTGCTGTACTTGCTCTGGCGGAAGTGAAGCAGCCGTATTCATGCTGCCGTCCGCAAACATTTCCTTCATGCTAGTGGCCATCCGAGAGCTCATAATTGCCCCCAGGATTCCGATTCCCATCGTATTCCCGAGCGAACGGAACAGCTGAGAGGAGGCAGAAGCAACACCAAGCTGTCTCATGCTGACAGCGTTCTGAACGGTCAAGGAAAAGACTGGCATGCTGGCGCCCAGCCCTAATCCAACGATGCATAAATAGCTGATCAGGACGTAGATCGGCGTATCGATAGTAATGAAGTAAAGCAAGAAAATCCCCAGTGCGGTCACGCTTAACCCTGTAATGGCAAGGCCTTTATATTTCCCGGACTTCGTCATGTACGCACCTGCAAAGGTCGTCGCGAACACCATAACGATGGACATTGGCATCATAATATAACCGGAACCGCTCGGAGAAATTCCTTTAACCCCCTGAATGAAGAACGGCGTGTAGATCATGACGCCCATCATTCCCATGCCAAGCAAGAATCCTGCGATGTTGGATACCGTTACGATGTCATTCTTGAACAAGGAAAGCGGCAGGACAGGCGTCTTTACCTTTGTTTCGGTAATCATAAAGGCAAGTAACGCCACGATCGTCAGGCCGAACAAACCGAGAATCTGCCAGGATCCCCATGCGTATTTACCGGCTCCTTCCCCGGCGAAACTAAACGCCATCAAGACGGACACGATCGTCACCGTCAAAAAGAAAGATCCAAAATAGTCGATGGACTCGCCTTCTCTTCTCTCCACTTTCGGAAATAGCTTGAAGATCATCGCGAACGCGACAAGGCCAAGCGGGAGGAAGATCCAGAACACCCAGTGCCAATCAAGATGGTCGACAATAAAACCGCCCATGAGCGGACCGAGCACACTCGATATTCCGAAGATGCCGCTCATTGCACCGGTCCATTTCGCCCGCTCCCTCGGCAGATAGAGGTCACCGACAGCAGTGAAGGCGTTTGACATGATCATCCCGCCGCCGATCCCTGTAATACCCCGGAAGATGATCAATTGGAAAATGTCCTGCGAAAAGCCGGACAGGAAGGACCCAATCATGAAGAAGGCGATCCCTGCCAATAAAAATGGCTTCCGTCCGTAAATATCCGACAGCTTTCCGACGAGTATGGTCGATACCGCCATCGTTAAAAGATAGATGGTAATGACCCATGTGTAATAGTCCATACCGCCAAGCTTTGCAATAATTCTCGGCATCGCTACCCCGATAATTGTCTGGTTAATGGCAGAGAAAAACATCGCTGCCATGATGGCAAGCATAATGGACACTTTTTTCTTATCTGATAAATGATTCATGACGTCCCTTCCTTTTTAAGCAAATCGATATTAGCCGCAGCCTGTTCAAAGGTGGCTGTCAGATGTTGAAGATCTGTTTCAGACAGGTGTCCAAAAACGGTTTTCATTGTCTTCCTGCCTTCGTTTCGCAACTGCTCCATCGTCTCCCGGCCCTTGTCGGTAATCTCTAAATAAACAACACGGCGATCGACCTCATCGCGTTTCCGCTCAATATAGCCTTGTTCAATTAATTTATCGGAAGCGGTCGTCACGGCACCCGCCGTCAGATGAAGAGCTTCTGCCAACTCCGACATTCGCAGAGGTCCTTTCCGCTCGAGCATAAAAATGAGATACGACTGGGAGCCTGGAAGATGTTGTTCAAAAATCTTTGACCACATATGCCCCATGTTCCTCGTTACCGACCAAAATAACTCCTCGAAACGAGAGAATGCTTCATTATTTTCCATTCCACTACTTCCTCTCACTATATATTTTAATCATTAAATACTTTAATGGTTAAAGTAATTATTAGTATACGTAGTTGGAAGTATCCTGTCAATCTACTTGTTCGGGTTTAGACCGAAGCGTTTCGGGTATTCTATGAATCATGTTTTGCCGGTTTTAGTTGGGATGTGATGTAAAATGTTTGGACTATCTGATCTCGTATCCCTTGTCATTTCAGCTTTTATCATCTTGCCAATTGTCGTCTTCATTCGCGAGTCGGGATATTTGATTGTCAGCTGGCTATTTGGGGTTATTGAACCGAGACTTACCATCGGGTCAGGTCCCCGTATTCTTAAAATCGGCATGCTTGATATCCGGAAGTATTATCACTTGTATAGTTGGTTTTCGTACGATGGATTAAAACGAAAAAGCAAATTTGCATATATTTGCATTTACTCAGGGCCGATTCTGATGAATCTCACCCTTGCCCTCCTCATTAATTTCCTTGTCGCGAATGGGTGGGGCGAAGAATATAAGACTTTTTGGGATCGTTTTGTGTTCTATGCTTTTTACTATGTATTATTCGATATCGTTCCGATGATGACAGTAAACGGGAAGCCGAACAACGGGATGATTATTTACGAAATGATCCGGTATGGAAAGCGAGTCGATAATAATAACGAATCCTTTCTGCCCGCTACTTCAAAGGTGGAAGAGGAATATCAGGAACATATGAAGGAAATAAAGGAAATGGAAAAGGAGTGCAAAGAGGATCAGGATGACAGCTGACGAGGATTTCTTCCAAAAAAGGATGCATGTCTTTTGCTATCTTGCAAATACTACCTTCGAACAGGAGGGATTTTTCGTGGAAGAAATCACGTATACTGAGGCGGTCTTACAGGAATATAAAGTCGGAATGGGCAGTTTCTCGGAAAAGTTGCCCGAAGTCGCAAGGACATTCCATGCATTTACCGAATCCAGCTTTGCGGAAGGTGCACTGGATCAAAAGCAAAAACAACTCATCGCGCTTGCGATCAGCGTGTATGCACACAACGAACATTGCATTGTCTACCATACGAAGGGCTGTCTCGATAACGGCAGCACGGAGGAAGAGATGATGGAAGCGATCGGAGTGGCAGCCGCACTCGGAGGCGGATCTGCCATGAGCCAGGGCGTCACCGTTCTTCAGGATGCACTGGAGGATTTCCGGGCATCTATGCAATGACAGACAGCCACCTAAATAGGTGGCTGTTTTCATTACACTATATCGTCTTTGTCGTCCGTTTTTTTATGAACGTCTCTTTCTTTCCTGAAATCCGGTTCTTCTCCAAATTCAGTTCCGTAATTTGGATTGCTGAAACGTCGATCGGTCGTGACTGTATCGTAGTCCTCATTCGGTTTGAAAAGGAGACCTATACAAACAAGACCACTTATTCCGACAAGACCGTACACCACCCTGGATAAAAATGCACCTTGGCCTCCAAACAGCGTTGCGACCAAATCAAAGCGGAAAAAACCGATCAAGCCCCAGTTCAATGCCCCAATGATAACTAAAGCCAGTGCGATTCGTGAAAGCGTACTCATGCATGACACCTCCTTCGATTGGAAAATCGTGAACCTGTAACGTTCGGCAGCGTGTACCATGCAATATCATCTGAGTTCAGACGAAACTGTCCACCGCTTGTTATGATTCATTATTATCTTTTGCCAAAAGCAATTTTTAATACATGAAAAACAAATTTCGGGTGCTTGCTCTACACAATATTTGGCAGGGACGATATAGTAAGAGAAGGTGATGAAAATGAAAAAGATGTATATGGAGAATCAACATATCGTGGCAGGCATGACCTTACAAGATCAGTCCTTGCCCGAAGCAAATAATATGGCACTGCATGTGTGCCAGGGGAAACAAGATGTTCTTGAGAACCGTGGTAGGCTTGCCAAGTTTTTGAATGTGTCCATCCACGACTTTGTATGTGCCAATCAAACCCATAGCGCCAATTTCCATCATGTCACGCAGGTGGACAAAGGCCGAGGCGCATTGGATAACGCAGATGCGATACCGGAAACAGACGCCTTATATACGTATGAACCTGATATTGTGTTGTGCAGCTTTACCGCAGACTGCGTACCGGTTTTATTCTTTAACGACAAGACAGGCCTGATCGGCGCCGTTCATTCCGGCTGGCAAGGAACGGTGAAGGAAGTCACATTGAAATTATTCGAGCATTTAAAGCAAGCGGAGAAATGCGATCTGGCGGATATCCATGTGCAAATCGGTGCAGCACTCAGCCAGGAAAAATTTGAAGTGGATGAAGATGTCTACACAAAATTTGAAAAGCTAGGATATGCGGATGACTTTATGTATTACAACGAATCAACCGGAAAATACCATATTGACAATCAACTGACCGTCAAAAAGCAGTGTGAATTGGCAGGCATTCCATCCAGCCAGATTACCATCGATCGTACCTGCACATTCCAAGATCCGGCCGCTTTTTCCTACCGACAAGACAAGCAATGCGGCAGACATCTCAGCTTTATTAAAAGAAAGCGATGAAATTCGGAAATCGATACTAAAAAAGAAAGCGGGTTGCAAAATGATCCCTATTGTTTATGACCAGCTCAATCGCTGGGGGAAAGATGATGATTTTTTCCTTTCCCTTTTACAAAAATCAAACACGAAGCAACTCGCAGACCTCGGATGCGGGACAGGCAGGCTCACCGTCCATTTTGCCAAGCAAGGATACGATGTAACGGCCATCGATCCTAACGAAGAAGCCATCGAGGCAGCAAGAAATAAAGAGCATGCTGGTCACATTAACTGGGTGGTCGGAGACAGCGCGGACTTGAAAACGGATGCTTACGATACAGTCATCATGACAGCCAATGTCGCCCAAGTCTTCCTGACGGATGATATCTGGCAGCAAGTGCTCGCGGATGCTTACCGGGCGCTGAAAGACGGCGGCCACTTCATCTTCGATACACGAAATCCCTTAGCGGAAGCTTGGGTCGCCTGGATGCAAGACGACACACCTGATGCCGCCGTACACCCGGACAACGGAGACGCCCTTGAAATCTGGACAACATACGATGGGCTGGAGGAAGACATCTTCACATTTTACGAAACGGTTACCTATGCACAAACTGGGGAAGTCATAGTGCGCGAGAAAATTCAATTGAAATTCAGAACACTGGAAGCCCTTCGGGAATCTCTGAAGAAAGCCGGATTTTCAGAAGTGCAAGCCTATGGCGACTGGGAATTCCAAGAAGCCACAGCTCAATCCAAATCGTTTATCTTCGATTGTGTAAAATAAAGGCCGTCCGGAAAGGATTTTCCGGATCGGCTTTTTTTATGGGTGGATAGTTGGAGGGTTCTTGTTGTATGGATTAGAAAGGATTGGCTGATCCTTTCAAGCAGACAGGCGAATATTTGAGCACTCTTTTGGAACTTACGAGCAGTTTGGCGGATATACGAGCACTTCCACAAATATACGAGCACTCTTTAGAACATACGAGCAGTTTCCTAAATATACGAGGAGTTCACGCGAACTTACGAGCAAACTAATGAAGATACGAGCACTTCCCAGGTACTTATGAGCACTACCGCAAATGATAAGGGGACTCGCTTCGAATGAATACGTCCGGTTGGTGTAATCATACGAGTGAGTTTGGTGCCATGGGAATTTTAATCGAAGATAAGACCATTCCAACACATACATTGTTGATTTAAAAAGCAGATGAAGAAAAACGGCATGTTTTTCTTCACCTGATTATATTCCAAATAGGCCTTACGTAAAATATTCTATCTTAGCATTTGGGAAGAACGCTTCGGTATAACCGAAGACATGCTCTTTAATGGCGTCCTCTTCGTTCTTCGGGTAAATATACTTGCCTATCCCGTATTTACCCCATTTATATCGGCGCTTTTCCTCGTCGAGCTCCAGCTTTGTCTTAGGGTAGTTCTTTTCAATGACTTTTTTCGCCGGCTTGGTGAAGCGGTGCTGAATAAATTCGAACGTAATGTCATCCCGTGCATCTTGCGGCAGCTCGGCATCCAGCCGTTCGAATAAATGCCGGTATCCTTCTTCCCAACCTTTGTGCAAGTAAATCGGCGCGACGATAAATCCGAGTGGATAGCCGGCCCGTGCGACTTTTCCGGCAGCCTCAATCCGCTTTTCGAGCGGCGAAGTGCCCGGCTCAAAGTTTTTTATGACAAAATCAGCATTCACACTGAAGCGGAATCGTGTATGTCCATTATGCTCGGCATCGAGCAAATGATCGACGTAGTGGAACTTCGTTACAAAACGCAGCCGGCCGAGCTCTGTTTGCCCAAAATGGTTAATCGCCCGTTTCAATGTATGGGTTAGGTGATCGATACCCACAATATCAGATGTACAGGCCGCTTCAAATCGGGTAATTTCCGGGGCACGTTCTGCAATATAATTGTCTGCGGCTTCCAAGATCTCTTCGACGTTGACATACGTCCGGATATACGGCTTGCTTCCCATCGTCGTCTGCAAATAGCAATAATGGCAATGGCCCATACAGCCAGTCGCAAAAGGAATGGCATATTCAGCGGATGGCTTAGACGTATCGAACTTCAATGTCTTCCTGATTCCGACGACCAATGTAGACTTTGCCATCCGGTACTTTTGCGCGTCCGTTTCTCCCGGCAGATTCCTCACTTGGTTATGGGATGTTGTAAACCGAATTTCAGTCCCCAGCTTTTCAAATTTCTCTTTCAACTCTTGTCCAAGCGGGTAATCGAGCGCATTCGGCTCAAAATATACGAGCTGCGGCATAAAAGGTTTGTTCATGATCAAGCCTCCTCATCTGTAGAGTGCTTAACCAGAATGGTTTTATACAGCGCCTTCTTTCCATGGATAGTTATGCTATACTACTTTAGATTAACTATTTAAGGAATGATTTTCATATGCTAAAACCTTTTGGAATGGTATTGCTTCTGATTGCCAACCTTTCTACAATGGGTTTGTTTTACTTTTTACTGGCATTCTTTTTTGGTTTGGGAATAGAATCAAAGCCGGACGGCACAATTATTTTTTCCATTCTCGTTGGCTTGACCTTACTAATTTGGATTGCATTCTATTTCGCCGCCTTCCGATTAAGTAAAGGGTGGCTCGTTTTTCTTACTGTGTGGCTGGCTGTTCTTACACCGGTCTGCGCGTTACTCCCTTTCTTTTTAATAATTCCTGTTCTGTATCTCACAAGCATCATTTTTCTTTGGAAACAAATCCCCAAGAAAACAGGTGATCAACAGGCTGCCATGGAAAGGAAAAAACAAACGGGAAAAGAGGAAGCCATACTACTCTTAACACTTGTCCCAACACTATGGGCAACATGCTTGTTCTTTTTCGACCTTCTTCTATACCAACCTGATTGGAGTCTCCTCGTACCTGCCATCTTTCTGCCGTTAAGCTGGTTTACTGTATGGAAACTAAGCAATGCCTGTTATTCCAAATGGGTTTATTTCCTTACACTCCCTTCCTTATTGGCTATATGGAGCTTACTAGAATACTTAAGAGGAGCAGGCTTAGAAGTGCTCCCGGATCTTTCTTTTATCCCAGATCTCGTCTCCTTAGTTATCCAGCCATTTGGATACGGGCTAGCGATATATCTTGCATGGAGAGGAGAGAATAGAAAGAATGCGTGATGAAGGGACTGCTTTCATCGCGCTTTTCTTTCCCACTGAAACACGATAACCAAACCGATATGACGCACTTTATTCCAAATCCATCGTCCCTTTTACGCGTGCCAAATATTCTGCGTAGGCAATCAACACCAGGCTGATGGCAAAAAAGAAGCATCCTAATAGGAATTCCTGGCTCAATAGAGCTGCCATATGTGAAAAGTCGCCTTGATTTACAATGTCTTTTGTCAATCGGACGCCTCGGGTGAGTGGAACAAAGGCCGCTATTTGCTCAAGCCATGCAGGCATGACAGAAAGCGGATAGTTGGCCCCGCTCACTAATAGCAGCAGGCTCGCGAGCAAATTGGACCACAGATGCATGGAAGGCGACCATAAACAAAATGTTGCAATGATCAGCCCTAAACCGCAGGCAGAAAAAATCGACACAAGCCAGATTGCAAGCAGTGATAACAGTGCGTCCAACGGAATGGAAAGCCCAAACAGCAGTATTCCGAACGCCAAGCCGAACACAGCGGTGAACACCCCATTTACTACATGTGCGAGCGACCTTGAAATGAAGAGAGGCGCTTTGCTCGAAGGTGTAGACATGACAAGCTGGAGCGTCCCCATTCCCCGATCCGATGTAATGACGGACATCATGCCGAATACGGAATTCATGACGCATAGCAGTAAGGCATTCGATGCGATATAACCTGCGAGTCCTTCCCCTCCGTACACATAATTCACTAGCACCGCAAAAAAGAGCAATTGGCTAAACGGATTTAATACCATGACGAAGACATACACTTTCGGATCCAGCCAACCGAACAACGCCTTATAGGATAAAATACTGTGTCGAAAAAACCGCTGCACCGCTTCCATTCAATACACCCCCAGTTTCCCATTGATGCGGGCTTTGTGCTCAACCGCCCGGTAGCATACATAACCGAACCCAATGTAAACCATTACAAGTCCAAGCAATACGGAAAACGGAAGGGCCAGCTGGGACCATGTCGCATTTTCTTCCGTCGCACGTCGCAGCAGCTCAATCGCCCACGTTGGCGGCAACAAATAGGAGATCGGCTTTACCCAGTCAGGCAAAATAGTGATCGGAAATAAAAAACCGCAAACGAGATAAATCGGATATTCAATGAAGTTCATCAAGGCATTCGTCTGGCGGGACAGCGTAAATGCCAGTGCCAAGAAAAATGAAAAGACCGAAATGGCGATCAGCACCAAAGCAAACGAACCGAAGAACAACACTGGTTGAACAGCCGGCACTTCAATTCGGAAAAACAGAACAAGATAAAGGAACGCAATGACCATGGAAATCAATCCCCATACCATATTGCCGATTATCTTCCCGACCAGAATGGCAGCGAATGAAACCGGGGCAACAAACAGCAGTTCAAGCGTCCCATAAAAGCGTTCTCGCTGCACTTCGCTTGCTGACGAATAAACGATAGAAGACCACAAGGCCATGAAGCCTGAGCCGAGGACGACATACTGGAACAAACGCTCAGGAGAGGAACTGCCGTAGATAAAAAACGCCAATGTCGCTAAAAATAATGGATTGACCACAATAACAAATTTGAACATCGGACGGGCAATGGATAAGCCCATCTGCACTTTGGCTGTATGCATGAAAGCTCGCATCATTTCGCATGCCCCCCGACTAGCTGTACGTAGACGTCCTCAAGTGTCGGCTGCATAATCGCCAAATCCGAGATATTCGTCTCATCGACGAGCTGGTAGATAGCAGGAATGACAGCTTGCGGCATTTCTGTCTGCAGGCGAATCGTCGTCAGCATGTCATCCTGCTCCTGCTTCACATGACGGACATGCGGCAGACGGGACAACGCCTCCAACTTGCTCGCATCTACTTTAGTCAGCTTGCATTCAATAATCGATAGACCTGCTGTCTGCCGTTTCATATTCGCCGGCGTATCCACCGTGATCAGCTGCCCTTTGTCAATAAACGCAATCCGGTCGCAAAGCTCATCCGCTTCGTACATATAGTGGGTCGTCAGCAAAATAGTGGTGCCTTGTTCATTCAATTTCAGTAAAATGTCGCGCAGCCGCCTGGCACTGACCGGATCGAGGCCGATCGACGGTTCATCAAGAAAGAGGATATCGGGTCGGTTGATGAGCCCTCTCGCAATTTGAAGTCGCTGCTTCATTCCCTTAGAGAACGTTTCGACCCGCTGATGGGCCACGTCCTCAAGTCCGACCAGTTCAAGCAGTTCCAAAATACGCTTCTTCTGTTCAACCCGCGGCACCTTGTACAGATCTGCAAAATAGGCAAGGTTATCATAAGCGGACAACCGCCAATATAAGTTCCGCTCCCCGCCTAAGATAAAGTTAATATGCGGCCTGACTTTCCGCTGCTGCGTAACAGGGTCCATCCCAAGTATTGAAATCGTCCCCCCGTCAGGAATGAGCATCGTCGTCAACAGCTTAATCATCGTTGTTTTCCCCGCTCCGTTTGGTCCGAGCAAACCGAAAATCTCCCCTCTGTTGATGGAGAAAGAAATCCCCTTCAGCGCCTCGACTTCCTTCTTCGTCTTTTTGAACAACCCCACTTCGGTCTTATACACCCGCCGAACGTTAGAAACGGTAATAACTGTTTCACTCATTTCATCTCCTCCTATATTAGATACTAATCTTATTAGATGAGTATCTAATATATCGGGAGGATTTGTCAATGGGACAAATAAAAAATAAAAATCCTCAAGCGCTTACATTTTGAATACGGAAGACTACGCTTGAGGATTAGAGCTGGAGCATTTTAATATTCTAAGTTATATGACATATATTCACAAACATTTGAACAGGGTTATATTGTATTGAGGGTATGGTAGTGGATTATCCTCAAGCAAGAGCATCATAGTTGTTTGATTTAAAAGAATGGAGTTCGAGGACTTTAGTATCTAATTACACTATGTTAGAAAGCTTTGCTTATTTGTCTGCTCGATCTAAGACTTTTGTTAATTCTTGAATTGCATTTTCCAACTTTTCTAGCTTCTTTTCAAAACGCACCAATAGAAATATTGTTACAACTATAGGAAAACCCACATTTCCAATTATTTGAAGCATATCAATTTCATTTTGCATCGTTAGCCCACCTCAACTTTTGTAAAGCTGTTTGTTTGGTTTTCGAGATGGATTGTTGTGAAACACCTAATAGATTCCCGATTTCTGTATCATTCAAATTAGCGTAAAACCACAACTCCAAAACCAATTTCTGCCTATTGGTTAATTACTTTAAAGCTGTTAAGGGAATCATATCTTCAATTTTATTATTTTCTCTTATAGTTTGATCTTCGATTTGTTCAACTAAAGTATCCCCAGACTCAGAAGGCTTGTCCAATATTAAATTAAATTTTGGTTGCGTTCTCTATTTTTTTTATCAAAATTAATTGATTCAAAATCAATCAGCTTAGAAAAATAAGAAATGATCCTTATCTTATAATAAAACTTTTTAAATCTTTGATTTAATATTTCTTTCAACTCGGCAGAGTTTCTTTCCAGATACGACTCATACACTTTTAAATTATCTTGCTGTTTTAAAAAGTTACGAAGTAATGGATTTTTAATTTTTTCTTTTGCCATAACCATGTGCAATTCCTCCTTTTTTAAATAGAGGGATATATGTAAATAAAAAACAACCTTTCACTGGTTGTTATTTTAACATTTATTCTCCTTTTATTAATGAAAAGAAAGGAGCTGGCTAATAATGAAAAATCCTGAAGATAACAAAAAGGAGTATTTTGATTTTTACTTAAAGGAAGTTGTTCCAAAAGTCGAGGAATTAGTAAATGCTAGTGGACATAAAAAGCGCAAACAAATACAAATGAAGATCATTTCTACTATCAAAGGAGCTGGCTATGATAGTGAGGCTAAAAGGTTGAAGGCCATATTTAATTTATAAAATTGAAAACAGCGATTAACTAGTTAAAATTCTTTCAAACATCAACAAGTGATCTCGTGTCGGTGATTAATTAAATATCGATATTCATAAAAAGAGTTGGAAATCATGATGACTTTCCAACTCTTTTTCTTTTATAAAGGAATATACATTTCTTTCTAGCTCATATATTTTTCTTGATTTATCAAGTCAAAAAAACCGGGAATATTTGTAGTTTTTATATCCGGTAACTTGGATAAAATTTTTAATATTAATTCTTGTTCTAAATCCCCTCTTTCTTGGAAGTTAGTATTTTTCAATGCACTTTTGATTTTCGGTTTTAAAATTTCTAATACCTCAACATCTTTATACACATCAATCACCCCTTTCAAAACACAGAACAAACGTTCTTATTAATTGTAAAATAAAAGCCTTTATAAATAAAGGC
>NZ_JBPVIR010000030.1:0-546 GCF_057373025.1 Sporosarcina sp. AD_1
CCTGGAAAGGTTCGCCAGAGCGGGTAAAAGCCCCGTAGCCGAAAGTCCATCCCCTCCAGAGTGGATCCTGAGTACGGCGGAACACGTGAAATTCCGTCGGAATCCGGGAGGACCATCTCCCAAGGCTAAATACTCCCTAGTGACCGATAGTGAACCAGTACCGTGAGGGAAAGGTGAAAAGCACCCCGGAAGGGGAGTGAAAAAGAACCTGAAACCGTGTGCCTACAAGTTGTCAGAGCCCGTTAATGGGTGATGGCGTGCCTTTTGTAGAATGAACCGGCGAGTTACGATTCCATGCAAGGTTAAGCTGAGAAGGCGGAGCCGCAGCGAAAGCGAGTCTGAATAGGGCGACAGAGTATGGGGTCGTAGACCCGAAACCAGGTGATCTACCCATGTCCAGGGTGAAGGTAAGGTAACACTTACTGGAGGCCCGAACCCACGTACGTTGAAAAGTGCGGGGATGAGGTGTGGGTAGCGGTGAAATTCCAATCGAACCTGGAGATAGCTGGTTCTCTCCGAAATAGCTTTAGGGCTAGCCTCAAACGA